>JAZKDA010000197.1:0-21382 GCA_040387815.1 Pseudomonadota bacterium | reverse complement strand
GCCCGCGGATGCGCCGCGTCATAAGCCTTGGCCAGGTGCTGAAAATCCAGCCGCGTGTACACCTGCGTGGTGGCGATGTTGGCGTGCCCCAGCAGTTCCTGCACCGCCCGCAGATCGCCGCTGGACTGCAGCACATGGCTGGCGAAGGAGTGCCGCAGCATGTGTGGGTGCACCGGCGCGGCCAGGCCGGCGCGCAGGCTGCGTTTGCGCATCAGGCTCCACACCGCGTGGGCCGAGATGCGCCGGCCGCGTGGGCCGATGAACAAGGCCGGATCGTTCGCCACACCCGTGGTGCCGCGCACCGCGATCCAGGCCGCCACGGCTTCCATGGCCTTGGCGCCCACCGGCACCGAGCGCCGCTTGGATCCCTTGCCCAGCACATGAGCCTCGCCGGCCTGCAGGTCGAGCCAGCCAGCGGCGGTGGTGCTGGCCTGCAGATCGAGCCCCACCAATTCGCCCACCCGCAGGCCGCAGCCGTACATCAGCTCGACGATCGCCGAGTCGCGGGCCTCGGTCCAGGGGTCGGCGGCCTCGTCGTGAAAGCTGGCCAATTGCACCGAATCGTCGACGCTCAAGGCCTTGGGCAAGGGCCGCGGCGATTTGGGTGCGCGCACGTCCAGCACCGGGTTGCTGGGCACCAGCCCTTCGCGCCCCAGCCAGGCATAAAAGCCGCGCCAGCCCGAGAGAATGAGCGCAATGCCGCGCCCGCTGCGGCCGCCCGAATGCATCTGCGCGACCCAGCGGCGGATGTGGGCCGTTTGCACCTGAGGCAGGCCGACGCCGGCCGCCTGGGCATTCGCCTGAAGTTTCAGCAGGTCGAGCGAATAAAGCTCGACGGTGCGCAGGGCCAGCCGCTTGGTGACGCGGACATGCTCAAGATACTTCTCGACAAGTTCAGTCGCCCCCACGCTCCCCGCTTCGCGTGGTTCGCTGCCCCCCGAGGGGGTGCGAGCTTGCTTGAGGCGGCTCGGCGCGGCGCTCATCCCACATCATCCATGCATCACCCCTGCCGCAGCCGCGACAGCGCCGCGCTGGCCAGCTCGGCGATTCGCTCGAGAAAGTCGGTGCCCATGCCGCTGGAAAAGCGCTGCGGGTCCGGCGAGGCCAGCACCAGCATGCCGAAGGCCGGGGCGACGCCAGTGGCGGGGCCGTCACGCAACGGGATCAGGGCCAGCGACATGGCCATGGAGGGGTCTTCCAGCCAGCCCACCGCCTCGAAGCCGCTGTTGACGCCGCAATACGGCTGCGTGAGCGAGGTGGCGAAGGTGCGCGCGTCTTCGCTCACGCCCTGGGCGAAAGGCTCGTCGCGGTATTGCGCATCGACGCCCCACACCTTGATCGCTACCTGCGGCACCATGAACTGGCTGCGGATCTCGGCCGAAATGCTGGCCGGCAGCGCCTGGCCCGAGCGCACCAGCAACATCTGGCGGGCCCAGCGCTGCAGGCGGTCGGCAATGATCATGTTGTCGCTGCCATTGCGGATCATCTCCATCACGCGCAGCTCCAGCACCTTGATCTTCTCGCGCAGCATCTCGGCTTGGCGCTCCTGAAGGCTGACCGCCCGGTTGCCGTGCGGGCTGGTCAGCTGCACGCTGGCCAGCAACTCGGCATGGCGCAGGAAGAAGTCGGGCGTGTTCGCCAGGTAGTTGGCGATGTCGTCCTCGGTGATGGGGTTCATCTGGTTGCTTCCAATGTTCATTGCGGAATGTCCACTTCGCCTTCAAAAACGGTTGTCGCCGGGCCGGTCATGAACACCGGCCGGCCCTCGCCCGCCCACTCGATGGTGAGCAAGCCGCCACGGGTTTGCACGTCCACCTTCGCGTCGAGCCGGCCCAGGCGGATGCCGGCCACCACCGCGGCGCAGGCGCCGGTGCCGCAGGCCAGGGTTTCGCCGGCGCCGCGCTCCCACACACGCAGGCGCACCGCACCCCGGTCGACCACCTGCAGAAAACCGGCGTTGACCCGGCGCGGGAAGGCCGGATGCGTCTCGACCTGCGGCCCCAGCGTGGTGACGGGCGCGGTGTCGACGTTTTCGACCTCGATCACCGCATGCGGATTGCCCATGGACAGCACCGCCATCGGCACCGTGGCGCCGCCCACCGGCAGCGGCCAGCGCTGCCAGCCGCCGTCGGCTTGGGGCGCCATGCCCGACGGGTCGAAGGGAATGGCCGGCAGCTCGAAGGTGGGCGGGCCCATGTCCACGGTGACGCGGCCGTCGGGCAGCATGCGCAGCTCGAGCACGGCGTTGACGGTGCGCACGCGGATGGTGGTCTTGTCGGTCAGGCCGCGCTCGCGCACGAAACGCACGAAGCAGCGCGCGCCATTGCCGCAATGCTCGACCTCGCCGCCGTCGTTGTTGTGGATCACGTATTCGAAATCGACGCCCGGCGCCGGCGAAGGCCGCACCGACAGGATCTGGTCGGCGCCGATCCCGAAATGCCGGTCGGCCAGCCAGCGGTACTGCTCGGGCGTGAGGTCCAGCCGGCCCCGGGTCTCGTCGAGCACCACGAAATCATTGCCGGCGCCCTGCATCTTGGTGAAGCGGATTCGCATGGCCCCGATTATCGGCCCCGCTGTCGGCAGTGCGACTGGGGCCCGCCAGCCACTGCTCCGATAATCGCCAGCATGGTCCGATCCACGCAACTGCTCCATCCCCAGCGCGAACCCGCGCCCGCCCGCCCCGCCGCCACGATCGTGCTCCTGCGCGATACGGCGGACGGCGTCGAGCTGCTGATGACCCGCCGCTCCGCCACCGCCAGCTTCGCGCCCGGGGTCTATGTGTTTCCGGGCGGCGCCATCGACGCGGCCGACGCCCAGGCGCATGCCCTGGCCGACCGCCGGCCCACCCAGGACGACGCGCACCTGACCCAGGCCATCGCCGCTATCCGCGAGAGCTACGAGGAGCTGGGCGTGCTGCTGGCCCGCCACCCCGACGGCCGCCACGTCGACGACGCCGACATCGCGACCATCCACCGGCACGAGCCCTTCTTCGAACATTGCCAGGCACGCGGGCTGCGCCTGGCCGCCGACGAGGTGTACCTGCTGGCGCGCTGGATCACCGACCGCGACCTGCCCAAGCGCTTCGATGTGCCCTTCCTGGTGGCGCGCATGCCCCAGGGCCAGCAGCCGGTGGCCGACGAGGCTGAACAGTTCGAGCCGGTCTGGGTGCGCCCGGCCGACGCGCTGGCGCGGCATGCGGCTGGCAGTTTTCCGATGATTTTCCCGACCCTGCGCACGCTGGAGCGGCTGCGCGAGTTTCCCAACGTGCAAGCCGTGCTCGACGCCTGCGCCAGCGAACGCCCGCTGTGGGACAGCACCCCGCGCGGCGGCCGCGTGAAGGGCCAGGAGCAGCGCTTCATGGAGCACGAAATGGCCTTCGGCGAGCTCGAACTCGTCAGCCCAGACGGCCAGATGGTGCACGACCTCGATTGGCGCAGCGATCGCCCGGCGGCGCTGCTGCGCAATGTGCGCCGCCTGACCGCACCGAACCCGGGCGTGATGACCGGCCCCGGCACCAACAGCTACATCGTCGGCGATGCCGCCACCGGCTACCTGGTGATCGACCCCGGCCCGGACGACGCCACCCATGTGACGCGGCTGTTTGAAGCCACCGGTGGCGATGTGCGCATGATCGTCTGCACCCATTCCCACGCCGACCATTCCCCGGCGGCGCGGCCGCTGCAGGCGCTGTGCGCCACGCGCCCGCCCATCCTGGGACTGCCCTCGCAACCGACGGCCATGCCCAATGCCAAGTTCAGCCCCGACCGCACGCTGGCCGACGGTGAGGTGCTGGTGCTGCGGGGCGGCGGCAACACGCACAGCCTGGAAGTGGTCTACACGCCCGGCCATGCCGCCAACCATGTGTGCCTGGTGCTGAAAGAAGACGGCCTGCTGTTTTCCGGTGACCACATCCTCAACGGCAGCACCACCGTCGTGATCCCGCCCGACGGCGGCATGACGGCGTACCTGGATTCGCTCGACCGGCTGGCCCGTGCCTGCGACGCGCAGGACATTCAATTCATCCTGCCGGCCCACGGCCATGTGCTGGGTTTTGCCTCGCAGGCGATCGCCAAGCTCAAGGCCCACCGGCTGGCACGCGAAGCCAAGGTCGCCGCCGCGATGGCAGCGCGGCCCCAGGGCGACCTCGACGACTGGCTGCCCCTGGCCTACAACGACGTGCCGCAACCCCTGTGGCCCATGGCCAAGCACTCGCTGCGCGCGCACGTCGAGCGCCTGCGCACGCTGGCGCCGGCGGCTTGATGGACGAGGCCATCCGCCTGTCCAAACGGGTCGCCGCCCTGGCATCGTGCTCGCGCCGCGAGGCCGAGCGCTACATCGACGCCGGCTGGGTGCGTGTCGACGGCCAGGTGGTGGACACGCCGCAGGCGCGCGTCACGCCGGCGCAGCAGGTCACGCTGGACGAGAAGGCCAGCCTGCTCGATCTGGCGCCCGTGACGCTGCTGGTGCACCAACCGGCCGGCGAAGCGCCCGTGCGGCCGGTGCCTGAGGCACGCTGGCCCGCTGACGCCCAGGGCGTGCGGGTGCTCACCAGCCAGTTGCGCCACCTGCAGCCGCTGCTGCCGCTCCCGCGCTCGGGCTCCGGCCTGGCCATCTACAGCCAGGACAGGCGGATCGTGCGCAAGCTGATGGAAGAGGGGCTCAACATCGAGCAGGAGTGGGTGGCGGACGTGACCGGCACCTTGCCCGAGGGCGGCCTCGCGCGGCTGGCGCAGGGTCTGGCGATGAAGGTCAGCTGGCAAAGCGAGCAGAAGCTTCGTTTCGCCTTCAAGGGGCTCGATCCGGCGCGGCTGCCGGCGCTGTGCCAAGGGGTTGGGCTGACGGTCACCGGCCTGCGGCGGATTCGCATTGGGCGGGTGCCGATGGCCGGCTTGCCGATGGGGATGTGGCGGGGGTTGCAGGGGCACGAGCGGTTCTAATGACCAAGAACGAACAGCCGCCACAGACCTTCAAGAAAAACGCGGCGTCGATCGTCCGTTCTTCAGCGGCGGAGTACCTGACATTTGTCGCAGCCGCTGGTCAAAGAGGGGTTGAGGCGGTGTACGCCGATGAAAATGTCTGGCTTGCCCAGAAGATGCTGGCCCAGCTTTACGACGTGGATGTCCGGATCATCAACTACCACCTGAAAAAGGTATTCGCCGACAGTGAGTTGGAGGCGGATTCAGTTATCCGAAATTTTCAGATGACTGCCGCTGATGACAACGCGGGCCCTAAGCCGGTGTTGCTGGACTGGAGTGAGAAGTCATGAACAAACAGCCAATCGAAACCGCCAAGGATGCCGATCTGCGGCTGTCGCCAGCAGCCATGCATCGGGCGGCGCAGCGAGCACGTGAGCTCGCAATGCAAACTGGCACATTCATTGTCGTCAGTCATCAGGGCGTGATCGAGCGGCTCGACCCTTCGGCAAACGCCTTCCAGCAAGCTCAAGCTGCGCAGGAACCGACCGCGCACTATGGCAAGAAGCCGTGACCCCTCCGAAGTTGACCCCTCCTTTCTCCGACCTCGGCAGCTCATGGTGGGCGTAAAGCAACGCAGCGACGAGGCCGGTGGTTGGCGTGGGTCGGGCGCCGGACGATTCGCGGTAGCCACAGAGTGGGCATTTCGCGGTGGTGTTGATGCGGGGGTGGTGGTGTGCACAGGTGGGCGCCCGCGAGATGGACAGAGAACGACCCACCCCGGCCGCCGGCCGGTGCCCACCCAGCCAGGCCCGACATGAGCCACGACGAGATCCGCAGATCCGAGAAGAAGAAGAAATAAAGTGTGAAGCCCACCGATACGCCGGATTTTGTGGCGCCGCGAACCCGTTGCCGGACCCGCGGCGTGACCGCCATTCCTCTGGGCCGTTCGTCGCCGAACGGCTCGGTGCTACCTACCCGCCAGCTCCCCGGGACACAGGTCAACGCTGGCCTACTTGGTATTGCTGCGCGTAGAGATTGCCCGTTTCACCCGGACTGAACCGGCTCGTCTCTGTTGCTCTGATCCTCACCTCACGGTGGGCAGGTGTTACCTGCTACGCTGCCCTACGCAGTCCGGACGTTCCTCCAGTGCGCCCTTTCGGGACATGCACCAGCGGCGGTCTGGCGGACTTCACGGCGGTATTATCGACGCCGTTTCCCCCTTCCCTGTCTTTTGCTCGATCACCACGGGCCCGCAAGACCATGATCCGCATCTCAGAAATCAAGCTCACGCTGGCGCAAGCCGAGCAGGCCGACACGCACCTGCGCGCCGCCGTGCGCGGCATTTTGTCGCTGCAGGCCGGCGACATCGCCGACGTCCACGTCTTCAAGCGCAGCTTCGATGCCCGCAAGGCCGATCTGATGGCGGTGTACATCGTCGATGTGACCCTGGCCGATGCGGCGCGCGAAGCGCCCCTGCTGCAAAAGCTGTCCACCCACCCGCACGTCATGCCCACACCCGACATGCTGTGGCGCCCGCCGGTTGTGGCGCCGGCGGCGCCCGAGCTGCGGCCGGTGGTGGTGGGCTTCGGCCCCTGCGGCATCTTCGCGGCGCTGGTGCTGGCGCAGATGGGCCTCAAGCCCATCGTGCTGGAGCGCGGCACCACCGTGCGCCAACGCACCAAAGATACCTGGGGCCTGTGGCGCAAACATGTGCTCAAGCCCGAGAGCAATGTGCAGTTCGGCGAGGGCGGCGCCGGCACCTTCTCCGATGGCAAGCTGTACAGCCAGATCAAGGACCCGCGCCACCTGGGCCGCAAGGTCATGAACGAGTTCGTGCAGGCCGGCGCGCCGGCCGACATTCTTTATGAGGCGCATCCGCACATCGGCACCTTCAAGCTGGTGAAGGTGGTGGAAAAGCTGCGCGAACAGATCATCGCCCTGGGCGGCGAGGTACGCTTCCAGCAGCGCGTGACCGACTTCCTGATCGAGGGCGAAGGCGATGCGCGCGCACTGCGCGGCCTGACCGTGCTGGACCAAGCCAACGGGCAGTCGCACGACTTGCGCGCCGACCACGTGGTGCTGGCGCTGGGCCACAGTTCGCGCGACACCTTCGAGCAGCTTCACGCACGCGGCGTCTTCCTGGAGGCCAAGCCTTTTTCGATCGGCTTTCGCGTCGAGCACCCGCAGGGCATGATCGACCGCGCCCGCTGGGGCCGCCATGCCGGCCACCCGCTGCTGGGCGCGGCCGACTACAAGCTGGTGCACCACGCCAGCAATGGCCGCACGGTCTACAGCTTCTGCATGTGCCCGGGCGGCACGGTGGTGGCCGCAACGTCTGAACCCAACCGGGTGGTCACCAACGGCATGAGCCAGTACTCGCGCAACGAGCGCAACGCCAATGCCGGGATCGTGGTGGGCATCGCGCCCAGCGACTTCCCCGGCGGCGACCCGCTGGCCGGCGTGCGCCTGCAGCGCGAGCTGGAGTCACGCGCCTTCGTGCTGGGTGGCGGCAACTACGAGGCACCGGGCCAACTGGTGGGTGACTTCGTCGCCGGCCGGCCGTCGACCGCGCTGGGCGAGGTGATGCCCTCGTACAAGCCGGGCGTGAAACTGGGCGACCTGCATGAGGCCCTGCCCGCCTACGCCATCGAAGCCATGCGCGAAGCCTTTCCCGCCTTCGGCCGCAAGATCAAGGGCTTCGACCGGCATGACGCGGTGCTCACGGGGGTGGAGACGCGCACCTCGGCGCCGCTGCGCATCACGCGCGGCGATGATTTGCAGAGCCTGAACCTGCGCGGCCTGTACCCGGCCGGCGAAGGCGCGGGCTATGCGGGCGGCATTCTTTCGGCGGGGGTGGATGGGATCAAGGTCGGTGAGGCGGTGGCGAGTCAGCTGGTGGGCCAGGTCTGATGCCATGCGCCGCTCAACAGCCCTCGATCCCCGCCTTCGCGGGGATGACGACTTTGGCGGGGATGACGACTTGGATCATTGCCGCGTTCGCGCCTCCCGCTGCGCGTCCAGCATGGCGGAGATGTCGTAGTCCGGCACATCGACCGCCTGCAAGGCGAAGGCGGTGAGCTGCAAGGCGGCCTCCAGGGTCTCGGGCACCACGCCGGTGGCGCCGGCCTCACGCAGGTCGTGGGCGTGGCGTTCGTCGCGCGAACGCACATAGATCGGCAGATGCGGGTAGGCGGCACGCGCGCTGCGCACCGCATGCATGGCCGAGGCCGGCTGGTCCATGGTCACCAGCAGCGCCGCCGCCTGCCCGGTGTGCAGCTTGGCCAGCAGCTCGGCGCGTGAGGCATTGCCGTAGAACACCGGTTTGCCGGCCTTGCGCATGGCGGCGGCCACACGCGCCTCGTGTTCGACCGCCACGTAGGGCACGCCTTGCCGGTCCAGCACCTCGGCCAGCAACTGACCGACACGGCCAAACCCGGCGATCACGATGTGCCCCGACAAGCCGTCCGCCAGCGCCGGCTCGGCTTCGGTGGCCTGCGGGCCGGCCGCGCCGGCATCGAGGCGCCGCCCCAGCTGCTGGCCCAAACGGGCGGCCAACGGCGTGAGCAACAGGCTCAGGCCCACCACCAGCAGCATGAACTGCGCAATCTCGGCCGACAGCAGGCCCGAGGCCGCGGCAACGCCGACGATGACGAAGGCGAACTCGCCGCCCTGGCTGAGGAGCAGCCCGCCCTCGGCCGCGCGGCCCCAGGACAAGCCGACGGTGCGCAGCACGCCAGCCGTGATGACCGCCTTGATGCCCATCAGCCCGACCACCGAGGCCAGGATCCAGACCGGAAAACGCCCCACTTCCGCGGGGTCGATGCCCATGCCCACCGACATGAAGAATAGGCCCATGAGCAGGCCCTTGAAGGGTTCGATGGTGACCTCGACCTCGTGGCGGTATTCGGTCTCGGCCATCAGCAGACCGGCCAGGAACGCGCCCAGCGCCAGCGACAGCCCGGCAGCGGCCGTGAGGCCGGCGATGCCCAGGGCCACCAGCAGGGTGAGCGCCATGAACACCTCGGGCTGGCGGCGGTCGGCAAAGACGCGGAACACCGGGCCGATCAGCCGCCGCCCCAGCAGATAGATGACGACGATGGCGGCCACCGACTTGAGCGCCGCCATCCCCAGCACCGAAGCGAAACCGTCAGACGCCGCATTGCCCAACAGCCCCATCAGCACCAGCAGCGGCACCACCGCGAAGTCCTGCATCATCAGGATGGCGAAGGCCGCCTGGCCCAGCGGCGTGGACATGGCCCGCCGCTGCGCCAGCATCTGCATCACCACGGCGGTGGACGACAGCGACAGCACCAGGCCCAGCACCAGGGACGTAGCCGGCGCGTTGCCGAAGGCCCAGGCCAGCAGGCCGATGGCCAGGGCGCACAGCCCGATCTGCGCGCCCCCACCGATGAACACCCAGCGCCGCATGGCCCACAGCCGCTCGGGCGAGAGCTCCAGGCCGATCAGGAACATCAGGAACACCACGCCCAGCTCGCCCAAGGCCTGCGCGTTGCCGACGTCGTTGAAGGTGACATAGCGCACCCATGGCCAGTGCTCGGCCATACGCCCGAGCGCATGCGGTCCCAGCGCCAGTCCGACCGCCAGGAAGCCCAGCACCTGGTTGATGCGAAAGCGCTGCAGCAGGGGAATGAGCAGCCCGGCCAGCGTGAGGAACAGCAGCGCCTCGGCGAGAAACGGCAGGCTGGGCGTGTGCTCCATCGGGTCGGTGTGGCGGGCGGGCCCTCGGCAGAAAAATCGACCTCAAGGATAACCGCCCGCCTGCGCCCTCAGAAGGGATAGTGCCGCGGCTGCGTCTGCACCGTCATCCAGCGCAGTTCGGTGAACTCCGCGATGCCGGCGCGGCCGCCAAAGCGGCCGATGCCGCTGCCCTTGACGCCGCCGAAGGGCATCTGGGCCTCGTCGTGCACGGTGGGGCCGTTGACGTGGCAGATGCCCGAATCGATCTTGCGGGCCACGTTCATCGCCCGCGCCAGGTCGCCGCCGAAGACCGCCGCCGACAGGCCGTACTCGTTGTCGTTGGCGCAGGCGATGGCTTCTTCCACGCCGCGCACCCGCACGATGGGCTTGACCGGGCCGAAGCTTTCCTCGTGGTAGATGCGCATGGCCGGTGTGACATGGTCGAGCACGGTCGCGGGCATCAGGGTGCTGTCGGCCTTGCCGCCGCAGGCCAGCTTGGCGCCCTTGGCGATGGCGTCGTCGATCAGCGCGTTGCAGTGCTCCACCGTCGGCATGCCGATCACGCTGCCCAGCACCACCGGTTCGGGTTTCCTTGGGTCGCCCAGGGGCAACGACTTGGCCTTGGCCACGAACTTGCGCACGAACTCGTCGGCCACGGCTTCGTCGACCACGATGCGCTCGGTGCTCATGCAGATCTGGCCGCTGTTGGCAAAGCAGCCGAAGGCGGCGGCGTTGACGGCGTCGTCGATGTCGGCGTCGTCCAGGATCACCAGGGGTGCCTTGCCACCGAGCTCCAGCACCACCGGCTTGAGATACTTGGCGCAGGTCATGGCGATGATGCGGCCCACGCGGGTGGAGCCGGTGAAGTTGACGCGCCGCACCGCCGGGTGCGCCACCATGGCCTCGACCACGGCGGCGGCGTCTTGCGGCGCGTTGGTGACGTAGTTGACCACCCCGGCCGGCAGGCCCGCCTCCTGGAAGGCCTCGATGATCAGCTGGTGGGTGCGCGGGCAGTTCTCGCTGCCCTTCAAGATGACGGTGTTGCCGCAGGCCAGCGGCGTGGCGATGGCGCGCACGCCCAGGATGATGGGCGCGTTCCAGGGCGCCATGCCCAGCACCACGCCAGCCGGCTGGCGCACGGCCATGGCCAGCGAGCCGGGCACGTCCGAGGGAATCACCTCGCCGGCGATCTGGGTGGTGAGCGAGGCCGCCTCGCGGATCATGCCGGCGGCCAGCATCACGTTGAAGCCGGCCCACATGCCGGTGGCGCCGGTCTCGGCGGCGACGGCCTCGACGAACTGGGGCAGCTTGGCCTCGAGCTTGTCGGCCGCCTTGAGCAAGAGCGCGCGGCGCTCGCTGGGGCCGGTCTCGCTCCAGGTCTTGAAGGCCTCGGCGGCGGCCTCGACCGCCATCACGGCGTCGGCCGGCGTGGCGGCGGGCGCGCGGGTGGCGATGGTGCCGTCGAGCGGGTTGCGGCGCTCGAAGGTGGCGTTGCGTTCGGCGGTGACTTTCAGGCCGTTGATCAGCATGGACAGGTCGGACATTTCAGGGCTCCTTGATATTCAGTGGGGTCAGGCGCGCACCGCGTCTTGCACGGCGCGGGCGGCGGTGGTGGTGTCGCTGCTGGCGCTACCGAGATACGCCTCCTGGATCACCGTGCTGCGAGCCAGCAGGCGGGCCGGGCCGCTGGCGACCAAAGCGCCGCGCTCGAGCACATAGCCGCGATCGGCCACGGCCAGCGCCTTCTTGACGTTCTGCTCGACCATGAGCACGGTGGTGCCCGCGTCGGCAATCGCACGGGCCATGCGCAGCAACTCGTCGACCATGCGCGGCGCCAGGCCCAGCGAGGGTTCGTCGAGCATCAACAGGCGCGGCGCGCACACCATCGCGCGGGCCACGGCCACCATCTGCTGCTCGCCGCCACTCATGGTGCCGGCCAGTTGCGCCGCGCGCTCACGCAGCTTGGGAAACTGTTGCAACACCGCGTGCACCCGCTCGGCGCGGCGGGCCTTGGGCAGCAGCCAGCCGCCCAGCTCCAGGTTCTCGTGCACGCTCATCTGCGCGAACAGCTGGCGGCCCTCGGGCACCAGGGCGACGCCGGCACGCACGATCTCATGCGTCTTGTCGGGCAGGTCGTCATCGCCCAGCAGCACCTCGCCCTGGCGCGGGATCAGGCCGTTGAGGGCGCGCAGCAGCGTGGTCTTGCCGGCGCCGTTGGGCCCGAGGATGACCGTCAGCCCGGGCTTGACCTCGAAGCTCAGGTTGCGCAGCACCAGAAAGGCGCCATAGCCGGCCGAAAGACCGCGCACCTTGAGGCGGGCGCGGCGGTGGGCATCGCCGTGCTCATAGGGTTCGCCCCGCCAGTACATCATGCGGGCACCTGCGCCATCTCGTCGCCCAGGTAGGCCTCGATCACCTGCGCGTCGCGCACCACCTCGCCCGGCGTGGCGTCGGCGATCAGGCGGCCCTGGTGCAGCACGATCACACGCTCCACATGGCGCAGCAGGGTGCGCACCGCATGCTCGATCCACACCACGGTCAGGTCGAGCTCATCACGCAGGCGGCGGATCAGGCGGGCCATATCCTCGATCTCCAGCTCGGTCAGGCCGGCGGCCACCTCGTCGAGCAGCAGCATCTTCGGGCGTGTCGACAGGGCCATGCCGATTTCCAGCAGGCGTTGCTGCGAGGGCGTGATCGCGCCGGCAGGCAGATCGGCCTGGCCGGTCAGCCCGATCAACTGCAAGATGCGCGGGGCGTCGCGCAGCACCCAGGGCACCTGCGATTCTTCGCCCCACAGCCAGTACTTGCGCGGCCGGCGGCCGGCGAACTTCAGGCCGAGCTCGATGTTGGTGGCCACCGGCATGTCGGCAAAGACGCGCGGTGTCTGGAAGGTGCGCGCCAGACCGTGCGCCGCATAGCGGTGCGGGCCGCGGCCGGTGAGGTCGCGGCCTTCGACGCGCAGCCGGCCGGAGGTAGGCCGCTGCACGCCGGAGATGGCGTTGAAGAAGGTGGTCTTGCCGGCGCCGTTGGGGCCGATGATGCCCACCAGCTCGCCCGCGCGAAACTGCGCGCTGACGGCGTCCACCGCCACCAGGCCGCCAAAGCGCACGGTGATCTCGCGCGCATCCAGGATCAGGCGGGCGGATTCAGACAAGGCGCCGCTCCTTGGCGCGCCGCTTGTCGCGCGCCTTCTCGCCACTCCATTCGTAGCGGCGCGCCTTCCACCAGGCCTTGCTGTCGTTCCACCAGCCGCGGGCCGTGTCGGTGCGCACCGAGGCCAGCCCGCCGGGCAGGTACAGCACCGACAGGATCAGCAGCAGCCCCAGGGTCATCATGTAGACCTGCGGCGCCTGCAGGCGCAGCGTCTCGGCCAGCAGGCTGAACACGATGGCGGCGATCAGCGGCCCCCACAGCGTGAGCGCGCCGCCGATGAGGGCGATCAGCACCGTCTGGAAGCCGATGAAGGGGTTGAACACGGTGACCGGGTCGATATACGTCCAGCGCACCGACATGGCCGCGCCCACCGCACCGGCGAACGCCGCCGTCATGGCAAAGCCCGCCAGCTTGACCCAGCGCGTGTTCACGCCCAGGGTCTGCGCGCGCTGCTCGTCTGCGCCGATGCCGGCCAGCGCCAGGCCAAAGCGTGTGCGCCGCACGACGATGGACACCCCCACCGAGGCGACCGCCAGCGCCAGCACCGTGACATAGATGGTGTCGCGCTCGGGCACCACGGTGAGCACCCGGCCCACGGTGCCGGAGACCGATTTTTCGAAGTAGGTGACGGCATGGCGGATCAGCTCGGTCATGCCGAAGGTGAGCACCGCGAAGTAAGTGCCGCGCAGGTGCAGCACCGCCGCTCCCATCACCAGCGCCACGGCGGCGGCCAGCCCCGCGCCCAGCGCGATCGCCTGTACCCAGGGCATGGTGGGCAGGGCCAGCGCGCAGCTGTAGGCGCCGATGCCGAAAAAGGCCGAGGTGGCCAGCGAGAGATAGCGGGTGAAGCCGCAAAACAGCGCCCAGCTCGACGACAGGGCCACGTACATCAGGCAGGTGAGCGCCAGCGACACGATGAACTCGCTGCCCCAATAGGGCAAGGCCAGCGCCCAGCCCGCAAGGCCGAACAGCACCAGCAGGTCGCGTACGAGGCGTTGGCGATCACTGGTCATGGAGTTCCCGGCGTCGTGAGGGTCTTTGCGCCGGCGTGACCTCGCGCCTGGATCCCCGCCTTCGCGGGGATGACAACGTCGTGAGAACTCGGCTCATGCCTTGCGCCCCTTGCGCGTGAACAGCCCCTCGGGCCGCAGCAGCAGCACGCCGATGAACACGCTGTACGACAGCAGCGACTTGAGCGAGGGGTTGGTAAAGTGCATGCCGATCGCCTCGACCACCCCCAGCAGCAGGCCGCCGGCCAGCGCGCCCCCCATGCTGCCGAAGCCGCCCAGCGTGATGACGATCAGCGCGGTGACGGTGTAGGGCTCGCCCATCGAAGGTGAGATGGTGTAGGCCATGGACAGCAGCGCGCCGGCCACGCCCGACAGCCCCAGGCCGATGCCGAACATCAGCGGGTGCAGCATGCGGGTGTTGATGCCCATCAGCTGCGCGCCAACCGGCGACTGCATCAGCGCGCGCACGCCCTTGCCCAGCAAGGTCATGCGCAGCAGCGCGATCATGGCGCCGGCAAAGGCCAGGGCCAGCACGAACACCAGCAGCTTGTTGCCGGCGAACTGGGCGCCGCCAAACTTGACTGGATCGGTCATGTAGTCGTAGCCGCGCAGGTCGCCGCCCCACAGCCAGTTGACGAAGTTCTGCACCAGGAACATGAGGCCAAAGGCCACCATCAACCCGCGTGCCTCGAAAATGTCGAGGTTGGGCGAGGTGGCAGTGAGCCTGCGAAAGCACAGGAAGTGGATGACCAGGCCCAGCCCCATCAGCACGACGAACGACAGCGGCACCATCAGCAGCGCGTCGATGCCCCAGGCGGTATGCGCCACCCAGGTGAGGTAGGCCCCCAGCATCAGGAACTCGCCGTGCGCGATGTTGAGGATGCGCATCAGGCCGTACTGGAGGTTGAGCCCCAGTGCGACCAGCGCATAGATGCCGCCGGTGATCAGGCCGGACGTGATCAGTTCGATCCAGGCGCCAAACGACATGGACCGCCGCTTATCTCCACTGGGGCTTGTTCGGGTTGAGCTTGGCGGTGGCCACCTTGGGCGGCCACACCACCTCGAACTCGCCGTTTTGCCACTGGCTCACGGTGCCCGGCGTGGCGGTGTTTTCGCTGCCGGTGAACTTGATGTCGCCGATGATGGTCTTGTGGGTGGTGGCGGCCACATAGTCGCGGATGGCCTTGCGGTCCAGCCCCACCTGCTTGACGGCGTTGGTGAGGATCTCCAGCCCGGCCCAGCAGTGGCCGCTGGCCCAGCGGTCGGGCTCCTTGCCGGCGAACTTTTTCGTGTGCGCGTCGAAGTAGGCCTTGGCACCGGGGCTGGTCTTGGCGTTCCAAGAGCCCATGCCCAGCACGCCCTCGGCGCCGGCCGGGGTCATGAGGTTGCGATACACCTGGAAGGCCGTGCCCACCGAGGCGTAGAAGAACTTCGGGTTGAAGCCGATCTCCTTGGCCTGGCGGCTGGCCAGGATGGTGTCGGGCGGATAAGTGAAGCCGATGAAGGCGTCCGGGTTCTTGTCCTTGATCGAGCGCAGCGTGGGCGACAGGTCCTTGACGCCGCCCGGGTAGCTGGTGTCCTGCACCAGCTGGATGCCGCTGCCCTTGAGCGCCACCTTGAGCGCGGCGTAGTTCTCCAGGCCGAACAGGTCGTCCACGTAGACGCAGGCCGCTGTCTTGACGCCGTTGGCCTTGAGCATGTCGACCAGCGCGTCGCACATCGGCTTGGGCTGCTGCAGCAGCAGGAAGAAGTACGGCAGCTTCATCTCGGCCAACTGGCGCGACAGCGCGGTGGGCGCCAGGAAGGGGTAGCCGAAGCGGTTGGCCAGCGGCGCCACCGCGAAGTTGGCGTTGCTGCCCCAGGGCGGCAGCACCAGGTCGACCTTGTCGCTGCCCATCAGCTTCTCGTAGGTACGCACCACGGTCTCGACATCGCTGCGGTCGTCCGAGCTGACGAACTCGATCGGGCGGCGCACGCCTTTCACATCCAGGCCGCCGGCGGCGTTCTGCTGCTCGGCCCACAGCAGGTAGTTGGGCTCCTGGCTGACCTGGGCGCCAGGGGCCCAGGGACCGGTGCGGCCAATGGCATAGCCGATTCGCACCGGGGTCGCCCTTTGCGCGAGGACGGCGGGCGCCACTGCAGCGGCACCCACGGCGGCGGCGCCCTGGATGATCTGGCGGCGGGTCTTGTTCAGATGCTTTTCGGCCATGCTTGTCTCCAATGGTGGGATGGATGCACACCATCGTAGGCAGCAATGGCGCCGCCCGCTGTGCTCGGCGCGCACTTTCGGCTTGCGTTTACGTGCACGCCGATGCGGGTTTTCCCCCAAGACCCCGGGTGGCTGAGATGTGCCCCGAGACCCATAATCGTTCGCATCCCAGGCCGGACACCATGGCTGACACCGCACTTCTCTCGACCGACGACCTCGCCCCGCGCGACCGGGCTGGGCAGTGGTGCGAGTGGGTGTCGCGGCACTTCGGCGGCCTGCAGTCCGACCTGTATGGCGACACCGACTTCGACGGCCGCATGGCCGCCTCGCACGCCGGCGACGTGATCCTCACCCGCCTGGAGGCCAACCGCCACCGCGTGATGCGCAGCGCCGCCATGGCGCGGGGCAGCGAGGCCGGCTACCTCAAGATCGTCGCGCCCTGGCAGGGCTCGGCCACCGTACAACAGCAGGGCCGCCAGGCCAGCGCCCAAAGCGGCGCCTGGGTGATCTACGACACGGCCGGCAGCTACGAAATCGCCAACCCCGAGCGGGTCGACCACCTGATCGTGATGGTGCCGCGCGAGATCTTGTCCGAGCGCGGCCTGCGCCTCGATGGCGTGATGGGCCGGCGCCTGGGTGGCAGCGGCATCTCTCGGGTGGCTCTGGAGGCCATGCGCAACACCTATCAAGAGCTGCCGAACATGAGCGCGGCCGCCGCCAGCGGCGCGGGCGAGCTGATCAAGCAGCTGGTGCAGCTGTCGCTGATGGAGCTGTCCGGCCAGGAGACCGCCGTCACGCAGCGTGAGGCCCTGCGCGATCGCGTCCGCATGCATGTGCAGCAGCACCTGCGCGATCCGCATTTGTCGGTCGACAGCATCGCCCAGGCCCTGAACTGCAGCCGCAGGCACCTGTACAACGCCTTCGCCGGCGAGGGCGAGTCGATCGCGGCGCACATCCAGCGCTTGCGGCTCGAAGCCTGCATCCGCGACCTGCAACACAGCGGCCCCAACGCGCGGCCGATCACCGACATCGCGCTGTCGTGGGGTTTCGGCAACCCATCGCACTTCAGCCGGGTGTTTCGCGACCACACCGGCAAGAGCCCGTCGGCGTTCAGGTTGGGTGGGTGAGGATGTACGACTTCGTCGACGGCTATCACATGGGCGGCATGCACCTCTTCGGATGGCTGCTGTGGATCGTGGTGGTGGTGGTGCTGGTGTGGGTGCTGCGCGCCGCGCGCACCGACCACCCACCCGATCGCGAATCACCCCACGACACCCTGCGCCGCCGCCTGGCCCGCGGGGAGATCACGCCCGAGGACTACGAGCGCACCAAGCTGCTGCTGGATCGGGACGCCACCCACTGACGGTCCCGCGCGCTCAAAAAAAAGCCGCCCGAAGGCGGCTGAGGCGTCACGCGGCGTTCTGCAGCGCCGCGATCCGCTCTTCGATCGGCGGGTGGGTCGAGAACAGCTTGCCCACGCCCGAGGTGATGCCCATGGCCTTGAGGGTCTGCGGCAGCTGGCCGGGGACCATGCCGCCCAGGCGCGCCAGGGCGTTGATCATGGGCTGCTTGCGGCCCAGCAGCTGCGCCGCGCCGCTGTCGGCCCGGAACTCCCGCTGGCGCGAGAACCAGGCCACGATGATCGCGGCGGCAAAGCCCAGCACGATGTCCAGCACGACGGTGGTGATCCAGTAGCCGATGCCGGGGCCGCTGGAGCGGTCGTCGCCGCGACGCAGGAAGCTGTCGACCGCATAGCCGATGACGCGCGACAGGAACACGACGAAGGTGTTCATCACGCCCTGGATCAGCGCCATGGTGACCATGTCGCCATTGGCCACGTGCGCCACCTCGTGGCCGATGACCGCCTCGACCTCTTCGCGGGTCATGCCTTGCAGCAGGCCGGTGGAGACGGCCACCAGGGCGTTGTTCTTGAAGGCGCCGGTGGCGAAGGCATTGGGGTCGCCCTCGAAGATGCCGACCTCGGGCATGCCGATGCCGGCCTTGTCGGCGAAGCCGCGCACGGTGTCGACGATCCAGCGCTCATCGGGGCCTTCCTGGCCGGTGATGATGTGAACCCCGGCGCTCCACTTGGCGACCGGCTTGGAGATCAGCAGCGAGATGAACGCGCCGCCAAAGCCCATGATCAGCGCGAAACCGAGCAGCGCCCCGAGGTTCAGGCCGTTGGCCGTGAGGTAGCGATTGACGCCCAGCAGGCTCGCGACGATGCCCAGCACCACCACGACGGCGAGGTTGGTGAGCACGAACAGAAGAATGCGTTTCATAGTGTTTGGAAGTTTCCAGGGGTGGGGATAACAGTCACCCCGCGCGAAGATAAGGCTGTGCGGACCGATTTCAAGCAATGTCCGACCCGGCCAGGGGATTTGCGGCCCGGTCCGGCCTGGGCGCCGCTGGCCGGGGCTGCCGGAACACCGCCGCATCGGAATAGTACGCGGGATCCTCATTGGCCTGGCACCAACCGGGCACGCCCATCACCGGCAAGGGGGTGAAGGGCTTGGTCGCCAGCAGCGCGGCGTCGAACTGACCCGCCAGCCAGGCGTCGGCGCCCTGCCCCCAGTGGCGCGAATGCTCGGGCGGCACCGGCATCCGCCAGACATGGGCGGTGAGGTCCTTGCGCGGCGCCACCAGCTTTTCCTGCAAGGCATGGCCGAACACCAGCAGCCGGGCCTGGGCCCACAGCGGGCGCAGTTGCCCGAACAGCGCAGACCAGCGCCGCGCCAGCAGCGCCTCCCACAGCGGCGCGGGCGCGTCGAGCAGGGCGCCGTTCTCGTCGAAAAGGGTGATGGCATCGCGCACCGGGCCGCGCACCGGGCTGGGGCCGATCTGCCGGTCGGCGGCCTCGATCTGGGCCTGGTGCAACTCGTTCAGTCGCTGCTTGGCGCGCGGCAGGCGAAGCCACACCAGGCCGTTGAAGAAATCGTGCAGGTTGTCGCGGGTGGGGCAGGCGCCGGTGCGAAACACATGCCCTTCGTAGGGCTCGCCCGGCGCCAGGGCCCGCTGCGGCACGAAGCGCACGGGGGGCTGGCCCGGCCCCGGCACCGCGCCATGGCCGGCGGCCTCATGGCCCGCTGGCGCAAGGCCCGCCATCGGCCCGCGCACGGCCTGGTTGAGCGCCGCGTGCACCGGCATGCCGCCCAGCGCGAGCCGCGCCGCCGCCTCCCCGGGCTCGCGCCACGGCGAAAACCACGGCGCCGCCCAGTCGATGCCGCTCAGGCCGCCTTCCATGCCAGCGTCTCGCCCGCGCACAGCGGCTTGAGCTGCGCCTCGCCATAGGCGAAAGATTCGGGCACCGGCAGCGGCTCGCGGCGCAGCGTGAGCGTGCCGGTGTTGCGCGGCAGGCCGTAAAAATCGGCGCCGTAGAAGCTGGCAAAGGCTTCGAGCTTGTCCAGCGCGCCGGCGGCCTCGAAGGCCTGCGCATACAGCTCCATTGCGTTAAAGCCGGTGTAGCAGCCGGCGCAACCCACCGCGTGCTCCTTGAGGTGGGCGGCATGCGGCGCGCTGTCAGTGCCCAGGAAAAAGCGGGGGTGGCCGCTGGTGGCCGCCTCGACCAGCGCCAGCCGGTGCGTCTCGCGCTTGAGGACCGGCAGGCAGTAGTAGTGCGGGCGGATGCCGCCGGTGAAGATCGCGTTGCGGTTGTACAGCAGGTGGTGCGCCGTCAAGGTGGCGGCGGTCAGCGGGCCCGCGTCACGCACATAGTGGGCGGCCTCGCGGGTGGTGATGTGCTCCATCACGATCTTCAGGCCCGGAAAATCGCGCCGCAGCGGAATCAGCTGCTGGTCGATGAACACGGCCTCGCGGTCGAACAGGTCGATGTCGGGCGAGGTGACCTCCCCGTGCACCAGCAGCAGCAGGCCTTCGCGTTGCATGGCTTCCAGCGTGGCGTAGGTCTTGCGGAGGTCGGTCACGCCGGCGTCGCTGTTGGTGGTGGCCCCGGCCGGGTAGAGCTTGAGCGCCACCACGCCGGCGTCCCGGGCCCGCTTGATCTCATCGGGCGGCAGATTGTCGGTAAGGTAGAGCGTCATCAGCGGCTCGAAGGCCAGGCCGGCGGGCACGCAGGCGCGGATGCGGTCGCGGTAGGCGACGGCCTGCGCGGCGGTGGTCACCGGCGGCTTGAGGTTGGGCATGATGATCGCCCGGGCGAATTGCGCCGCGGTATGCGGCACCACAGCCGCCATGGCCGCGCCATCGCGCACATGCAGGTGCCAGTCGTCGGGGCGGGTGAGGGTGATCGAGGAAGTCATGGCCGCATTTTCCCACTGCGCCAACCGAGGCCCTTGGCCGAGCCGTCTGGCCGAAGCAACGCGCAGGCCGGACACCCCATGAGGAAGGCCGGGCTTGCCCCGGCCTTCCTCATCTGACTGAACAACCCACTGAAAAAACGCGCAGCGTTATTTCAGTGACTCAAGATCTTGTTCAAAAAGTCCTTGGTCCGCGGCTGGCGGTCTTCCGGGTGGCCGAAGAAGTCTTCCTTGGAGCAATCTTCCAGGATGCGGCCGCCCACGTCGATGAAGATGACGCGGTTGGCCACCTTGCGGGCAAAACCCATTTCGTGGGTGACCACCATCATGGTCATGCCTTCCTTGGCCAGGCCCACCATGACGTCGAGCACCTCGCCGACCATCTCGGGATCCAGTGCGGAGGTGGGCTCGTCGAAGAGCATGACGATCGGGTCCATCGACAAGGCCCGGGCAATGGCCACGCGTTGCTGCTGCCCGCCCGAGAGCTGGCCGGGGAACTTGTCCTTGTGCACCATCAGGCCCACCCGGTCGAGCATTTTCAGGCCGCGGGCCTTGGCTTCGTCGGGGCTGCGGCCCAGCACCTTGATCTGGGCCAGGGTGAGGTTCTCGGTGACGGACAGGTGCGGGAACAGCTCGAAGTGCTGGAACACCATGCCCACCCGGCTGCGCAGCTTGGGCAGGTTGGTGGCGGGGTCGTTGAGCAGGGTGCCGTCGACGCTGATCGTGCCCTTTTGGATGGGCTCCAGGCCGTTGACGGTCTTGATCAGGGTGGACTTGCCCGAACCGGAGGGCCCGCACACCACGACCACGTCGCCCTTGTTGATGCTCACCGAACAATCGTTGAGCACCTGCACAGGGCCATACCACTTGGAAACGTTCTTGATTTCGATCATGAGGAATTCGCTCCAGCTCAACGGATGATGGCAATGCGCATCTGCAGGCGCTTGACGAGATAGGACAACCCGAAACAGACCACGAAGTACACGAAGGCGGCCAGGATGTAGGCCTCTTCGGGGCGGCCGTAGATCTTGCCGGCGGTGACGAAGCCCTTGAGCAGATCGTAGGCGCCGATGGCATAGACCAGGGAGGTGTCCTGGAACAGGATGATGGTCTGCGTGAGCAGCACCGGCAGCATGTTGC
>JAZKDA010000196.1:0-4919 GCA_040387815.1 Pseudomonadota bacterium | reverse complement strand
GTCGTCGAGCACGCGCGCTGCCGCGTCGGCGAGCCGCTCGTCGATCTCCAGCGGAACATGCCACAGGTCCATCCGGCGATTATGGGATGGACGGGCAGCGGGCTGACCGCGCCAGTGCGGTCCGTGTCGGATGCCATCCCGCCCGATCGTCATCCTGAGCGACTTTCATATCGGGCATGCGCCGAAGGTGCCCGGCACTCCCTAGACTGGCCCGCATGACCACCGTCCGCAAGGGGCAGGCGGCGCCCCCCTTGGGCCGCGAGGCGTTCCATGAGCGATTCATTCAGTCGTTCTTCGATCCGGCTTTCGACACCGAGGCCGAGGCGATCGGTCGGCTCGAGGAGATCGCCTGGCAGGCCTATCGCGACGGCCGCAAGGCACCGCGCACGGCGAAGGCGGGCCCCGGCTTTCATGACCCCGAGTACCAGCTGTCGGATGAGTGGCGCGCCACGCGGGAGCGGCTGATCGAGGCGCAGCGCCGCTGGTCATTGCCTCAGACCGCGTCGCGCGTGCTGCTGGTGTGCGGTGGATCGCGCAACGATGGCACCTGCCCGGGTGAAATCTCCAAGACCTTCCGCCTTGCGCAGCTCGCGCAGCCGATCCTGGCCGATGCCGGCATCGAGGCCGACCTTCTCGACCTGAGCGAACTCACCTCGAGCTACGACCGCCACATCCACCCGTGCAAGGGCTGTGTGTCCACCGCGATGCCACTGTGCCATTGGCCCTGCAGTTGCTACCCCAACCACGCGGAGCGCCAGACCGGCGACTGGATGAACGAGATCTACGAACGCTGGGTCAGCGCGCACGGGGTCATCCTGTTCACGCCGGTGTACTGGTATCAGGTTGCCAGCCCTCTCAAGCTGATGATGGACCGGATGGTCTGCGCCGATGGCGGCAACCCGGACCCGACCACCACGCACGGCAAGGACCCCGCGCGCGCCAAGGCCATCGAGGAGGCCGGCTGGGCCTATCCCAAACATCTGGCCGGCCGTGCGTACGGCGTCGTCGTACATGGCGACGTCGCCGGCATCGAGGGCGTTCGCCGCTCTCTGTGCGACTGGCTCGATTGGATGGGCCTCGTCGATGCCGGCCCGCAGGCCCGCCTGGACCGTTTCGTCGGCTACTACGCACCGTATGCCACGAGCCATGAGGCGCTGGATGCCGATGCGGGCGTGCAGGAAGAGGTTCGCAACGTGGCGCGCGCCGTCGCCGCTGCGGTCAGCCTGCTGCGTGCGGGCCGGCTGCGGCAGGCCGATGCCGGGCTCACGCCACCACGAAAGAAGTAGCGGCCGCGTGCGGGCGCACAACGATTGGCAGGACTGACGTGGACGCGGCTGGGGGCCTCGCGTAGAGTCGTCTCATCCATACCGGAACGCCCTCGCAAGCCTTGATGCTCCCCGACGAACTGCTCGAAAACAGCCAGCTGCTCGAAATCATCATTGAGAACATTCCGTTCGGGTTGATTGTTTTTGATGAGAACTCGCGCCAGGTCACAAGCAACCAGCGCCTGCGAGAGATGCTCGCGACGCCCGACGCCCCGCTTGACCTGCAGCGCCTGGCGCAGGCCCGCACCCGCCCCGGTCAGCCCGACACCCACGAGCGCTTGCGCTTGGGCGATCGGCTCGTCGACTTGCGGGTCAAGTACCTGCCCAACGGTTGGCATATCCAGACCTACCAGGACGTCACCCACGAAAAGTCCGCCGATTCGCTGCTGCAAGCCAGCGAAGAGCGCCTGAAGCTGGCGCTGGACGCCACCGGCCTGGGCCTGTGGGAATACCTGGCCGCCAAGGATGAGGTGTATCTGTCGCCCAGTTGGCAGCAGATCCTGGGGTACCCGGCCGAGCCGCGGTGGGTGCCATCGGTCTATCTCACCACCCTGGCGGTGCACAACGGCGCCGAACCCTTTCGGGCCGCGCTGGTCGACCTGCTCAAGGGCGTCACCCAGCACTTTTGCGTCGAGCACGAGGCGGTCAAGGCGTCCGGCGTCACCATCTGGCTGCAAACCGAGGCCGAGGTCACCGAGCGCGATGCGAAGGGCCGCGCCCTGCGTGTGGTCGGCACCACCAAGAACATCACCGAACGCAAGCGCGAGCAGCGCGCGCTCCAGGAGGCGGTCGAAGCCGCTACCAGCGCCAACCGGGCCAAGGCCGAATTCCTGGCCACCATGAGTCACGAGATCCGCACCCCCCTCAACGGCGTGATCGGCCTGGCCCGCGTGCTGGAAGAGTCCGATCTGCCGCCGCGCGATGCCGGGTACGTGCGCATGATCAACAGCTGCGCCAAGAGCTTGCTTGGCATGGTCAACGACGTCCTGGACTTCTCCAAGATCGACGCTGGCCAGATGGTGCTGGAGTCGGCCGATTGCGACCTGCACGCCCTGATCGAGGAAACCGGCGATGTGTTCGCCGCCCGGGCCCGGGCCAAGTCTGTCACCTTCACCGCCCGCATCGAATACGACGTGCCCCGCTGGGTCAGCGTCGATGCCCACCGCCTGCGGCAGATCCTCATGAACCTGCTGGGCAACGCGCTCAAGTTCACGACCCACGGCGGGTTTACCCTGACGGTCGCCACGGGGCGGCTTGCGCGCGACCGCTCCTTGCGCTTGGAGGTCAGCGACACCGGCATCGGCATCACACCGCAAGACCAGGCCAAGCTGTTCCGGCGCTTTTCGCAGGTCGACGCCTCCAGCACCCGGCGTTATCAGGGCTCCGGGCTGGGCCTGGCCATCTCGCGCGACCTCGCGGCACTGATGGGGGGCGATATCCAGGTATCCAGCACGGTGGGCTCGGGTTCCACGTTCACACTTGAGATCCCCCTGACTCCCGCGACCGCCGGCGAGCGAATGCTGGCGCCGCCCACCCCGGCTCCACCGATGGATGCGGTATCCATCCTTGTGGTGGAAGACAACGCCATCAACCAGATGGTCGCCAGGGCGCTTCTGGAAAAGCTCGGTTTTTCCGATGTCACCTTGGCCGAGAACGGCGCCGAGGCGGTGCGGCTGTGCGCCGAGCGGTCGTTTTCCCTGGTACTGATGGACTGTCAGATGCCGGTGATGGACGGCTTCGAGGCCACGCGCCAGCTGCGCGAATCCGGGTTCGACCAGCCGATCGTGGCCCTGACAGCCGGCGCGGTGAGCGACGACCGCGACCGGTGCCTGGCCTGTGGCATGAACGACTACCTGGCCAAGCCCATCGACGCCACCTTGCTGGCGGGCGCCCTCACTTTCTGGCTGACCTCGGCCGTCGCCAATCCCCCGCGACTCCCCTGAAACGAACGGTTCGATGCGTTTTGCCAACTAGTTGGCACTGCGTTACGGTTGAGCACGCCTTAACTCAGCCGGAACATTTTGTTTTCAGGTTGCTGCAAGTATCATCAGTTGCAGTTTGTAGTCATTGCCGTGGTTGCCCGTGGGTGTCGGATCGAGAGGGTGCGCGGCCTTCGAGGAGCGGGCATGAAAAGAATTCGGGTCACAACGCCCCGTTTGAGCGCACTGGCGATCGCGATTCAGGCCGCTTGCGGCGTGTCCGTCTGGGCCTTGCCCCAGGGCGCAACGGTCGTCAGCGGCCAGGTGGCGATCACTCAGCCGGCGGCCAACGCGCTGCAGGTGAACGCCGCCAACGGCGCCATCATCAACTGGCAGCGTTTTTCCATCGGTTCGGGCGAACTCACCCGCTTCGTGCAACCCAGCGCCGCCAGCGCGGTGCTCAACCGCGTCACGGGGGGCGAAGTCTCTCAACTGCTGGGGCAGTTGCAGAGCAACGGCCGGGTCTTCCTGATCAACCCCAGCGGCATCGTCATCGGCGCCGGCGCCCGCATCGACACCAACAGCTTTGTCGCGTCCACGCTGGACATCGCCGACGCCGATTTCCTGGCCGGCCGGCTGCGTTTTCTGGCCAGCGCCGGCGCCGGCGGGATCCGCAATGACGGCGTCATCACCGCCGGCCCTGGCGGCAGCATCGCGCTGATCGCCCCGGACATCGTCAACAGCGGGATCATCCAGACCGAGGGCGGCAACATTTTGCTGGCGGCCGGCCGCAGCATCGAGATCACCAGCTCCGACCTGAGCGGCGTGCGCTTCGAGGTCCAGGCCCCTGCGGATGCGGTGCTGAACCTGGGCAAGCTGCTCGCCGACAACGGGGCGGTGCGCGCCTTCGCCGGCACCTTGCAAAACAGCGGCGTCGTTCGCGCGGACCGGCTGGTGCAGGGCGCCGACGGCACGGTGCAGCTGGTCGCCTCGGGCGACCTCACCCAGACGGCCGGCGCATCGGTCAGTGCTTCCGGCCTGTCTGGCGGCCAGGTCACGCTTCAAAGCCAGACCGGCACCACGCGGGTGGGTGGCGTCATTGCGGCGACCGGCAGCGAAGGTGCGGGCGGGCAGGTGCAAGTGCTGGGCGAGCGTGTCGCGCTCGGCGCCAATGCGGTGGTGGATGCCTCCGGCGCTTCCGGCGGCGGGCAGATCCTGGCGGGCGGCGACTTCCAGGGCGCCAACGCCGACGTGCAGAACGCGCAACGCGTCTCGGTTGCCGCTGGCGCCAGCCTGCGCGCCGATGCCACCGCCGCTGGCGACGGCGGCCGGGTCATCGTCTGGTCGGACGAGAACACCCGCTTTGCCGGCGACCTGTCCGCGCAGGGCGGGGCCCTGGGTGGCGACGGCGGGTTCGCCGAAGTCTCGGGCAAGCAAAACCTCGAATTCACCGGCACGGCCAATCTCCAGGCGCCGCGCGGCACGCTGGGCACCTTGCTGCTCGACCCGCTGGACATCGTCATCGCCACGGGCAGTGGCATCGTGCCCACCGTGGTCGACGAGTTCGCCGACTTCGCCCCCAACACGGTCACCATCGACCCACTGAACCTCGCCGCGCTGGCGGCCAACGTCACCCTGCAGGCCGAGCGCCACGTGTTCATCAAGGACACCCTCG
>JAZKDA010000195.1:0-4371 GCA_040387815.1 Pseudomonadota bacterium | reverse complement strand
CCACTTCCTCGGCCAGCATGGTCTTGCCGGTGCCGGGCTCGCCCTTGACCAGCAGCGGGCGCTTGAGGGTGGCGGCGGCGTTGACCGCGAGCATCAGGTCCTGGGTGGCGACGTAGTTCTGGGTGCCTTTGAATTTCATGGTTCTCTGGTGTTTGGGTGCAGCGGCTGCGGGGGATGGAAGAAGTTTATGGGAGTACCGTCCCGGGCGTGCGGGAATGCCCGGATATACTCCGAGGTTGATTACAAGTCTGAACTCTCACCAGATTGTGCGCGCAAAATGAACAAGTTGTTGACCACGATATTCGCATTGGCTGTCGCTTCCGTGACGGCAGCAGCCTCGGCCCAGGCCGTTACCGGCAATGCCAAGGCCGCCGAAGGCAAGATCGCCATGTGCATCGGCTGCCACGGCATCAAGGGCTACCAGGCCAGTTTCCCCGAGGTGTACAAGGTGCCGATGATCTCCGGCCAGAGCGCCCCTTTCATCATCGCCTCGCTGAACGCCTACAAGAAGGGCGAGCGCAAGCACCCGACGATGCGCGGCATTGCCGACTCCCTGAGCGAGCAGGACATGGCCGACCTGGCCGCGTTCTACAGCACGCACGGTGTGGTGGCCGGCGCCACGCTCCCCGCCAAGCCGGCGAAGGCGCCGAGCGCCGAAGTTGCCGCATTGCTGACCAAGGGCGCCTGCGTGTCCTGCCACGGCGAGAACTTCTCCAAGCCCATCGACCCGTCCTACCCCAAGATCGCCGGCCAGCATGCAGACTACCTGTTTGTAGCCCTGAAGTCTTACAAGGTCGAGAAAAACACCGTTGTCGGCCGCAGCAACGCCATCATGGGTGGTGTGGCCAAGCAGTTCTCCAACAATGAACTCAAGGCGCTGGCAGGCTACATCAGCTCGCTGGACGGTGAATTGAAGACGGTGCCGGAAGCCAAGTTCCGCTGAACGTTCCGTTCGCCAAAACAAAAAGCCCGGTTCTGCCGGGCTTTTTTGCGCCAGCCGGCGAAGTTCTTCAGTCCTTCGTCGCCCGCCGCTGCACGCAGTCGATATAGGCCTGCCCGTCCGGCGGACGCCCCGAGCGCTGGCTTTCCCAGATCATCTGGCCGAGGCACTCCATGGCTTCGTGGTGCGCGTCATGCAGTGAACCGCGGCGCGCGGCCAGCAGTTCGACGGCCTGGCGGATGCCGCGCGGCTGGTCGATGGAGCATTGCTCGCTGATCGACAGGTGCATCGAGAGGTGGAGGAACGGGTTGGTCTTGCCGTCCTTCGCGTCATACATCTTTTCAAGCGCGGCGGCTTCGTCGGAAAAATCGGCGTGGTATTCGGGGTGCTCATCAATCCACTGGCCGGCCAGTGTCTCGATGGATTCCATCGGCTGGCCCTGCCGGGACTTGGCATACACAGAGCAGTAAAAGCGCCGGACGTCGGCTTGCGAGGGGCTGAACATGGTGAAAGCGTAGCACGGGCAAAACCCAATGCTCAGAGCTCCGCGCCCTCCACCAGGAACCGCACCCGCCTCACCCCCTGCCACTCATCGGCATCGAGCCGGAACGCCAGCACCACCCGCGGCGGCAGCGGCTCGGTGTGGCTGAACCAGATGCCGTCCACCGGCTGGCCCTGGTGTTTCAGCTTCAAGGCCAGGTGCTTTTCGCCCACCAGGCGCTGCGACACCACCTCCACCTCCTCGCTGAACACCGGCGCCGCAAAGCCCTGGCCCCACACTTCCTTGTGCAGCGTATCCACCAGGTCGATGCGGCGGTACTCGGGCTTGAGCGGGCCGTCGGTGTCCAGCCGGCGGGTGAGGGTGGCGGCGTCCAGCCACTCCTGCGCGACCTGGCTCAGCGCCTGCTCGAAGGTGTCGAGATGGTCTTCGTCCACGGTGCAGCCTGCCGCCATGGCGTGTCCGCCAAAGCGCAGCAACACGCCGGGGTGGCGCTTGGCCACGAGGTCCAGCGCGTCGCGCAGGTGAAAGCCGGGAATCGAGCGGCCCGAGCCCTTGAGTTCATGTTCCTTGCCTTCGGCCTGGCTCGCTGCAAAGACGAAGGTCGGCCGGTGCAGCTTGTCCTTGATGCGCGAGGCCACGATGCCGACCACGCCCTCGTGGAAGTCCGGGTCAAAGACGCAGATGGCGGGCGGCGGCGCCTCGCCTTCGTCGAACAGCGACTCGGCAATCATCATCGCCTGCTCGCGCATGTCGCCTTCGATCTCGCGGCGGTCGCGGTTGATGCCGTCCAGCGTGCGCGCCAGCTCGTCGCCGCGCGCCTTGTCGTCGGTCATCAGGCATTCGATGCCCAGTGTCATGTCGGACAGGCGGCCCGCGGCATTGATGCGCGGTCCGAGCGCGAAGCCGAAGTCAAAGGTGGTGGCCACTTTGGCATCACGGCTGGCGGCCGTGAACAGGCTGGCGAGGCCGGGCGGCAGGGCACCCGCGCGGATGCGGCGCAGGCCCTGTGCGACGAGGCGGCGGTTGTTGGCGTCGAGTTTGACGACGTCGGCCACCGTGCCGAGTGCCACCAGGGGGAGCAATGCGTCGAGCTTGGGCTGGTTCTCCGGGGTGAAGATGCCGCGCGCGCGCATCTCCGCCCGCAGCGCCAGCAGCACGTAAAACATGACGCCCACACCGGCCATGCTCTTGCTCTCGAAGCTGCAGCCCGGCTGGTTGGGGTTCACGATCACGTCCGCATCGGGCAACTGCGCGCCGGGCAGGTGGTGGTCGGTCACCAGCACCTGCAGGCCCAGCGCCCTGGCGGTTGCAACACCCTCGACGCTGGCGATGCCGTTGTCCACCGTGACCAGCACGTCGGCGCCGCTGTCCTTCACGCGCTGCGCAATCGGCGGCGTGAGGCCATAGCCGTCCACCACGCGGTCGGGCACGATGTAGCTCACATGCTGCGCGCCCAGCAGGCGCAGGCCGCGCAGGCCGACAGCGCAGGCGGTGGCGCCGTCGCAGTCGTAGTCGGCCACGATGCACAGCTTCTTGCCGGCGGCAATGGCATCAGCCAGCAGCACGGCGGCCTCCTGCGTGCCTTTCATGCCCGAAGGCGGCAGCAGGCGGTTCAGGCCGTCGTCAAGCTCGTCTTTGGCGCTCACGCCGCGTGATGCGTACAGGCGCGCGAGCAGGGGGTGGACGCCGGCCTGCTCCAGTGCCCAGACGGCGCGGGGCGGGACGTCGCGTGTGCTGATCTTCACAGGGCCTCCATGGCGCGCGCGGGCGAGGGGCGCTGAAAGAGGCCGGACAGGCGGGTCAGGATGGAAACGGGCATGGCTTCAAAGGTTTGTGCGCTGCGTTCGCCGCAGAGCGTGAGGGTGGCCTGGCCAGTCCGGCCAAGATGTTCATCAAGGCGCGCGCATTCGTTGGCGTCGATGGCGCGCCAGGCGTCGGCCCAGGCGGGCCAGTCTTCGCGCAGCGCAGCGCCCTGCAGGCCGGCGGCGATGAGGGGCCCGGCGCTGCCGCCTGGCGCCTGCGCCAGGGAGGGGGTTTCGGGCAGCGCGCCGGTTCCATGCGCCCAGAAGGAGTTGACAGGCGCCAGGCCGCGCGCGGCCCGCCCATCGTTCAAGGGGTGGGTGTAGAGCAGCATCTGCATTTCATTCTGCAGCCTGCGCAGCGGCCTGGCCTCGGGCGTCTTCGGCATCCAGTCGTCAATGCCGCGGCCGATGACGCGTTCCAGCGAGGCGGTGGGCAGGCCCCGGAAGAGCTCGCTGCGGGCGTGCCAGCGGCCCGGTGCGTGGTACAGCAGTTCGATGCCGTCTTCGTTGAAATACGGGCGCATGGCTTCCAGCAGGGCCTGCGACTCGCCCTCGCTGATGCCCAGCGCGGCCGGGTCGCTCATGCTGGCGCTGGTGGTACCCACCTGCCAGTGGCAGGGCGTGATGACGGCCCAGGCATGGCTGCCGGTTTCCAGGCCCCGGGCCTGCCGCTCAAAAGCCGCCCACGGTATCTGGCCGTCGGCGGCGGGCAGGCCATGCAGCCGCGCCAGCACCCGCTCGTGCGGGGGTGAGAAGCTGTGTTCATCACCGGCGTCGGGCGCGCCGGGCGACAGCCGCCGCAGCAGCTTCTCCAGGTGCGGCAGTTGCAGGCCGGCCAGGGCCTCGCGGGCCTGCGGCGCGGCGCAGGCCGCGAAGGGAATCAACAAATGGGCCTTGTCCGACATGGGCCTATTGTCCGGGATGCCACAATCTCCCCCGATGCAATTACCTTACGAACTGATCCTGGGCTGGCGCTACACGCGCGCGGGCCGCTCCACCAGGCGCAACGGTTTCATCTCTTTCATATCCGGCGTGTCCATGCTGGGCATTGCGCTGGGCGTGGCCGCGCTGATCATTGTGCTCAGCGTGATGAACGGCTTCCAGAAGGAAGTGCGCGACCGCATGCT
>JAZKDA010000194.1:1152-5113 GCA_040387815.1 Pseudomonadota bacterium | reverse complement strand
CCTGCGCGTGATTGAGCAGTTCCGGCACGGTGCCGATCAGCTCCTCGCGGGTGTAGCCGGTGATCTCGCAGTAGGTGGGGTTGGCATCGATCACCCGGTGCTGCGGGTCGGTGATGAGCAGGCCTTCGTGCAGGTGCTGGAACACGCTGTTCGAGACCGCCTGCGACTCGCGCGCCGACTGCACCTCGCTGATGTCGCGGGCCGTGGTGATCACCCGCAGCGGCTCGCCACGCGGCCCGTGCTCGGACACCAGCGCGTTCAGCTCGAACAGCTTCCAGCGCCCGTTGCGGCATTGCAGCCGGCATTCGACGCGAGCGGTCAGCGCCTTGCCGTTGCGCAGCGGGTCGACCACGTCGTGCACGGCGCGGGCGTCGTCCGGGTGCAGCAGCGACCAGAACGCCTGCGGGCTGCGCCCGAAGGACTGGCTGGCGTGACCGAGCAGCGCGAGCCAGCGCGGGGAGAACTCGATGCGCCCGGCGCGCAGGTCCCAATCGCCGATGCCGATCTTCGAGACGTCGAGCGCCATCTGCCAGCGCTGTTCGTTCGCCGCGATCTCGCCGGTCAGCGCAGTGGTGACCATCGGGATCGCGAGCAGGCTGCACACGTAGCCGACCAGCAGCCCGATGCCGTCGGCACTTTCCGAGAGATAGAACGCGCCGACGCCGTGCCCGGCCGCGATGAAGGTGCCCGCGGTCAGGACCAGCGCGGCGGTGGACGCGGCGAACAGCCCGCTGCGCCCCCTGGCCGCTACGCCCTCGGCGATCAAGGGCGCGGCGTGCAGGGACAGCACCAGAGGCGGCTCCCCGAACACCGCCACCACCCGCTGTCGTTCGGCCGGCGGCAGGGCGTCGAGCAGCTTCACCACGTCCGTGATGCGCTGGGCCGGCTGCATCCCGAAGCTTCGGCGCACCAGCTGGTCGCGCTCGGCCGCATTGATGATGGCGCTGAGCCCCAGGGCCAGCGCCAGCCCGGTCGCCAGCACAAGCATGAGGCGGCCGAAGAGCGACTGGGGCAGCCAGCGGGCCAAGGTTTTCATCAACCCGTGCCCTCCGTGGCGTCGGACGACTCGACCGGGACTGACAGCACATAGCCCTCGCCGCGCACCGTCTTGATCAATGCCGGGCTGCGCGGATCGTCGCCCAGGCGCTGGCGCAGCCGGCTGATCTGGACGTCGATGCTGCGGTCTAGCGGATCGGCGCCGCGCCCTTGGGTCAGGTCGAGCAGCTGGTCGCGACTGAGCACGCGGTTGGGATGGGTCACCAGGACGCGCAGCAGCTTGTACTCCACGCCGCCGATCGGAGTTTCGTCACCGGATGGCGACACCAGCTGGCGCCTGGTGCTGTCGAGCACCCAGCCGGCGAAGCGCAGGCGCGTCTCGTCGACGGGCTGCAGGTTGGGCGGCAGGCTGCGCGTACGGCGCAGGATGACCTTGATGCGCGCCAGCAGCTCGCGCGGGCTGAAGGGCTTGGGCAGGTAGTCGTCGGCGCCCATCTCCAGGCCGACGATGCGGTCGGTCTCGTCGCCGCGGGCGGTGAGCATCAGGATCGGGATGTCGGACTTGGCGCGCAGTTGCCGGCACAGCGTCAGGCCGTCGTCGCCCGGCAGCATCAAATCCAGCACGACGAGGTCGAAGGCGCCGGCGGCCATCGCGCGCCACATCGCCTTGCCGTCGCCGACAGCGGTGGCGCGCAGGCCGTTCTTTTCCAGGTAGCGCGTGAGCAGTGTGCGGATCTCGGCGTCGTCGTCGACAACCAGGATGTGGTCGCTGCGTTCCGGTGTGGTGCCCATGATGGCGATGCTCCGCCGTTCGACCCCGATCGGGCCGACTCGAACGTATCACAGCATGTCAGGCCGGGCCGCCGACATAGGGTGCGACAAAACAGCCGCCAAACGACACACCGCGCTCACATGGCGGGCATTCAATGAACCACGTTGCGAAGAGTCCTTAGCAACGCCAACCTTTCAAGGAATCATCCATCATGAAGACCTCGACCCGAATTCTCTCCATCTCCGCAGCCGTGTTGGCGCTTGGCGCCGGCGGCTTCGCCTTGGCCCATGGAAACCAGGGCGGCCAAGGCATGGGCGGCGGCATGGGCATGCACGGGGGCATGGGCATGGGCAACGGCGGGATGGGCGGCAACATGCACGGCGCCGGTCAGGCTGCCGACGTCGCCGCCAGCCTGGCGGCCACCAAGACTGAGCTGAAGATCACCGCCGCTCAGGAGCCCGCCTGGCAGGCGTTCGAGACCGTGGTGCGCAAGCAAGCCGACGCGCACCAGGCCCTGCGCACCAGCATGCGGGCTCGCATGCAGGACCCGGCGGCCGCCGCCACGACCGACCACACGGCACAGCGCGAGTCCATGCAAAAGCTGCACGCGGCGAACCGCGCGGTGTACGACAAGGCCCGCCAGACGCTGTACGCCGTGCTCAGCCCCGAGCAAAAGCAGCTGGCTGACCTGCGGCTGGGTGGTTCCCACGTTCAAGGCATGGGCGGTCACGGCATGGGTGGGCACCGGCACGCCAGCTGACCGCGTACGCGCCAGGCCCTCTGAGGGTCAGCGCTCTCGCAAGGGTGGCGTGGCCACGAGCGGCGGTTCCGGCCGCACGTACGCCGGCGTGCGTGGCCCGGCAATATGCCGCCGGCGGCACGGTCGGCCGGGCCTCCAACCGCGCCTCCATCTCGCCCAGCCGCATGGCCAGAGCGCGCTGAATCTGCTCGCCCTGGTTGCGCAGATCGCGCTGGATCCGTTCCATGGCCTGGGACACTTCCGAGGCCGCTTGCGTGTCGCGCTGGCGGGTGTCGCGCAGGTGGTTATCGAGCTGGGTGCGCAGATCGGTAAAGCGCGACGCCTCCGCCCGCTCAGCCAGATCTCGCTGGGCCTGCAGGGCGCGCTGATGCTGGCGAGACTCCATCAGGTTGCGTGTGTGGGCGGCGGCGCTGGAGATCAGATAGATCGCCGTGGCCAGGACCAGCAGGCCGAGCATCACCAGGCCGAGCGGCGCGGTCACGATCTGCCAGCCGAGGTTCAAGCTCGTCGGTATCGTGAACACTTGCCAATTGAGCAGGACGAAGGCCGCCATCAGCGCGGCGGCGACGATGATCAGCAAGGTACGCAGGCGCATGGGATTCTCCGAATGGGAACCCTCATTCTTGGCAGGCCGGCGCCGCGGCCGTGTCGGCGGATCGCGCATCGTCGTGTCCCGCCCGTCCGATGCTGCTGTGGCAAACTCGCCCGTCCTCCAAAACACGTCTGAATCGTACAGTCCAGTGAAGCAGAGAAATTGCACCCCTCGTGAGCGCCAGAAAGCCCGCAGGCTAGGCGCAAACCGCAGCCAGGTTGGGCACCTGGCGAGGATTTGCAACGACGCCTGCGGGCTTTCTGGCGCTCACCCGGAGGGCCGTGGCGAGAAGGGGCGCATGAGGGCGTTGCGGCCCTTGCCCAGGCGGCCAGCCTGGGCTGCGGCCCGCGCCTACTCCTGCACCCCTTCTCGCCACGGCGGGGGGTGCAATTTCTCTGCTTCACTGGACTCGAAATGCAAGCGATCGTGAGGCAGCTGGCTGCCGAAATCAAAGTCGGAGAACACCAGGTGCAGGCGGCAGTCAGCCTGCTGGACTCCGGGGCCACGGTGCCCTTCATCGCCCGCTACCGCAAAGAGGCCACCGGCGGCCTCGACGACATTCAATTGCGCGAGCTGGAATACCGGCTGGGCTACCTGCGCGAGCTGGCCGAACGGCGCGAGGCCATTCTCAAAAGCATCGAGGAGCAAGGCAAGCTCACGCCGCAGCTGCGCGCCGCGATCGAGGCTGCGCCGACCAAGCAGGAGCTGGAAGACCTGTACCTGCCCTACAAGCAAAAGCGCCGCACCAAGGGCCAGATCGCGCGCGAGGCGGGCATCGAGCCGCTGGCGGACAAGCTGTTCGGCAATCCCCTGCTGGTGCCGGCCGACGAGGCCGCGGTCT
>JAZKDA010000194.1:0-1142 GCA_040387815.1 Pseudomonadota bacterium | reverse complement strand
GCTGTTCGCCGACCCGTCGCTCGATCCGCAGGTCGAGGCCCAGCCCTTTGTGAAGACCGAGAAGGGCGAAAACGGCGACGACTTCACTAGCGTGGCCGCGGTGCTGGACGGCGTGCGCGACATCCTGTCCGAGCGCTGGGCCGAAGACCCGGCCCTGGTGCAGAACTTGCGCGCATGGCTGTGGGCCGAGGGCCTGTTTCGCAGCAAGCTGGCGGCAGGCAAGGACGAGAACCACCCCGACATCGCCAAGTTTCGCGATTATTTCGACTACGACGAACCCATTGGCCGGGTGCCCTCGCACCGCGCGCTGGCGGTGTTTCGTGGCCGCCAGCTCGACATCCTCGAAGCCAAGCTGGTGCTGCCGGTCGAACCCGAGCCGGGCAAGCCCAGCATCGCCGAAGGCCGCATCGCCATTCACCTCGGATGGAGCCACGCCGGACGCAAGGCCGACGATCTGATCCGCAAGTGCGTGGCCTGGGCCTGGCGCGTCAAGCTGTCGCTGTCTACCGAACGCGACCTGTTCACCCGGCTGCGCGAAGAGGCCGAGAAGGTGGCGATCAAAGTTTTTGGCGACAACCTGCGCGACCTGCTGCTGGCCGCGCCGGCCGGCCCGCGCGTGGTGATGGGCCTGGACCCTGGCATTCGCACCGGCGTGAAGGTGGCGGTGGTCGACGCCACGGGCAAGCTGGTGGACACCGCTACCGTGTTCCCGCACGAGCCGCGGCGCGACTGGGATGGCGCGCTGCACACCCTGGGCAAGCTGTGCGAAAAGCACGGCGTGAACCTGATCGCCATTGGCAACGGGACCGCCAGCCGCGAGACCGACAAACTCGCGGCCGACCTGATGAAGCGCATCGACGGCATGCAGCGTGTGGTGGTCAGCGAGGCCGGCGCCTCGGTGTATTCGGCCAGCGAGTTCGCCTCGCAGGAGATGCCCGACATCGACGTGAGCCTGCGTGGCGCGGCCAGCATTGCCCGCCGCCTGCAGGACCCATTGGCCGAGCTGGTGAAGATTGACCCCAAGTCGATCGGCGTGGGCCAGTACCAGCACGATGTGAACCAGGGCGAGTTGGCCCGCACGCTCGATGCGGTGGTGGAAGACTGCGTGAACGCGGTGGGGGTTGACCTCAACACTGCCAGCG
>JAZKDA010000193.1:0-13385 GCA_040387815.1 Pseudomonadota bacterium | reverse complement strand
ATGAGCCTGAGCGACAAGCTCGCGGCCCTGAACGCCGCTCGCTACCAGGCCTGGTCGCCGCGCTTTACCGCTCGCAACTCACGCCAGGCCGTGCTGGCCTTCGACGGCGACGTCTATGACGGCCTGGCCGCTCGTACCCTGGGCGTGGACGACCTCGAGTGGGCCCAGCGGCACCTGGCCATTCTGAGCGGCCTGTACGGCGTGTTGCGCCCGCTCGACTGGATGCAGCCCTACAGGCTGGAGATGGGCACGGCGCTGAACGTGGGCGAGCATGCCAACCTGTATCAGTTCTGGGGCCCCCGCATCGCCGCGCACCTCAATCGCCAGATCGCCGCCGACAAGACCCCGGTGGTCGTCAACCTTGCCTCGCAGGAATACTTCAAGTCGGTCGACCGCAAGGTCCTCAAGGCCCGTGTCATCGAATGCGTGTTCGAGGAGCACAAGGGCGGGCATTACAAGATCATCAGCTTCTTTGCCAAGAAGGCGCGTGGCCTGATGGCCCGCTACGCCATCACCCATCGGGTGAGCACGCCGCGGCAGCTGGAAGGCTTCAACCTTGAGGGTTACCGCTTCGACGGCGCCGCTTCCGACGCCGAAAAGCTGGTGTTTCGCCGCAAAATGGCGGAATGAACGGCGGCACCACCTCAACCGTACAGCAGGTCACGCCCGAGCTGCGTCAGTGGATCATCGCGCAGGCCCAAGCCGGCCATCCGGCCGAAACCGTGCTGCAGTCCATGAAGGCCTCGGGCTGGGACGAGGACGTGGCCATCGATGCGCTGGAGCAGACCCTGCGTGGCCATCTCGAAGAGCAGGCCGTGGCCAACGGCCTGCCCCCTTCGGTGCCCGTGCCCGACGCGCCGCTGGACGAATCGCCGGTGCGGGTCAATGCCGGCGATCGCATGGTCGATGTGCTGATGGAAATGCACAACCCACGGGTCGTGGTGTTCGGCAATGTGCTGTCCGACCAGGAATGCGAGGGCCTCATCGCCCTGGCCCGGCCGCGCATGAAGCGCTCGCTGACGGTGGCCACCAAGACCGGCGGCGAAGAGCTCAACGACGACCGCACCAGCAACGGCATGTTCTTTCAGCGCGGCGAGGCGCCGCTGATCGCCCGCATCGAGCAACGCCTGGCGCACCTCTTGAACTGGCCTGTGGAAAACGGCGAGGGCCTGCAGGTGCTGCAGTACGGCCCCGGCGCCGAATACAAGCCGCACTATGACTACTTCGACCCGGCCGAACCCGGCACGCCTACCATCCTGCGGCGCGGCGGCCAGCGGGTGGGCACGGTGCTGATGTACCTGGCCGAGCCCGAAAAGGGTGGCGGCACCATCTTCCCCAACGTCAATCTGGAGGTCGCGCCACGGCGCGGCAATGCCGTGTTCTTCAGTTATGAGCGGCCGCACCCGTCCACCCGAACCCTGCACGGCGGCTCGCCGGTGATCGAGGGCGAAAAGTGGATCGCCACGAAATGGCTGCGCGAGCGGCGCTTCGATTGAAGACCATTCACATGAGCACCCCCGAACAATCGCTGCTCGGCAAACCAGCCGCCTACAGCGACCTCTACGACCCCGCGCTGCTGTTCCCGATCCCGCGCGCCGGCCACCGGGCTGAACTCGGCATCGCGGGCGATCGCCTGCCCTTCTTCGGGGCTGACCTGTGGACGGCCTACGAGCTGTCCTGGCTCACCCCGCGCGGCAAGCCGCAGGTGGCCATTGCCCATGTCACCGTGCCCTGCGAGACGCCCAACATCATCGAGAGCAAGTCGTTCAAGCTGTACTTGAACAGCTTCAGCAACACCGCTTTCGCCTCGTCCGACGAGGTGCGCGAGCGCATCCGCGCGGATGTCGGGCAGGCACTGTGGCGCGGCGCGCCGGCCGCGTCGTCGATCGGCCTTCGCCTCGTGCTACCCGACGCCTTCGACCGCGAGCAGGTGCATGAGCCAGATGGCGTCAACCTCGACCGCCTGGACATCGAGTGCACGCAGTACACGCCAGCGCCCGAGCTGCTGACGGCCGCCTTCGACGAAAAGCCGGTGGACGAGGTGCTGGTCAGCAGCCTTCTCAAGAGCAATTGCCTGGTGACCGGCCAGCCCGACTGGGGCAGCATCCAGATCCGCTACAGCGGCCCGCAGATCGACCAGGGCCAGTTGCTGCGCTATCTGGTGAGCTTTCGCAAGCACAACGAGTTTCATGAGCAATGCGTCGAGCGCATCTTCATGGACATCCGCGCGCGCTGCCGGCCGGTCAAGCTGTCGGTCTATGCCCGCTACACGCGGCGCGGCGGGCTCGACATCAACCCCTGGCGCACCAGCCACCCGGGGACGCTGCCGGCGAACGTGCGAACGGCGCGCCAGTAGCAAACATCGTCGTTCCCGCGAAGGCGGGAACCCAGGAGCGCGGTACGTCCGGTGCAATACGCCGTCCCTGTTTCTGGCGATCAGCCGCCCGGTAGCCAGTCGCACCGCAGCCGCCCCGCCTGGTGCGCGCGCCGGCGCCAGCGTGCGTACAAGTGAGGTGCCGCAATCGCCGCCACGCACAGCGGCACGGCCCACACCGCTTCCAGCAGCAAAGCCGGCAACCAGCCGATCCAACCCATCACCCAGACCGTCAACACGGCATCGAACAGGTGGTACTCGACCGGGTGGTCCAGGCGGTGCGCCACATGCCATTGCTTGATGCGCTGCAAGTGATCGAGGGTCATCGACGGTCTCCGGGGGACGAGCGACTGAGGATGACTGTAAGTTTCAAGTCAGGTGGCGTCAACCACTGCCGGCCTCCCTGGCCATTATTTCTAGAGCGCCTGGACCAGCCCCCGTGCCACCTGCGTCTGGTCGTGCTCGAACGCGTCTTGAAAAGCGGCGAGCTCGACAGGCGTCAATCCGACCTCTGGCCGTTGGCCGACTTCGCGCCAATGCGAGATCGCATCAAGAACCTCGGCGATCACCCTGAGTCCTTCGGCGCGCGAGAGATCGAAGTACCCGCACCCATCCAGCAGTACGTCGATCGAATCGATGGTGCCGGTGTCTTCAGACAGGGGTGTCTTGGACTCACGAAGCTTGCCAGCCATCGGGTTCAGATCGAAGGCTGGCGCCAGGCGCCACTTGCCGGCGCCGTCATACAGAAAGCCGGTGTTGTGAAGGTGATCGTCGGTGTTGGTGATCAATAGGTTGAACACGAGGCGGCGCCACAACTCCTGCGAGTCCGCTACCGGGCTCGATCCGCGTTCGCGAATCGCATCGGCCAGCTCGGTGTACGAACGCTCGTCTTGGCGCGCTGCCTGAAGCAAGCTTGCGGCCGACAGGTAGGGAATGCGGCGATCCGCAGCATCCCGGTCGAACCGCTCGATGATCGCCACTGGCACGCCCGTGAGGGACACGCAGTGCGCATCGGCGGCACGGATGCCCGCCCTTTTCGCTAGATGCAGCGCCAGCACTTCTGCGCGCGTGACGTTGATGGTGTCCTTCACGCTTGGAAACTTGCCGATCGCCAGCCTGCCCGACTCGTCCAGCACCGTGCATTTGGGACGCATTCCACCAAGTGAGGTCCCTCTGCCCATCAGGTAGGCCAGATCCTCCGAGGTTTCCATGTCGGTCTCCACGGCACGTGTCGCGGCGTACATGGGCGCCAACTCGACGAACGACGGTGTGCGGCGCCGACCTTCTTCGGCCGTGTGCACGTAGTTGCCGCCCTTATGCAGGCGCAGTGCGCCGATGCGGCTGAAATCATCGACGGCGCACAAGTAGTCCAGCGCGGTGAGCGGACCCAGTTGCGGGTTAGTCCGCCGGTCCTTGGCTCGGGCGCGGTCGATCACCCGGCACGCCCACGCGTCGGGCGCGGTGTCGGCGATCGCCCAGTGAAACACCGAGTCGTGGTCGCTCGGCGCTTTTCGGTTATGAAAGCCGTTGACCAGCGGCAGGTCTGGCGAGATCTCGAAGCGGTTTGTGTCCGCAAGCCAGGAGGGGGCGTATTGAAACTGTGAGAACTCGCGCCGCCCTTGCTGGATGAAGTTGAGCTCGCCGACCAAGGTGCCTTGAGCCCCGAGGTGCAGTTTGAGGCTGGTGCGTTGGTTCGACGGTTTTGTGCGGATTGCCATGGCCCGGCCCCTCAGAAGGCGGTTTGCGCCTTGCGGGCGCGCACCCGTACTGGCAGGGCTTCGTCCGCCAGCGCCAGCCCGATGTCGTCTATTGCGGTGTCGAGCAAGTCCTGGAGTTTTTCGAGTTCGCCAAAGACCATCAGCACCCGTGCGAGTACATGCAACTGCATGCGGTGGTCACCCGCCTCCAGCCGCTTGATCGTGTTGAGGCTCACGCCCGCGCGCAGCGCGAGATTGTGCTGAGTGATCGCCCGCCTCCGCCGCGCCCGGCTGAAGTCGGCGCCGAGCTTTGCGAGCGCGCGCTCTGCCGGATGTGGCAGGGGCCTCCCCGTATTTGGTCCCTTAAGAGGGTCTTTAATTGGGTTTGTGTTCTCCATGAGAGCCATTATATCGGCTGAACGGTGGTGCATCTGCTCTTTTCAGTTATGGTCTCTATTCAGGGCTCTTATGGGGTATTGAGGTTCCATTGAGGGCCTTAAGACATATTGGTTGGCCTGCATAAGCGAATCATTTGGCCACGAAAAAGGGCGGCCGAAGCCGCCCTGATGCCGATTCCCGGTGGGCCCTATTTGGGGTTTTCCACGAACCAGTACTTGCGGGTGCGGTTCGGCGAGATGTTGAGCACCGGCCTGCATCCGCCCAGGCCGCAGCCGGAGTCCGTGCCGGTGGTGTTGGGATCGGCCGCGTTCGGGTTGCTGATCCCGCCGATCACGAAGGGCACCTGCTTGCTGATGGTCTGCTGCGTGGTCGGGTCGGTGTAGGTCACGCTGACCACCCCGCTCACCGGGCTGGGCGGCATGCCGCCGCCGGTGCGCACCTCGGAGATGGCGCCGTGGCAGAACACTTTGGCGCCGTACACCTTGGCCACGCCCAACTGGCCGGTGCACACGCTTCCAGAGGCATCGGGCTTGTTGGTGCTGAAGTAGGTGAAGCCGCCCACCGTCAAGGGCGCGTTGACGATCTTCTCGCCCGCCGTGCTCATGGGAATCACGCAGCCAGCCACCTGGCTCTGGTCGGTTCCCACCGTGCCCAGATCGCCCACCGCGGTCACGGTGCGGGTGTAGTCGTAGGCGGGCCGGATTCCCGTGGTGTCGTATACCGTGTAGAAGCCGTCGGCCGTGGTGGGGCAGTTCGCCGTGATCGTGCTGCCCTGGCCGCACAGCGGCTTTTCGCGGTCGCCGGTGCCGACCATGATCGCGGCGAAAGTGCTGCCCAGGACGACGTCGGGCGGGAAGAAGACCTTGCGCTTGAGCGTGCTGGTCGACAGTGAGGCCACCTGGCGGATGATCCAGTCGGTCGGGGTCTTGCCGCAGGTCGCGCTGGGTGTCCCGCAGGTCTTGGTGACCTCGAGGTCGACGCGGTAGACGTTGCCGTGCACATCCGATGCGTAGGCGCGGTCGATGTAGCCGTCGTAGTCGGCGTCCATCAGGCTCACGTCGGCCGCCACCGCGCGGGTGGTGCTGAATTCGGCCAGTTTGGTGCCGTCGAAGGCGTCGAACACGTAGATGGCATTGCCCATGGTGGGGCTGCTGGTGGGCGTGTACGGGTCCTCGCCGGCTTCGTCGTAGCCGCCGCCCATGATCACCACCGGGTTGGTGTAGCCGCGCACCTTGGCCACGCGCGGCTCCGACCAGGTCTGGCCCAGGTTGGACATGCCGGTGTCGGTGTTGGTCTTTTTCCAGAGCACCTGGGGAACGGCGACGTTGGTGACGTCGATCGCATACAAGGTGCGGCCGCCGCGGCGCATGCCCACGTACAGGATCACCCGGTCCGGGGTGCCGCCGCTGTTGATCTTCTGATACAGCCCGATGGGGCCGTCGACGAAGTAGTCGCGCGGTGTTGCACCGGCGGCCAAAGTCGAGGACAGCTTCACCTCGGGCGTGTTGTCGCGCAGGCGCTTGAGCTTGGAGAAATGCTCTTGAGGGATGTAGGACCAGAATTCTTCTCCGGCGGCGACGCCACCGTTGGCGGCCGTCTGATTGCCGTTGACGGCACGCAGCAAGCCGTCGTTGGTGCCGTAGAACACCACGACGTTGTTGGTGCCGGTCGGACCGTAGTTCACCACCGCCGGGCGTGAGTGCAGCACGTCGGCGTGGATCGATGGGCGCACGGTGACCGTGCCGCCCGGCCCCAGGTCCTTGGGGTCGCTCGACACATTGTTCGTGCCGCGGGTCCAATTGATGATGTTGCCCTTTTCGGTCGTGCCGGCCGAATCGTTGGCCAGGCCGAACAGTGCATTCGTCAATGCGGTGTTGGTTGTGGCGAAGGTGCTGCTGCTCACCGTGAGGTCGCTGCAGGTGCTGCTGAGGCAGGTGTAGATACGCCGCGCGTTCTGGCTGCCTTCATAAAGCGTACGCAGGCGCTGGGCGACGCCGCCTTTTTCGACCACCTCTCCGTCCGGCGAGTCCGAGGCGGAAGAGGGGGTGCCCAGCGGGTCGTTGGTGAAGAAGGTACTGGGCGTTGTCCAGTACGAGACGGCGCTCGGGCTGACGAAGCCGCTCCCGCCGCTGATCGCCTGCGCGTTGAGGGTGTCTTCCAGGCGCAGCGTGTCGGTTTGCGGGTCATAGCCGAACTTGTACTGCTTGAGGTTGCCGCGCCAGCGCGGCTTGGCGCTCACGTCCGGACGGAACATGCCCATGAACACCTGGTTCAGGTAGGAGCCCCGCGCGTTCACCGACACCGGCAAGCTGGCCGAGGCGAAGGTGCTGTTGGTAGCCAGGATCTGGTTGAAGATGTTGCCCAGAGCGGTGGCGATCGCGGCGCCGGCGTCCGCCGCCGAGTTGGTGATCTTGAAGTATTCACCGTTGCTGTTGACCGCCATGCTGGCGAGCAGGGCGGACCAGCCCGGGCCCTGGCCGGTCGTGACCGGGTCGATGTCTAGCGTGAAGGTGGTCACGGCCTGCGGTGTGCTGCGGCGCATGAAGCGCGCCCACTCGTCGGCCACGTTGCTTTGCGAGCCGCTCGGGTTCAGCCCGGTGATGTCGGTCGGCCGGGCGATGCCCAGTGCCCCGTAGGCGTTGGTCAGCGCGGTCGAAGCGGTGGTGTTGTCGCTCTCCGGATCCTGCGTGGCGCCGTTGCTGATCCAGATGATGTAGTTGCCGGCGCAGGCGTCCTGCGGAAACGACTGGTATTGGGTGGCGTTCTTGGAGCTCAGGGCATTGCCCGCCAAGTTGTACACGGCCTGGCTGGCGGCATAGGTGGTGGCGTTGAGCTCGGTGTTGCTGGCGTAGTCGGTCTTGGCCTTCTGATTGCCTGCGTAAGGCGCCTTCTGCGAGAAGTAGTAATAGGCCTCGGCCATCGTCCAGGCCGCCTTACCCGCGTTCGACCTGTCACGGGTGGTGTGAATGCCTCCAGCGACGGCGGTGTTGAACAGCGCCAGCATCTTGGCCTTGTAGTTCAGGCCGCCGCTGCTCGCATCGTCGAGCTTTCGCATGGCAGCGCGCACGTAGCCGCCATCGACGTTGTTGTTGCCGCTGCCGGTTTCGGTGAACATCATCAGGCCGAGGCGGAATTTGTTGGCCGGCAGTGCGTCGATCACCTGGTAAAGGGCCGCCATCTCCCGGTTGAAGGGTGAGGCCCAGTTGGCCGTGTTGTCCAGGATGATCAGCACATTCGGCAAGACCGTAGTACTGGCGCTGGTGGTGTAGATGTCGATGTCCGACATGTACGAGGTCTGCGCCTGCGCCGGCGCGCTCGCCAGCGCAGCGAACAGGGCGAGCCACAGGGCGAGGATCTGTCGGATGAATCGTGTCATGGCGGACTCAGTTGCAATACGAAGAGGCATCGGAGGCAATCACCCGCAGGCCGACCCCCTGGTTGACGGCGACGTTGGCACCGGTGGTGGTGTCGGTGACCACGGCGCGCAGGTTCCACTCGGTGTTCGAGCACAGCGAGTCGTCGGCTGAGACGGTGGTCTCGGTGGTATCGATGCCGCTGTTGCGAATCAGGCCGGACGTGATGCATTCGCGGTCGGTCGCCACCGCGAAGTTCAGCTGGTTGTTCTTGATCGGCTGCACCCGGTAGCAGCTGGGCTGCGGCGACATGCTCACCGTGTAATCGACCGTGCCGTTGTTGTCGATGTCCACCGTGATCGGTGTGGCCGCCACGTTGGCCGGCGTGATCGAGAAGGTGGTGGTGCTGATCACCGCCTCAATGGCCGTCTGCGCCGCGGAAATCGCCTCCTGGCGCATCTGCTGGTTGCTCACCACGCGCACATTGGTGCTGGACGAGTTGAACGCGTTGAACGCGAACAGGCTCAACAGCACCAGGAAGATCAGCGCCACCACCAGCGTGGCCCCGCGCTGGCGGGAGGCTGTGTTCATCGAGAGGTGTTTCATGATCAGGTCTCGCGCAGGCCGGCCCAGCTTTGCAGCCGGATGGTGGTGACATGGCCGCGCCGCTTGAAGGCCTGGCCGGCGCCGCTGGGGGTGTAGGTGTTGGCCGTGGTGCCGGCCAGCCCCATCGAATAGGTGGTCGAGTCGACCCAGCCGTTGGTCGACTCGGTGTTGCGCGAGACCAGGCTCACGCGCACGGCCACCACATTGCCCCAGCGGCCAGCCATGTAGGTGGTCTGGGTTCCGGTGGAGCTGCCGTTGAGGCCATACCACTCGTCGGGCACCGCGTCGCCTGAGGTGTCGATGCCGAAGTCGAAGGCGACCTGGTCGATGCCTTCAGCCAGGGCGTAGGTGGTGAAGTTGCCGCCGGTCAGCTCGGTCATCTTGAGGGTGGGAATGCCGTCGCCGCCGCCGGTGCAGTCGTTGCAGGTGGCGATGTGATAGATGCGGGTGATGAAGCGCCGGGCCGGGTTGGCGTTGCCCGCGATATTGCGCAGGTTGAAGTTGGTCGAGTTGCTGCCGCTGCCCACCGCCGCCTTGTAGCTGTAGTAGCTGTCGTTCTGGTTGTGCGAGGTCTGCACGTAGAGCACGCCATCGGTGAGCGATGCGATCGCGGTGGACGTGGCGTCGAGCCGATTGACCACCAGTGCCGGGGTGCCCGACTTGTGGTTGGCCAGGCAGCTCAGGCTGGCCGCGTCGGTCGGGATGTAGCCGCGCACCGGGTGCGGCACCGTGGGCGTGGACGCCGCCTGCATCGTCTGGAGCTCACCGGCCAGCGCCGCGCTGCTCAGGCATGGCGAGGTGACGGCCGACGCGGTCGTCAGCGGCACCGATCCGTAGAAACCGGCCAGCCCGATCTCCTGCGTCAGCAGGTCCACGGCATAGCGGCCGTTCTCGATCTGGCGCACGCTTTTGTCCATCTCGGTGTTGGTGCGGCTGGCGTTGCCGAACATCAGGGCCAGGCCGGCCACCAGCAGCATGCCGATGACCAGGCCGACCATCAGCTCGACCAGGGTCATGCCCTGCTGCGCGGCCCGGCGTCGGTGGAGGGGGAGGTGATGACGGCTCATGAGAGGATTCCGATCTGCACCACCATGCTCACGGCGCGGCGCAGGGTGTCGTTTGAATAGCTTGGCGCGGTGGTGCCCGCCCAGCCGCAAGACACCGGGCTGGCGCCCGAGGCCTGAATGCCCTCCCAGAACACCGCCACCACGTACTGGTTGGTGCCGATCGACTGCACGCAGCCGCGGGCCGAGTTCACCGAGGTGACGCTGGTGGTCTGCGTTTCGCCGGCGCTGAGCAGCAACTTGCTCCATTCGCACAGGTCTTGTGCAGCTCGTGTGCCCAGGCTGGAGCAGTCGGAGGCGGGGGTGGTGGCACCCGGGTAGCCGGCGCTGGTGGTGACGTACGACGCCGCGTTCAGGCGGTTGGTGTAGATGCGCTGGGCCATGTCATTGACCAGCATCAGCGCCTGGGCGCGTTGGTAACCCTCGAGGTTCAGGACGGCGGTGCGCGCCTGCAGGCCGACGAAGCCCAGCACGCCGAAGGCGACGATGAGCATGGCCACCAGGGCTTCGAGGAGGGCGGCGCCGCCCTGGGCATGACGTGGTTTGCGGGTCATGAGCAAGTGCATGCGGAGGTGACGGATTTGGGCCGGCCGGTCGGGTCCAGCGTGATGCAGCGCGCGCGGCCGTAGCCGTCTTCGAACCCGAACTTCAGGGTGGCACTGCTGAAACGACCGCTGGCGTCGAAGCTGGCGGTGGCGCTCGGGCAGGTGGCCGTCAGGCCGGTGCCGATGGCGTTGCGCTGGCTCAGCACCGTGGTGCCGACCATCACTGCCCAGCCATTGCGCCAGTCGCTCGAAGTGGGGGTGACCGAAACGGTGGAGGCCCGCTTGAGGGCCTCGCTGCGCGCCAGCGTGAAGTCGGCCACCAGGTCGTAGGAAGCCGAGCGCAGCTTCTGCGCCGCCACCAGCTTTTGCATGCCGGGTGCGGCCAGCGAGGCCAGCAGCGCGAGGGTGGCCACGGTGACCATCAGCTCGATCATCGTGAAACCGGCGGCGACCCGTCGGACTGTGCGAGGCAGGGAAGGCGCCATCTTGCTCACCAGCAGGTGATCGGCGACTTGGCGCCGGTGTTGGTGAGGATCAGGGAACCGCAGGTGTCGGCGGCCTGGCTGCCCAGCGGCGCCGCGGTGGCGGTGAAGGCGCTTGCACTGTTGTCTACCGTGATGCTGTAGTACTTCTGGACCGAGCTGGTGATGACCATGCCGACCGTGGAGGAGGTGAGGGTGGACAGGGTGGCGTAGCTGCGGGTGTCCAGCAGAAACTGCTGCTGGCGGCTGGCCAGTTCCATCAGCGCCTGCTGCGCCTCCGAGCGGCGCGACTTCAGCATGTGGCTGGTGTAGGACGGATAGGCGATCGCCGCGAGAATGGCGATGATCGCGACCGCCATCATCACTTCGATCAGTGTGAACCCGCGCTGCACTCGGCCCTGACTCATGGTGGTGTCCTTGTTCTCTTGCTTATTACTGACTTCTCGGCGAAGTGGAAGGTAGCCCAGCCGCCAGGTCAAGGCTCGGCCATTCGGATGAACGGACGAGCCATCGTGACAAACGGTATCAAGCGTGGTGAAAAGGCTTACATGTCCAGGGGCGCTTGGCCCCTGTCTAGAATGGCGGCGTCCATGCACCGTTTGCGTCTCATCCTGACCTGGCTGATCTTTCTGGCCCTGCCGTTGCAGGGGCTTGCGGCCGCGTCCATGCTGTTGTGCGGCACCGGCCCTGAACAGGCGGTGCACCATGGGGTGGCCGAACATTCGCATTCGACGCCCGCCGGCCACGCGGACCACGCCGGGCATCCGGCACCGGAGCACGGGGCCCCTGGCGTCAGCGGGATCGACAGCGCCGCCGCGACCGGCACCGACAGCGCCAGCAGCCACCACGGTTGCACGGTCTGTGCTTTCTGTGTCCACGGCCTGGCCACCGGCGGCGGCGGCGCGGCTCGCCTCGCTACGGCCGCACCCGAGCCTCTCCCCGGCTGGGTGCGGGTGAGCTTCGACTCGCCCAGCCTGCCCGTCCCGGACAAACCTCCACGCGCTTGACCGATTGAAGCGGACGCCGCGTTCGCGCGGCGCCCATCACACCCGGCTAGCGCCGGGTGACTCTCATCGACCGCGCATCGAGGTTTTGCATGCCTTCAATTTCCCGGGCCCGCGGGCCCTTGGCCGCATCGGCCGCCGCGCTGCTGCTGGCCGGCTGTGCCAGCGTCGACATCGACCGTGAGGTCGGCGCCCTCAACCACAGCTTGCCCGGCTTCACCCAGGGCGCGCTGGCGCGGCAGACCGAGCCGCGGGCGCAGGCCCAGCGCGCCGCCGCCGCCGCGCTGCTGGCGCAGCCCCTGGCGCTTGACGCCGCCGTGCGGCTGGCGTTGGTCAACAGCCCCGGCCTGCAGGCCCTGCTGGCCGAGCGCTGGGGCGCCATCGCCGAGGCCGACCAGTGGGGCCGCATCGCCAACCCGGTGTTCAGCTTCGAGCGCATGCGCAGCGGCAGCGAGCTGGAGCTCGGGCGGCTGCTGTCCGTGGGTCTTTTGGACCTGCTCACCTGGCCGCAGCGGCTGGCCGTCGCCCGCAACCAGGTGGCGCAGGCACGGGTGCACCTGGCCGCCTCGGTGGTCGACCAGGTCAGCCAGGTGCGCCAGGCCTGGGTGCGGGCGGTGGCGGCGCAACAGCTGCTGGCTTACGCCGGGCAGGTGCGCCAGGCCGCCGACGCCAGTGCGCAACTGGCCCGGCAGATGCAACAGGTCGGCAATTTCAGCGCCCTGGAGCGGGCCCGCCAGCAGGCCTTCCAGGCGGATGCGACCGCGCGCCTGGCGGCTGCCCGCCATGCCGCCACCGCCACCCGCGAGGAGCTGGTGCGCTTGCTGGGGCTGGACGACGATCAGGCCGCCCGCCTGCGGCTGCCCGCCCGCTTGCCTGATCTGCCGGATCTGGCGCAAGAGCCACAGTCCGCACCGTCGCAGGCCCTGCGTGAGCAGCGGTTGGACTGGCAGCTGGCGCGCCTGCAGCTCGACGGGGCAGGCCGCGCCCAGGGGCTGGACCTGCTGTCCAGCCTGGTCGACACCGAACTGGGTCTGCGGCGCGACACACACTTTGACAATGCCACCGGCGAACGCGCCACCGCCCGCGGCGTCGAGCTCTCGCTGCGCCTGCCGCTGTTCGACTGGGGTACCGCCCGGCGCGCGGCCATGAACGCGCAATCGTTGGCCGCCGCCCACCACTACGAAGCCGTCACCCGCGGTGCCGCCTCGCAGTGGCGCCAGGCGGCCTCGGCCCGGCGCACCGCGTGGGAGATCGCCCGCTACCATCGGGACGAGGTGGTGCCGCTGCGGCGCACCATCTCCGACGAGAACCTGCTTCGCTACAACGGCATGCAGATCGGCGTGTTCGAGCTGCTGGCCGACGCGCGCGAGCAGATCGCCAGCGTGATGGCCGCCATCGACGCGCAGCAGCAGTTCTGGCTGGCCGACGCCGCCCTGGCCGCCACCCTGGTCGGCCGGCCGCAAGGGGCGGTGACGCCCACTGCGGCCCCCACCCCCTCCGCCGCCGCCCCGGCCCACTGAACGCGCAGGATTTTTGAACATGAACGACAGAAGACGTTTTCTCACTGGGGCCGGCGCGATTGCCGGTACATTGGCCGGCGCGGCGGCCGCCGCCTCGGTCAGCCGGGTCGCCCTGGCGGCCCTGCCCGAGCCGGTGAACCAGACCCGGCCCGACACCATGCCGCCGCTCGTGCCCGAGACGGGCCGCCCCTACGATCCGGTGGTCACCCTCAACGGCTGGAGCCTGCCCTGGCGAATGAACCAGGGCATCAAGGAATTCCACCTGGTGGCCGAGCCGGTGGTGCGCGAAATGGCCACCGGCTTCAAGGCCCACCTGTGGGGCTACAACGGCCAGTCGCCGG
>JAZKDA010000192.1:0-7176 GCA_040387815.1 Pseudomonadota bacterium | reverse complement strand
GCTGCAGGTGGTGCGCGGCGGCCAGTTCCCCGAGCTGCGCACGCGCCCGACGCTGGACGCGCTGCAGCGCGTGGCCCGGGCCGGCCTGATGCCGCAGGCCACGGCGGACGCGCTGGCGCAGGCCTACGGGTTCCTGCGCCGGGTAGAGCACCGCATCCAGTACCTGGACGACCAGCAGACCCATGTGCTGCCAACGAATGATGACGACCTGGCCTGGATCGCCCACACCATGGGCTTTGCCAACTGCTGCCCCTTCCTGAGCGAGCTGGATGCCCACCGCGAGCTGGTGGCGCAGGAGTTCGACACGCTGCTGCGCGGCGCCGGCCAGAAGGAATGCACCGGCTGCGCCGGCCCGAAAGCCGCCAAGGCGCAGGCACCCGAGATGGACGACCTGCTGGAACAGCTGCCCGAGCGCTTCCGCGAGCGGGTGGTGCGCTGGCGCGAGCACCCGCGCGTGCTGGCGCTGCGCGAGGACGCGCGCAACCGGCTGGTGCGGCTGGTGCAGCGCACCGGCGAATGGCTGCGCGAGGGCCGCGTGACCGAAGAAGCGGCCGTGCGCATTGCCGACTGGATCGAGCCGCTGCTGCGCCGCGAGAGCTACCTGGCGCTGCTGCTGGAGCGGCCCTCGGTGCACGAGCGGCTGCTGCGGCTGCTGGGCGCCGCCAAATGGCCCGCGAAATACCTGCTGCAGCACCCCGGCGTGATCGACGAGCTGGCCAACGACGCCATGGTCGGCGAGCGCTTTGCCGCCGCCGAGTTCGAGCGTGAACTGGTGCAGCGGCGCGCCGCGCTGATGCGCACCGGTGAAGACGACGACGAGGCGCTGCTCAACCTGCTGCGCCGCGCGCACCATGCCGAGCTGTTCCGCACACTGGCACGCGACGTCGAAGGGCGCCTCACGGTGGAGCAGGTGGCCGACGACCTGAGCGCGCTGGCCGACTCGGTGCTGCGCATCACCGCCGCCTGGTGCTGGGAGCGGGTGAAGACGCGCCACCGCGACGCGCCTCAGTTCGCCATCATCGGCTATGGCAAGCTCGGCGGCAAGGAGCTGGGCTACGGCAGCGACCTGGACATCGTCTTCGTCCATGACGACGACGACGAACGCGCGCCCGAGGCCTATGCGGCCTTCGTGCGCAAGCTGATCAACTGGCTCACGGTGAAGACCGCCGAGGGCGACCTGTTCGAGATAGACACCGCGCTGCGGCCCAACGGCAATTCGGGCCTGCTCATCACCAGCTTCGAGTCGTACGCCAAGTACCAGCAGCAGCGCGGCAGCAACACCGCCTGGACCTGGGAACACCAGGCCATGACCCGTGCCCGCTTCGTGCTGGGGCATGAGCCGCTCAGGGCGCGGTTTGACGCCGTGCGCGAGGCGGTCATCACGGCGCCGCGCGATGTGGCCATGCTGCGCAGCGAAATTGTCACCATGCGTGACAAGGTGCGCGCGGCGCACCCGGTCAAGGCCGGCAAATTCGACGTCAAGCACAGCCCCGGCGCGATGGTCGATGCCGAGTTCGCCGTGCAGTTCCTCGTGCTGTCGTGCTCGGGCACGCACCGCGAGCTGGTTGGCAACGTCGGCAACATCGCGCTGCTGCAGCGCGCCGAAGCTGCCGGCCTGCTGCCGGCGGGCGTCGGCGATGCGGCGGCTGCGGCCTACCGCGTGTTGCGAAGAGTGCAGCACCAGGCGCGGCTCAACGAAGAGCCGACCCAGGTGGCACTGCCCGGGTTGCAGGCCGAGCGCGAGGCCGTGCTCGCGCTGTGGGCGGCGGTGTTCGGGGCTTAGCCTTCATTCCTGACGGAATTGCCGCTCGCGCTGCTGCGGCGCAATGGTAAATTCCCTATCCCGCACGCCCGACACCCGGCCCGACGCCACAAGCGTCAAACGTGCGCTCGCCCCCATCCAGGGAAGAAAGAAGCCGTATGAGAAAACTCAGCCTGATCGCAGCGTGCTGCGCGCCCTTGTGGCTTGCATCCTGCGCCATCTCCGCCCCTCCCCGCACCGCAGACACCGCCGTGCCCGCCCGGTGGCAGGCGCCGCTTCCGCACAACGGGACGCTGGTCAACCTCTCGCAGTGGTGGCAGGGGCTGGACGACCCGCTGCTGGTGCAGCTGATCGACGCCGCGCAGGCGGTGAGCCCGACGATTGCCTCGGCACGCTCGCGCATCGGCCAGGCGCGTGCGGCGCGCACTTCCGCCGGCGCAGCGCTGCTGCCCACGCTCGATGCATCGGCCAGCGCCAGCCGGGGCGTGTCGCAGTCCACCGTGCCGCCGATGGCCGCAACCACGGTGCAGGGCGGCTTGCAGGCCGGGTGGGAGATCGACCTGTTCGGCGGCAACCGCTCTGCCGCCGATGCGGCGCAGGCCCGGCTGGAAGGCGCGCAGGCGCTGTGGCATGACGCACGCGTATCGGTCGCGGCCGAGGTGGCCAACCAGTATTTCAGCCTGCGCACCTGCGAACACCAGCTGGTGGTGGCGCAGGGCGATGCGAAGTCCCGCAGCGAAACAGCGCGCCTGGCAGACCTGTCCGCCCGCGCGGGGTTCCAGGCACCCGCTGAAGCCGCGCTCGCGCGTGCCAGCGCCGCCGAGAGCTCGGCCCGCGTGACGCAGCAGCAGGCCCTGTGCGACCTGGACATCAAGGCCCTGGTGGCACTCACGGCCCTGCCCGAGCCGCAGCTGCGGCAGCAGCTGGCGGCGGCCCCCACCAGCCCGGCGCTGGCGTACGCCGCTTCCATCCCGGCGCCGTTCGCCATTGCCAGTGTGCCGGCCCAGGCACTGGCGCAGCGGCCCGATGTCTTTAATGCCGAGCGCGAGCTCGCGGCCGCCAGCGGCGATGTCGGCTCGGCCCAGGCCCAGCGCTTCCCGCGCCTCACGCTGGGCGGCTCGGTGGGCGCTGCGCGCGTGCGCGCCGGCGGGGTCACGACCAGCCTGGACACCTGGTCCATCGGCCCGCTGGCGCTCACCGTGCCTATCTTCGACGGCGACAGGCGTGCCGCCGATGTGGATGCCGCGCAGGCCCGTTACGACGAAGCCGCCGCGCTGTACCGTGCGCGGGTCCGCCAGGCGGTGCGCGAAGTGGAAGAAGCCCTCGTCAACCTGCAAAGCACGGTCGCCCGCAGCGGCGACGCCGCCATTGCGGTGGAGGGCTACCGCCAGTCGTTTGCCGCCACCGAGGCGCGCTACAGGAGCGGCCTGGGCAGCCTGGTCGAGCTTGAAGACGCGCGCCGCGTGCAGCTGGCGGCCGAGACCGCCCTCGTTTCGCTGCAACGCGAGCGGGTGGCGGCCTGGATAGCGCTGTACCGCGCGGTCGGCGGCGGCTGGACGCCCGAGACACCGCCACCCACCCTGGCCCGCCAATAGACGTCACAAGAGGTGCCACAAGAGGCGCCACAAGATTCACATGCCATACATCATGAACACACCTTTTGCCTTCAAACCCACCACCGCCGCCATGGCCGTGGCCATTGCATTGGGCCTGGCTGCGCTGGGCCTGACCGCCACGCTGTCGCGGGCGGCCGATGACAAGACCACCCAGGCGCCCAAGCCGGCCCTGACGGTGACTGCCAGCCAGCCGCAGCAGGGCCGGCTGCCGGTCAAGCTCGCCGCCAACGGCACCATCACGGCCTGGCAGGAGGCCATCGTCGGCGCGGAGGCCGCCGGCCTGAGGCTGACCGAAGTCCGCGTGAACGTGGGCGACGTGGTGCGCAAGGGCCAGGTCCTGGCCACTTTTGCGGGCGAGTCGGCGCAGGCCGAGATTGCCCAGGCGCGTGCCGCGCTGCTGGAAGCAGAAGCCAATGCCGCCGACGCCGCCAACAATGCCGAGCGGGCCCGCACCCTGCAGCAGACGGGCGCCCTGAGCCAGCAGCAGATCAACCAGTACCTCACCACCGAGAAGACGGCCAAGGCCCGCGCCGAAGCCGCGCGCGCCACGCTGTCGTCGCAGCAGCTGCGCGAGAAATACACCCGGGTGCTGGCGCCCGACAGCGGCGTCATTTCGGCGCGCAGCGCCACGGTGGGCGCGGTGGTCGGCAACGGCACCGAGCTGTTCCGCATGATCCGCCAGGGCCGGCTTGAATGGCGCGCGGAAGTCACATCGGCCGAGCTGGGCCGCATCACCGCCGGCACCACGGCAACGGTGACCGCCGCCAGCGGCGCGCAGCTCAAGGGCCGGGTGCGCATGATCGCGCCGACGGTGGACCCGCAGACCCGCTCCGCGCTGGTGTATGTGGACCTGCCCGCGTCCCCCGGCAACAGCATGCCGGCCAAGGCGGGCATGTTTGCACGCGGCGAGTTCGACTTGGGGCAAACAGCCGCGCTGACCGTGCCCCAGCAGTCGGTGATCGTGCGTGACGGCTTTGACTATGTGTTCATGCTGAATGCGGAGAACCGCGCTGCCCAGGTCAAGGTACAGACGGGCCGGCGCATTGGCGACCAGGTCGAGGTGCTGGGTGGGCTCAAGCCCGATGCGCGCATCGCGGTGCAGGGCGCAGGCTTCCTGAATGACGGCGACCTGGTGAAGGTGGTTGCCGCACCGGCCGCAGCCGCGGCAGCGCCCGCTGCTTCCGCCGCGAAGAAGTAAGGACCGCACCATGATCAATGTCTCTTCATGGTCGATCAAAAACCCGATACCGGCAGTGATGCTGTTCGTGCTGCTGACCTTCGCGGGCCTGCTGTCGTTCAACGCCATGAAGGTCCAGAACTTCCCGGACCTGGACCTGCCTACTGTCACCGTCACTGCGTCGCTGCCCGGCGCCGCGCCGGCGCAGCTTGAAACCGACGTGGCGCGCAAGATCGAAAGCGCCATCGCCACGCTGCAGGGCCTCAAGCACATCTACACCAAGGTGCAGGACGGCGGCGTCACCATCACCGCCGAATTCCGGCTCGAAAAGCCGGTTCAGGAGGCGGTGGACGACGTGCGCTCCGCCGTGGCCCGCGTACGTGCCGACCTGCCTGGCGATGTGCGCGACCCGATCGTCAACAAGGTGGACCTGGCCGGCTCGCCGGTGCTGGCCTTCACCATCCGCTCCTCGCGCATGGATGACGAGGCGCTGTCCTGGTTTGTGGACAACGACGTTGCCAAGAAGCTGCTGGCGGTGCGTGGCGTCGGCGCCATCAACCGCGTGGGCGGCGCAAGCCGCGAAGTGCAGGTGCTGCTGGACCCGGCCAAACTCCAGGCGCTGGGCGCCACCGCCACCGACATCTCGCGGCAGCTGCGCCAGGTGCAGACGGAAAGCGCGGGCGGGCGCACCGACCTGGGCGGCAGCGAGCAGCCGGTGCGCACGCTGGCCACCGTCAAGTCGGCACGCGAGTTGGGCGCGCTGGAACTGGCTTTGTCGGACGGGCGGCGCATCAAGCTCGACCAGGTGGCAAAGATCATCGACACCGTGGCCGAGCCCCGCGCCGCGGCGCTGCTGGATGGCAAGCCGGTGGTGGGCTTTGAAGTGGCGCGCAGCCGCGGCGCCAGCGAGGTGGAAGTCGGCGCCGCCGTGCAGGCCGCGCTGGCCGAGATGCGCCTGGCGCGCCCGGACATCGAGATCACCGAGTCGTTCAACTTCGTCAAGCCCGTGGAGGAGGAATATGACGGCTCGCTCAAGCTGCTGTATGAAGGCGCGGCGCTGGCCGTGCTGGTGGTCTGGCTGTTCCTGCGCGACTGGCGCGCCACCTTCGTCTCGGCCGTGGCCTTGCCGATGTCGGCCATACCGGCATTCATCGGCATGTACCTGCTGGGCTTCTCGGTCAACGTCATCACGCTGCTGGCGCTGTCGCTGGTGATCGGCATCCTGGTGGACGATGCGATTGTCGAGGTGGAGAACATCGTGCGCCACCTGCGCATGGGCAAGACGCCTTACCAGGCGGCCATGGAGGCGGCCGACGAAATCGGCCTGGCCGTCATTGCCACCACCTTCACGCTGATCGCGGTGTTCCTGCCCACGGCCTTCATGAGCGGCATTGCCGGCAAGTTCTTCAAGCAGTTCGGCTGGACGGCCTCGCTCGCGGTGTTCGCCTCGCTGGTGGTGGCGCGGGTGCTGACACCGATGATGGCGGCGTACATCATGCGGCCCATCGTCACCGAGCACAAGGAGCCCTGGTGGATGGCGACCTACCTGCGCTGGGCCGCCTGGTGCCTGAAGCACCGCTGGATCACATCCATCGCGGCGGGTGCGTTCTTTGTCGGCTCGCTGATGCTGATCCCGCTGCTGCCGACGGGCTTCATCCCGCCCGACGACAACTCGCAGACGCAGGTCTACCTGGAGCTGCCGCCGGGTTCCACGCTGGCGCAGTCCAAAGCCCTGGCCGAGCAGGCGCGGCAGATGCTGATGAAGGTCGACAACGTCAAGAGCGTGTACACGACGATCGGCGGCGGCAGCGCCGGCTCCGACCCTTTCGCGCCCCAGGGCGCGGCCGAGGCGCGCAAGGCCACGCTGACCATCCAGCTCACCGAGCGCGGCCAGCGGCCGCGCAAGCAGGTCATCGAGAACCAGATCCGCGCGGCGCTGACGGAACTGCCCGGCGCCCGGTCCAAGGTTGGCCTGGGCGGCTCGGGCGAGAAGTATGTGCTGGTGCTCACCGGCGACGACCCGCAGGCCCTGCAGACGGCCGCCTTCGCGGTGGAGCGCGACCTGCGAACCATCCGCGGCCTGGGCAGCGTGGCCTCCAGCGCCAGCCTGATCCGCCCCGAGATCGCGGTGCGGCCGGACTTTGCGCGCGCCGCCGACCTGGGCGTGACCAGCAGCGCCATCGGCGACACGCTGCGCATCGCCACCGTGGGCGACTATGACGTGTCGCTGCCCAAGCTCAACCTGTCGCAGCGCCAGGTGCCCATCGTCGTGAAGCTGGAAGATTCGGCGCGGCAAGACCTGGAGCTGCTGTCGCGCCTGTCGGTGCCCGGCAGCAAGGGGCCGGTGATGCTGGGCCAGGTAGCCACGCTGGAGATCAGCGGCGGGCCGGCCGTGATCGACCGCTATGACCGGGTGCGCAACATCAATTTCGAGATCGAGCTGTCGGGCATGCCGCTGGGCGATGTGACGGCCATGGTGCAGGAGCTGCCGAGCGTGAAGAACCTGCCGCCGGGCGTGAAGGTCACGGAAGTCGGCGATGCCGAAGTCATGGGCGAGCTTTTCGCGAGCTTCGGCCTGGCCATGCTGACCGGCGTGCTGTGCATCTACATCGTGCTGGTGC
>JAZKDA010000191.1:20278-49167 GCA_040387815.1 Pseudomonadota bacterium | reverse complement strand
AGATCAAGATGTACCCCACCCACGCGGCCAGCAAGCCGGTGGCCATGATCCCCAACTGCGCCGCCACCCGCCATGCCCACTTCGTGCTGGACGGCTCGGGCCCGGTCTACATCGACCCGCCCAGCCTCGACCTGTGGCCCAACGTCAACTGGACGCCCGACTACCAAAAAAGCAAGCGCGTCGACCTGAATGCGCTGACGCCGGCCGAAGTGGCCAGCTGGAAGCCCGGCGAGACGCTGCTCTTGAACGGCAAGATGCTCACCGGCCGCGACGCCGCGCACAAGCGCATCCAGGACATGCTGGCCAAGGGCGAGAAGCTGCCGGTGGACTTCAAGAACCGCGTCATCTACTACGTGGGCCCGGTCGACCCGGTCAAGGGCGAGGCCGTCGGCCCCGCGGGCCCCACCACCGCCACCCGCATGGACGGCTTCACCGAGATGATGCTGGCCCAGACCGGCCTGATCGCGATGGTGGGCAAGGCCGAGCGCGGCCCGGTCGCCATCGAGGCGATCAAGAAGCACAAGAGCGCGTACCTGATGGCCGTGGGCGGCGCGGCCTACCTGGTGTCCAAGGCGATCAAGCACGCGCAGGTGGTGGGCTTTGCCGACCTGGGCATGGAAGCCATCTACGAGTTCGACGTGGTCGATATGCCGGTGACGGTGGCGGTGGACGCCGGCGGCACCAGCGCCCACATCACCGGCCCGTCCGAGTGGCAAAAGCGCATCGCCACCGGCGAGTTCAAGAACATTGCGGTGGCCGCGGCGTGAAAGCCCTCCCCCGCTGAGACGCAGCGCCGAGAAAAGCTGAACGCGGTATGCCCACCCGACACTCGCCCATCGGTGTCTTCGACAGCGGCATCGGCGGCCTGAGCATCCTGCGGGCACTGCGCTCGGCGCTGCCGGCCGAGGACTTCGTCTACTACGCCGACACCGCCAACGCGCCCTATGGCGAGCGTGGCGACGCCTATGTGATCGACCGCACGCTCAGCATTGCGCGGGAGCTGATCGAACAGCGCGATGTGAAGCTGCTGGTGGTGGCCTGCAACACGGCCACCGCGGCGGCGGTGGCGGCCGTGCGCGCCACCTGGCCGCGGTTGCCGGTGGTGGGGGTCGAGCCGGCGCTCAAGCCGGCGGCCCTGGCCTCGCACACCCATCGCGTGGGTGTGCTGGCCACGCGGGGCACACTCGAGAGCGAGAAGTTCCGGCAGTTGCAGGCTTCACTGGGTTCCCAAGCCGAGTTCGTGCTTCAGCCCTGCGACGGCTTGGCGTCGGCCATCGAACACCACGACGCGCCGCGCATCGCCGCGCTGTGCGAGCGGTATGTGGGCGCATTGGGGACGCTGGGCACGCAGGCGGGCGCCATTGATACGGTGGTGCTGGGTTGCACCCATTACGCGTTCGCGTGGGAACAGATTGCGCGGCTCACGGGGCCGGCGGTCCGGATTCTCGAAACGGGAGAACCGGTGGCGCGGCAGGCGCGGCGCTTGCTGGAGCAAGCGGGCTTGCTTCACGCCGGCACTGCCCGGGGCAGGCTTGTCTTGCTCAGCCCGGGTGCGCAGGAGGCGCTGGACGGCGCTGCGGCGCGCTGGCTGGATGGCGATGCCAGCGACCCCCGGTGCGCCGGATACAGCTCGCTCACGGATTCCCGCCTTCGCGGGAATGACGAGATGTTCGGGGCCTAGTGCAGGTGCCGCGGCCGGCGGCCACCGCCGTGGCTGCCGCCGCCGGACCCACCGCTGCCGCGCGGTGGCTTGCCGATTTCCAGCGAGCTGACCAGGGCGTCAAAGCGCTGGCCGAACAGGCGGTCGATCTCGGCCACCACGCCGCCGAGCTCGGCGCCGTCGAAGTGGCGCTCCATCAGGTGCACCACGTCCTCGACCAGCAGGTCGCGCTGCACCTGCATGATGGCCGCCGGGGTGGGGCCGACGAAGAGCATGACGAAATCGTCTCGCGATTCGGCCTCGGGCGGCTCCTCGTCCTCGTCGAACTCGGCGTCGTAGAAGGTGACCTCGATGGCCGCGCCCTGCTGGGCCAGCTCGTTGAGGCTCATGCACATCTCGTCGAGCGCCTGACGGAAGTCTTCGTCGCCGCTGACCGTCCAGCACATGGACAGCAGGTGTTCCTTGGCGTCAAAGCGGATGCCCGGCTCTTCTTCGTAGGAGCTTTCGGCGGCGTCGGCCAATGACTTGGCGCCTGCGTATTTCCACAGCGGGGTGAGCGCTTCCTGGATCTGGGCAAAGGTGACGTCGGGGCGCAAGGGCACATCGCCGTGCACATGGATTTCGAAGGGGGCGTTGTATTGGGACATGATGCTTTTCTCGCCTCGCCTGTGATGCCTGGGGGCGCCGCGAATGGTGCCTAAGCGGTGCTGCATTGTCCCACAACGCCAATGCAGGCCCGGGCAGTCAAGCCGCATGACTACAATGCCTGACCTCTGCCGGGGTGGTGGAACTGGTAGACACAGCGGACTTAAAATCCGCCGCGTGCTGAAAAGCCGCGTACGGGTTCGACCCCCGTTCCCGGCACCAGGGCATTGGCGCATCAGACATCGGGTCACACGCCGGGTAATGCCTCTCGCGTCAGCCGTAGCGCGGCCTCGAAGTCGTAGGCATCCATTGCCTGCCCGAGTGCGCCCATACGCTCGCCCAGAACGGGTTCGAGCAAGCCCGCCGATTCCTGCCAGAGTGCCCGCGCGTCGGAATCGTCATTCGCGAGCAGGCGCTCCAGGCGGGACAGCACCGCCGCCACGCGCTCCCGGTCCACCTCGGGCGCCGGCAGGGCCACCTCGACGGGCCGCAGCGCGGCCATGGGCAGGGGCAGGGGCAGTCGCAGGCTGAACCAGAAGGTGCTGCCCTCCCCGGGCGCGCTGCGCAGGCTGATCTCACTGCCCATCAGCTGGACCAGGCGCTTGGCGAGTGCCAGCCCCAGGCCGACACCTTCGTACTTGCGGTGCAGGGACTGGTCTCCTTGGTCGAAATGCTGGAACAGTTGCCCCTGCTGCTCGGTGGCGATGCCGATCCCCTCGTCGGCAACTTCAAAACGGACCGTTACCGCATCCACATGGGTGCCGATCTGGCGCGTGCGCAGCGCGATGCGGCCCCGCTCGGAGTACTTGACCGCATTCGACAGCAGCTGATCCAACACTTCCCCGATGCGCATCGCATCCCCCCGCAGCCGTGTCGGCATGCCGGGATCGAGCTCGATGACGAAAGCCAGACCCTTGGCCTGCGCGGCGTCGCGGGCGTTGGCCGCGATCGGATCGAGCAGGGCCTTCACATCGAAGTCGTCGACCTCCAGGGTCAGCTGTCCGCCTTCTGATTTGGAAAACTCCAGGATGTCGCCGATCAATTTCAGCAGATGCCGGGCCGCCCGTTGGGTCTTGTCGACCAACGTCCGCCCCGCGTCACTGGCCACCTCCCGCAGCAGCAGATGGTTGAACCCGATGATGTGGTTCATCGGGGTGCGCAGCTCGTGGCTCATCGTTGCCAGAAACGCCATCTTGGCCCGGTTCGCGCTCTCGGCCTGGTCGCGGGCGGCGGCAAGCTCCTGGGTTCGGGCCTGGATGCGCTCTTCAAGATGATCGCGGTAGTGCAGCAGCTCCAGATGAAGCTTGACCCGTGCCCGCACCACCGTCGGGTGGATCGGCTTGTGGATGAAGTCCACCGCGCCGCTTGCCAGGGCCGCCGCTTCATTTTCGGGGTTGGTCATGGCCGTGATGAAGATCACCGGAATGGCGCGTGTGGCCTCATCGGCCTTGAGCGCGGCCATGACGGCATGACCATCCATGCCGGGCATCATCACATCCAGCCGGATCAGGTGCGGCTTGCGCTGCACCCGGGCCAGCAAGGCCAGTGCATCGGGGCCGGAGGTGGCGACGCTCAGTTCGTGCTCCTTTTCCAGCACGCCGACCAGGGTTTCGACGTTCGTCGCAACGTCGTCCACGATCAGGATGCGTGGCAAGGCAGGCCAAGAGGGTGTCACTGCAGGCTCCAGTTGTGTTGGTCGGCGAACGCGTTCAGCAGGCCCAGGGCGGCGACGAAATCGAACCGGGCAATCGCCTGGGCGATGGGGGCATAGGACGCCCCCAGCGACGTGCCCCGGAGCATGGCTTCGATGCCGCGGCTTTCCTGCCGGGCACGCGTCTGGCCAGCTTGGAGCAAGGCTGCCAGCGATCTCAACGCGGGCAGCACGACAGCCGTATCGACCGCGACGGCCGCACGGCCCTCGTCCGCGGACACCGCCCCCGGCTGCGGGGAAATCGCCGCCAGCACCTGGCGCAGTGCCGCGGCAAAGGCGGCGTGCAAGCTCGCATCGTGATTCAACAGCGCTGGCTCGAACGCCTTCGCGAGCCGATAGAGTGCATCGGCGCCCAGCAAGGGCGCAATGCCCTTGATCGAATGAACCAGCCGGGCGGCCACCTCGAACTGCCGCTGTTCGAGCGCCTGGCTGATGTGATCGGGTGCCTGGGCGAAATCCTCGCGAAACCTCGACAGAACCTTCGCCAGCAGCTCCTGGTCGTCTTGCAGGGCCACCGCGGCCCTCACCAGATCGAGCACCGGAGCGGGCGGGGCGCCCGCAGGGTCGCGCGGCGGGATCCACTTCACCAGCACCGACGCCAGCACCACCGGATCGATCGGTTTGGACACATGCGCGTTCATGCCAGCGCGTTGGCTCGATTCCACGTCAACGCCGCTGGCAGCCGCGGTCAGCGCAATGATCGGCACGGCGGGCTCCCCAGGCCGGTGGCTGTGCTCCCAGGCGCGGATGGCCCGCGTGGCCGCCGCGCCGTCCATGTCCGGCATCTGCAAGTCCATCAGGATGGCGTCGAACGCGCCGGCCGTGGCCCTGTCGACCGCGGCGCGGCCATTGTCCACGGTCTCGACCGCCAACCCCATCCGGGTGAGGTACTCGCGCGCCACCACCAGATTGGCGGTGCGGTCATCGACCACGAGAACCCGTGCCCCGCGGATCGCCGCCGTCGTGCGCGAGATGTCGCCGAGTGCGTCGGCCCCCGACACGCCAGCGGCCGATAGGCCCGTCAGTTCCAGCGTCTGTTGCGCCGTGGCCAGGCCCAGCCGGGCGGTGAACCAGAAGGTGCTGCCCTCGCCCGCAACGCTCTCGACGCCGATCTCTCCGCCCATCAACTCGACCAGGTTCTTGCTGATGGTCAGGCCCAGGCCGGAGCCGCCGTACTTTCGCGTGGTGGAAGCGTCGGCCTGATGAAATGCGCGAAACAGGCCGTCGCGCTGGCTCGGCGTCAAGCCGATGCCACTGTCGCGCACCGACACCTTCAACTGCACCAGATGCTGCGTCCGCGACAGGCACTCGACATGCACGGCAATGCCGCCGCGCTCGGTGAACTTCAACGCGTTCCCCACCAGGTTGTTGACCACCTGCAGCAGACGAAGCGGATCACCCAGCAAGACCTTGGGGACATCGGGGGCCGTCTCGAAGCGCAGGGCCAATCCCTTTCGGCCGGCCTGGACTCCGAACATCGCCCGGCTCTTGCCAAGCACGTCGTCGAGCCGCAGCGCAATGGACTCGATCCGCATCTGCGCCGCCTCGAGCTTTGAATGGTCGAGGATGTCGTTGAGGACCTCTAGCAAGGCCGTGGCCGCGACGCTGATCATGTCCAGGTGTTCACGCTGCTGACGCGTCAGCTCGGAGTCGGCCAGCAGGTTCGACAGGCCGATGACGGCGTTCATGGGCGTGCGTATTTCATGGCTCATGTTGGCCAGGAACTCGCTTTTGGCCTGGCTGGCCGCCTCCGCGGCGCTCTTGGCGGCTCGCAACTGCTCAGTCTGCTCGGCCACGCGCACTGTCAGATGGGTGTTGAGGTCAGAAAGCTCGGTTTCATGGGATTGGATGTCCTCGACCAGACGGCGCAACACCTGGCGCAGCGCGCCGACCTCATCGAGCGACTGCCCGGCCGCATGTGCGAAGGGGTTGGGGCCGCCGGGATGGTACGAGCGCGCATCGTCGGCCAACGCGGTGACCGGACGCACGACCCGCCCGGCGATCATCCAGCTGATGGCGGCGAATGCCATGGCCATCAGCACGTTGAACAGCAGCATCAGCTTGCGGCTGGCCTCCATCGGCGCGAAGGCGGTGCGGACGTCCTCGCGGACCACAACCGTCCAGCCCAGGCCAGAGGACAGCCGCTGTGCGGTGTCACGTGCCTGCATCGACAGGTACCGCCGTTGCGACGGCGCGTGCGCCGCCAGCGCAGCCAGGCTTTCGGACATCTCGTGTGCCGGTTTGAGCAACCAGCGGCCCTGCCCATCCGCGATCAACACCTCCAGCGCCGCCGCATCATTGATATCCCTGAGTCCGTCCGAGATCACGCCCCGGACCCACCCCCAATGGACATGGGCCGCGAAAGTGCCCAGCGTGCGGCCCTGGGCGTCAACGACCGGAACGGCCACGTCCAGAAAACGCAGGGGCTCGCCATCCGCGCTCGGCTTCATATACGCCGCGAGCAGCCTGGCCTCATGGGGATCGCCGAAAAAGGCGCCCCGCAGGGCGGCTTCGAACCAGGGCCTGGCAGAGACATCCCGATCTTCGAGCAGACCGTCCGTGGCCGCCAGGACTTTGCCCTTGGCGTCGGTCAGGCCGATCCAGGCATAGGCCGGCTCGCGCTTTTTCAGGTCTCCCAGCACCCGACGCACCACGGGGACGTCGGGTGCGCCTGTAGCGCCGACGATCGTGGCCATCAACCTCAGCTCGTTGTGACGGTCACGAAGGTCTTCAGCCAGCCGGTCGGCGATGTGATGGGCGGCAAGGCGCAGCATGTCGCGCACTTCCTCCCTGATGTTGGCTTCGATTCGCCACTCGAGAAAGGCGGTGAGCATCAGCCCCAGGACGATCCCGCTGGTCCCCATGGCCAGGGTGAAGCGGGCCCGCATACGGGTGGCGCCGAAGTGGTTGCGCAACAGGCTTGAAATGGTCAACGGCCGGTTCCCGTTCTGATGATGTCCTGCGGTTCGACGAAAGCTTGGACTGACGGATCGCGGAATCGGCGAACTCTACCGGAGAAGGCCTCTCAGCGGTACCCCATCGGGGGCCGGCCCCAATGCAAACAGCCCCGTCAACGAGGTTGAGGGGGCCGAGGGCGCTTAGAAACTGGAGCGGGAAAAGAGTCTCGAACTCTCGACCTCAACCTTGGCAAGGTTGCGCTCTACCAACTGAGCTATTCCCGCGAGAGGGCCGCATTGTACGCCGCCCGCTGCGCGATTTTGGCGCGAGCATCAAGATTTCCCGCTGTGCGTGGCGCTGGCCCCGCGCGCCAATACGTCGGCCTCCCAACTGGCCTGCGGCCTGAGGTCGGCGCGGTCCAGACGGGGAAAGTTCGGGTAATGCAGGTCGAAAATTTCCAGAATCTGCTCGCGCGGCACGTCGTCGTATTCGCCGCGCATCTGCACGTATTCCATGTGGCGTCGGCCGGTGTTGTCGAAGGCGTGCTGAATCGAATCCTGGGTGCCGTCGAACTCGAGGGTGCGCAGTCCGAACTTCTGGCACAACTCGATGTTGAAGGCGGGCGTGGCCTTGAGCCAGCGGCCCTCCACCTGGATCGCGGTGTAGCCGTGGCCGTAGAACATGTCGGTCCCCATGATGGCCAGCAGCCGCTCGGTGCTCAGGTGATTGCGCACGTCGGCCAGCCCCAGCCGCGCAGGGATGCCCACCGCACGGCAGGCGGCGGCCAGCAACACCGCCTTGGGCACGCACCAACCGTAGCCGTTGGCCAGCACCGTGCTGGCCTTCAGGCCGTGCTCGGACAAGTCCACCCGGTAGGGGTCGTAGCGAAAACGGTCACGAACGGCCAGGTACAGGCGCGCGACGCGGCTGCGCTCATCGGTGGCGCCAGCGACAGCCTCGCTGGCGAAGGCGATGACGTCAGGGTGGTCGGCGTCGATCAGCGTGCCGGGGGCCAGTGCAACGTACGACTTCGGGGAATTGTCCATGGAGCGGTACCGTACACATGCGTACGGCCGGCGTCAATCCCGGTGGCGACAGCGCGGACCCGGTCTGGACGTGAGTGCCCGGTGATGGATACTCATGGTCCCCACAGATTGAGGAGCATGACCCATGCGCATGAGGATGGCACCCTGGTTGATCTTGCCGCTGCTGATGGCCGGTTGCGCGCAGTTGCCGCTCGGCCCGGCCCGATTGGGCGCGACCGATGGCCTTGGCGCCGACCAGCTTGCCCGCCTGGTGTTGGACGCCGCGCGCAAGTCGACAACCGGCCAGGGCACGTTCGAATGGGTGGAGTTGCGGGCCTTCGACCGGGTCTTCGTGAACGAACAAAATCACCTGCGCCGCGAGTACCTGATGGCCCCGGGCACCCATCGCCTGACGCTGCGCTACATGTTCGACACCGACGTCGGCCACGGCGCGTTGCAGGCTCCAGCGGGCCAGGTCATCCAGGAAAGCGAAACACGGGTCTACGAACAGACCATCAGCATGAACGTGCGGGCCGGAGGCACCTACACCGTGAAATTCGCGGCGGACGCGCAAACGCGAACGAACGCCGTGGACAGCATGTTCAACAGGTCGACGACCACCGTCAAGGCACGCTACTGGGTCGAGGACAGCAAGACCGGCGAGACGGTGTCGCACTGACCCGCCGCCCGGCATCGGTGGCCAGGCATCAGCGGGTGGGCCGGTGGCCGGCGCGCGGCTTGGAACGCGCCTTGGACGTGCTGGCGTCCAGCATGGCCTGCGCCATCTTCTGCCAGGTGACGAAAAGCCGGTCGTCCGCGCGATCGGGCGCGGTGATCAATTGCCGAATGCCAAAGCCGCGTGCCATCGCATAGGTCAGGCGCACGACCTCCTGCGCAGTGCGCTGCGGGTAGCCAGTCTCGGTCAGCAGGTCCAACCAGGCCTGTTCGACCGGCAGCCGATAACGCCGCGCGAGATCCTTGACGCCCTGCCCCAGCGGCGACTCGGGGTCGATCATGACCAGGTCCAGCGACAGCAGGAAATCCGCCCCGAGGAAAAAAGCCTTGCTGTCGGCCACCAGCAGCGCGAGGGTCTGCTCGGGCTTGGCGCGCGCGGCCTCGATGCGCTCGAGGGCCTGCACCTGGGTGCGGCGGTAAACCTCCTCCAGCGCCTGCAACACCAGCATGTCCTTGGCCGGAAAGTGGTGTGTCTGCGCACCCTTGGAAACGCCGGCCAGCTCGGCGACCTCCGCGGTGCGAAGGCCGACATAACGCTTTTTCTTGAGCAGTTCGATCGCGCAGTTGACCAGCTTGTGCTGCATCTCCTGGGTGCGTTCAGCCTGGGTGCGGCGGGGTGGACGGGTCTCGGACATGTTGGACAGGGGTCGTGGTTGGGTGGCGAGCCCCCGCATTGTCACCCGACGTTGGCGGCCCACCAGCCCGAGGCCTTGCGTCCGCCAAAGCGGCCGGTGGCAGCCACTGGCAGGCGTTCGACCTTCAACGCCGCGAAGGGCCCGAGGCCCCCGGCCAGAATCAGGTAGCGGATCACGTCGCCCATCGGCTCGACGATGCGCGCATTGCGCAGCGGGCCCATGTCCACCGGCGCCAGCCCGAGTTCACGCGCGAGGGCGGCCACAGTGTCCCGGGCAGGGGCATGGTCCGCGCACAAAAAGGCCGAGACAGCGTGCGAGCGCAGGCTGTCGGTGTCCATTTCAAACAGCTCCTGGGCCATGGTGTTGAAGGCCTTGACCACATGGGCGCGCGGCAACCAGGCCTGCAGCTTCTCGGCCAGCGATACGGTGACGGGCGCGAATGCGAAGCCGCCGTCGGGCACGGGCCAGTTGTTCAGGTCGATCACCACCTTGCCATCGAGCACGGCGACCTCGCCCACCACTTCGGCAGGGTCGACATTGCGCGGGCAATACAGCACCACCTCGCCGAAGACGGCCGCCGCGCGGTTGCTGCCGGCTTGTACGCTGGCCGCGCCCTGCGCGCGCGCCAGCGCAGCGGCCCGCTCGGCGGCGTCCGGATCGCGTGCGCCGAAAAACACCTCGTGGCCGTGCAGGGCCCAGCCGCCGCCCAGCACACGCCCCATGTTGCCGCTGCCGACGATGCCTATCCTCACAGCCGGTCTCCACGGGGGAACAGCGAAAGCACGCGATATGACATGTCGCTCGCGTCGCCGCGGCTGGGCTCCATCTCGAACTTGCCCTGATAGAGCGCCTCGTCGCCCTCACGCTGCGTCACCCAGTCGCGAGAGACGCCCCGGTAGCTGATCTTCCACACACCCTCGCGGCATTCATACCGGTTGAAAGTGCGGCAGGCGGCGATCACCTCGTGGATCTTGCCGTCCTTGCGCTGGCGGTGATAGGAGATGCGGTGCGTCTCGCCTTCGGCCTTGTCGCCGTCGACGCGGTACGACTCGTTGAGCACGTAGTGCGCGGTGATCTCCCACTGCGGCAGAAAGTCGCCGATGGCCCAGCGCACGAAGTCGGCGACGCTGCCCTTGTACATCTCGCCGTGCTCCTCGACCGCGTCCGGAAAGAAGATCGACAGCAGCAGGTCGGCGTCGCGCCGGTCCACGCCGCGGCAGTAGGCCATCTCCAGATCGTGCAGGCGCTGCTTGACCAGCAGGTCGCGCAGCTCGTCGTTGATATCGACCGTCATGTCCTCACTCCGATTCAAAACTGCTGATAAAAGCCGAGCCTTCGCTGCATCGGCGCATCGTCGACCTGGATCAGGAAGGCGGGCTGCCGCGCCGACGCATTGCAGTGCCGGATGCGCGAGTGCGTCGGGATGGCGACCACGTCGCTCTCTTCCCAGGTCAGGGTGCTGCCGTCGGCCACCGTCCGTCCCGAGCCCTCGAGCGCCAGCAGGCCGGTGCTGGCGCTGGTAAAGGGCATGTCGATCTCCTCGCCGGGGCGCAGCATGAGGGCTGAGAAGCCGAAGGTGGGCATGCACTCCAGGCCGGTTTCCGGGTTCACGTAAGCCAGTTGCACCGCCTGGCCGGTGGGGGTGTCCTTCGCCAGATCGAGCAGCGCCTCGCGCACCTCGGCCCACGGATAGCGAAACTGCGCGTAGTCCTGCGCGCGGCGGCCCAGGCGTTCGTAGGGCAGCAGCCCGCCGCGCCGGTGCCGCGTCTGCGACGCGTCGAGGCGCTGGCTGGACGACTGCACCGAGCCGCCAGAGCCGTAGGCGGCCTCCATCGCCACCATCAGCGGCACGTCGAGCGCGTCCAGCCAGATCATGGGGCCGTCGCCGTCGTGGGCATGTTCGTGCCAGAGATGGGCCGGCGTGAGGATGACGTCGCCGCGGCGCATCTCCAGCCGCTGCCCCTCGACGTTGGTGTAGGCGCCCTCGCCCTCCACGATGATGCGAACCGCGCTCGGGCTGTGGCGGTGGTTGGGCGCACGCTCGCCCGGAAGAATCACCTGAAAGCCCAGGAAGATGCTGGCTGTGGCGAAGGGTTTGCCCTCCAGGCCCGGGTTCGACAGCATCAGCACCCGACGCTCGGCCCGTTCCATGGGCGCGAGCTCGCCGGCCCGCAACAGCAGTGGGCGCAGGTCGCGGTAGGTCCAGCGATGCGCGAGCGTACGACGCTCGGGCGCGCCTTGCGGGATCAGCGAGCGCAGGCTCGGCCAGGCCGGCTTGGCATGCTGGCCGTCGAGTGCATGCAGGTAGTCGGCAGGCAGTTCGGCCAGGGTGCCCAGGGGTGTGGAATCCGTCATGGTCAAAACCTGTGAGTTCGGAAAGTCCAATGGTAGCCACAAAACCGACCATGTGGTTTGTTTCTTGGATATTCACCTATCATCAGGGCGAAGCGGCGCGCGAGGCCAATGCGCGGCACCCCTGACAATCGAGACCGAAGGAACCACGATGAAACTGTGCCGATTCAATGACAACCGGCTCGGCCTGGTCGAAGGCGAGACCGTGCTGGACGTGACCGCCGCCCTGTCGGCGGTGCCGCCGGTGCGTTGGCCAGTCCCCCTGGGCGACCCGTTGGTAGCGCACCTGCCGGCGGTGATGGCCGCCGTGCGGCGGGCGCGCGAGAGCGCGCCCGCCTTGCCGCGGTCACAGGTGCGGCTGCACAGCCCGCTGTCCAACCCCAGCAAGCTGATGGCCGCACCCGCCAACTACCGCCTGCACGTGGAGCAGGACACGAAAGACCCCGGCGTGGACCAGGGCGTGCACCGCAAGGCCCTGGAAGGCATCGAGCGGCCGGCGCAGACCTACGGGCTGTTCCTCAAGGCCACCTCGGCCATCGCCGGCCCCTCGGAGGGCGTTGCGATCATCCTGCCCGAGCGCCGAACCGACCACGAGGTGGAGTTGGCGGTGGTGATCGGCAAGGCCGGCCACCGCATCTCGCGCGAAGCGGCCATGTCGCATGTGGCCGGCTATTGCATCGGTCTGGACATGACCGTGCGCGGCAGCGAGGACCGCAGTTTTCGCAAATCGCCCGACAGCTACGCGGTGCTCGGCCCCTGGCTGGTGACCGCCGACGAAATCCCCGATCCGCATGCCTTGACGCTGTCGTTGTGGATCAACGGCGAGCGGCGCCAGCACAGCTCCACCGGCGCCATGACCGTCGACATCCCCGACCTGATCGCGATCGCATCGAGCGTCTATACGCTGCACCCGGGCGACGTGATCCTGACCGGAACGCCCGAGGGCGTGGGGCCGGTGCTGCCCGGCGATGTGCTGCGCGCGGCCTGCGACGGTATCGGCGAGATGAGCCTGGACATCCACAGCCACCCCTGAAACGTTGCACCGCACCAGCCCGACATGCCCTCCTCGCCCACCCACTGGCGCACCGCACCCGCGCAAGCCGTTCGCGACGCCCTCAAGGAGCGGCGCGAGATCGCCCTGCTGGATGTGCGTGAAGAAGCCCCGTTCGCGCAGGCGCATCCTCTGTTCGCTGCCCAGTTGAGCCTGTCGCGCCTGGCACCCGATGCACCTTGGCGGCTGCCCCGGCGCGATGTGTCCGTGGTCGTCTATGACGACGGGCAAGGCCTGGCCGAAGTCGCCGCGACACGGCTTCAGGCCCTGGGCTATCGTGACGTGACCCTGCTCGAAGGCGGCCTGCAAGGCTGGCGGCGCAGCGGTGGCGAGCTGTTCAAGGACGTGAACGTTCCCAGCAAGGCCTTCGGCGAACTGGTCGAACACGTGCGGCACACGCCCGCTCTGCCGGCCCTGGAAGTGAAGGCCCTGCTGGACGCCGGCACGAACATGGTGGTGCTGGACGCGCGGCGCTTCGACGAATACCAGACCATGAGCATCCCGGGCGGCATCAGCGTGCCCGGCGCCGAACTGGCGCTGCGCGTGCGCGATCTCGCGCCCGACCCGGCGACGCTGGTCGTTGTCAATTGCGCCGGCCGCACACGCAGCATCATCGGCACGCAGTCCCTGGTGAACGCTGGCATCCCGAACCGCGTCGCGGCCTTGCGCAACGGAACGATCGGCTGGACCCTGGAAGGCCTGTCGCTCGAACACGGGCAACAACGCCGCTTCGGCGAGGCCAGCGCCGCCTCACGCGCGGCGGCCAGTGCGGCAGCCCGCACATTGGCGCTGCGGGCGGGCGCTCGCCGCGTGGGGGCGCAAGGCCTGGACGCGGCCGATCCGCCCGGCCGCACCGTCTACCGTTACGACGTGCGCACACCCGAGGAATTTTCGGCCGGCCATCTGCCGGGGTTTGGCAGCGCACCCGGCGGCCAGCTGGTTCAAGAGACCGACGTGTTCGCGCCCGTGCGCGGCGCCCGCATCCTGCTGGCCGACGGCGGCGACGGCGTGCGGGCGCCCATGACAGCCCATTGGCTGGCCCAGATGGGGTGGGACGTGGCCTGGCTGGACGACGTGCCGGCCGATCGCTACACCGACCTCGCCTCCTGGCCGCCGACACCGCCCGTGTCCACGGGCGCGGACGATGCCGCCCGTGCCAGTCCAGGTATCGACCGCTACCGGCGCCCCTACGAAGGCACCGACAACCCGCGCGAAGCCATGCAGGCCTACCTCGACTGGGAGTACGGGCTGGTCGACCAGCTGGCCCGCGACGGCACGCACGGTTTTCGCGTGTTGCCGGCGCCCTGACCATGGCGTCCATCCCAGCCATTCTGTTTCCGCTCTTCGCCATCGCAGCGCTTGGCTACTTCATCGGGCGCGGCATGAAGCCCGACCTCACCACCGTCAACCGGCTCACGGTCGATGTGTTCGCTCCCGCGCTTGTCTTCGCCGCCCTGGCGAGCAAGGATTTCCGCCTGCATGACTACGCACCCCTGGTACTTGCAACGCTGCTGGCCATCGTGGGCGCCGGACTGCTCGGCTGGGGCGTGGCCCGCCTTTGCGGGGTCCAGGCCAAGACGCTGGTGCCGCCGTTGATGTTCATCAACGCGGGCAACCTCGGCCTGCCACTGGCGGTCCTCGCGTTCGGGCAGACGGCACTGGCCCCCGCTGTGGTGATTCTCGTCGTGATGAACCTCATGCAATTCACCTTGGGCATCTGGATATTCGATCCGAAGTCCGGCTGGCGCGGCATCTGGAAGGTGCCCTCGATCCTGGCGACCTTCGCGGGTGTCGCGGTGGGGGCCTTGGGCATTGAGCTATGGCCTCCGCTTTTGACCGCGCTGCGGATGGTCGGCGAAGTATCGATTCCGCTGATGCTGTTCGCCCTGGGGGCGCGCCTGGCCGCTGCCCGCATCGAGGCTGTCTGGTTCGGACTGTTCGGCGCGCTGCTGCGCCCCGTGGTCGGCACCCTCGTCGTCTGGGTGATCCTGCGGTTCATCGAGCTGCCTGAGCGAGAGCGGGCCCTGATGATCCTGTTGGGCGTACTGCCACCGGCCGTGGTCAATTTCATCCTCGCCGAGCATTACAAACAGGAGCCGGACAAGGTGGCATCGATGGTGCTGCTGGGAAACGCCGCCGCGCTGGCGACCTTGCCGATCGCCCTCGCCCTGGTGCTGTAGCCCTTCGGCCGGTCTAGTCCGGGTCGAGCTCGATCGAGATCTTTCCGTCCTCCACCCGCGTGGCAAAAAGGCGGACGTCCTCCTCGGCAGGCGCGCACAAGACCTTGCCGGTGCGGATGTCAAAGCGTGATTGATGGATCGGACACTCGATCGTGCCGTCCTCCACGTAGCCATCGGACAGCCTCGCCACCTTGTCATGCGGGCAGCGATCCTCGATGGCGTGGATGCAGCCCTCCACGTTGAAGAGCGCTATACGAATGCCACCCACGGTGACGGCACAAGGCTCTTCGCCAAAGATGTCGTCGACCCGGGCGACCACTTTCCATGAACTCATGTCCGCTCCCTGATCCTGGCCGGTCTCAAAGCCCCATCTCGCGCCGATAGAAGGTATAGAACGCTCTGATCATGCTTTCGGACACACTGGTCTCCGACACGCCGATGTGATCGCGCCCGTGCATTTCAACCACCTGGACGGAGTCCGGGTAGTTCTGGACCACTGGTTGCATCTGCTTGAGCACTTCACTGTCATCGAGGGACACATAGCCGGCGGGGCCGGTCAGGTTGCCCTGCTTCAGGCGCAGCCTGCGCAGCTGCTCGTCGTCGTCTTCGTAGCCGAAGTAGATCCAGGACAACTCGGTCGAGGTCGGCGACTTGGGGATGATGTGGCGAACCGCCAAGGTGTTCACATGCTGCTGCAGCACCATGCTGGGAAACACTTCCAAGGTGCCGATGCGCCCGTCGGCGAACTCCTGCCGGGGGGTGACGATCTCCCTGTCGTGAAGCTTCAGGTCGGTCTGAATGCCCTTGATCTCGCTGGACAGATCCTTGTTTTTCTCGGACGCCTTGTCATCGAACCACGAGAACGTGACCTCATGCCGCCCGTCGGCGCTGGGCAGGGCCCGGGTGTGCGCATCGGCCCTGAACAACCCGAAGGTCGTGAAAAAGGTGTGCAAGAGCGTGGCGTGGTAAGGATCGCGCGCATTCTCGAAGTAAAGCTTCCAGTTGCACGGCATGATCTGCCGGCTGTATCCGAGCAGGCGCAGGGGCTTGCCGTTGAAGGCGCGATCGACGAACTCAAGCACCTGGGGGCCCACGTACTCCTCGAAGGGCTGGGTCTCGTCCGAAAAGGTGGCCCAGACCGCGCCACCGCGCACCAGGGTACGCAAATGGCGCATGCCATGCTTGCTCTTGTCGAAGTCCTTGGGCATGCCCGGATTGGGCTTGGGGCTGCCGCGCATGAAGGCAATGCTCTGCAGATTGCCGCCCAGATCGTAGGTCCAGTGGTGGTAGGGGCAGGTCAGCTCCTTGGCCTTGCCGCGCTGCTTCCAGCACACCGGGGCGCCGCGATGGGCGCAGCGATTTTCCAGCACATGAACCTCGCCCTGCGCGTCGCGGGTCATCAGCACCGGCTTCATGCCGATGAAGGTGCGCTGGAAGCTGCCCGGCTCGGGAATCTCGGCTTCCAGGCCGACGAAGTTCCAGGTGTTGCCGGCGTAGAACTTTTCCATCTCGCGCTCGAACAGGCTTTCGTCCGAGTAGATCCAGGCGGGCACGCGGCTGACGCCCTCCTTGGGCCAGGTCCTGTCTTCGGTTGTCACGGCATCGGATGTCATGAATTCGTCCTTGGGAATCGAGCGTCAAACAGGCATGACCAGGGTCGTGCGAACACGGTACTGGTCATAGATGGCATCGCGCCTTCGAAAGCACAGCTCGCCGTTGCGGCTGATGATCTCGTCCTGATACTGGCCGACCATCAGCAGCGTCGGCTCGGCGTCGAACAGCGACTCGATGATCTGGAAATTGGCGGTCGCCACGATGGCGTCGGCGCTTGCGCTGTGAATGCGCACGCCGGTGATGAAATGGCGCAGCACCCGGGGTTCGAACACCGCCACTTTGTCCAGCATGGTCGCGCGGTCGCGGATCATGCCGATGCCATCGCAATAGATGGTCGCGTGCGTCAGCCCCAGCGCATGGCTCTCTCGCGCGATCACGCGGTACACGGCGTCATCGCTGAAGAAGCCGACCCAGCGGTCGAGATCCTCGGCGTCGACCGCGTCCGCATAGTCGTCGTACAGATCGCACACCGCCGCTTTAAGCTGCGCCGACACCCTTGCTGCCTTGATCTCCATATCTGCTCCTGCCCAGTCAAGGGTCTGATTCAAACGATCGCGCCCGCGCTCGTGTGGATGGTCTGGCCGGTGATCTGCCGGCTGGCCGGCAGGCACAGAAATGCCACCACCTGGGCCACGTCTTCCGGTTGCGACGGGCGTCGCAGCAGGTTGGCCAGCGGGCCGGTCTCGGCCATGTCCTGCGCGCCTTTGAGGCCGACGATCTTTTGCAGCATGGGTGTGACCGTCACACCCGGGGCCACGCAATTGACGTTGATGCCGTGGGGGCCCAGATCGGCCGCGGCCGAGCGCGTCAGCTGGGTCAGGCCGGCCTTGGAACTGCCATAGGCCGGAAAGACAAACTGAGCGCGAAAGGCGGAACTGGACGTGACGTTGACGACGCGTCCGCCCTTGCCGGCCTGGATCATCAGCCGAGCCGCCGCCTGCATCAACATCAGCGGCGCCTTCAGATTGACCGCATGCACCCGGTCCCAGGTGTCCGGGTCGATGTCCAACAGCGTGCGCCCGCCGTCGACGAGCGCGGCGCAGTTGACCAGGATGTCCAGGCGCCCATGCTGACCATGAATGGTGGCGACCAGGTCGGCGATGGCGTCGTGCCGCGCCAGGTCGAAAACGTGTTCGCTGCATCGATGGCCCGCCGCACGCAAACTGGCGCCCACCTCATGGAGCGCTGCCTCGTCGCGGTCGACGATGGCGACCGTCGCGCCTTGCGCGCAAAGCGCGCGCACGATTTCCTCGCCGATGCCGGAGGCGCCACCCGTGACGATGGCCAATTGATGCTCGAGCGCTGGCGGGGAACCCGACATGAATGCCTCCTGATTGTTATTTGGGCGCCATGCTGGACGAATCGGGCCATCGTACGCAGCAGCAAGCCTGCCCCGATGCTAGGCTGCCAAGCCCGGGTCGGCCACCTTCATAAGGTTGTTTGATGCAAACCATACGAGCGGGCCGGCCGACCCACTCATCACTTGGGCCGCGTCCAATCGACCGGCTTGATCTTGCCTTCTCGCACCATCTCCAGCAACACGTTCTTCTGGATCTTGCCGGTGGCGGTCATTGGAAACTGGTCGACGAAAAACCACTTTTCGGGTGTCTTCTGGGGCATCAGGTTGGCCCGGCAGTACTGGTGAAGTTCGTCCGCTGACGGCGGATTCTTCGGATCCTTGGCCATCACCGCGGCGCCCACGATCTCGCCCCAGGTCGGGTCGGGCAGGCCGGCGACCGCCACCTGGGCAACGCCCGGATGCCCGATCAGCACTTCCTCGATCTCCTTGGGATAGAGGTTCATGCCGCCGCGGATGATCATCTCCTTGAGCCGGCCGGTGATGCGGAAGTAGCCGTTCTCGTCCATCGTTCCGAGATCTCCGGTGCGCAGCCACCCGTCTTCGGTCAGCGCCGCCTTCGTGGCTTCGGGGTTCCCGTAGTAGCCGGCCATGGTCGAGAAGCCACGCACCCAGAACTCGCCGACCGTGCCGACCGGAACGGTCTTGAGCGTCTCGGGATTGACCAGCTTGACTTCGACGTGCGGGATCGGACGGCCTACGGTCTCCGATTGCAATTCGACAGGATCGGTCGTGAGGGTTTCCATGAACGCCCCGTTCGCCTCCGTCTGGCCGTACATGATGCAAAACTGGCAGTCGAATTCCTGGGTGGCTCGCCGCACCAGTGATGCGGGCACCGCCGACGCGCCCGAAAGGATGGAGTTGAAGCTGGAGAGGTCGCGCTTTTTCAGATCGGGGTGATTGAGCAGCGCGAGGATCATGGTCGGGACGATCAGCGCGTTGTTGCAGCGCTCGGCTTCGATCAGTTCAAGGAACAGACCCGGGTCGAACGATTGCATGAGGACGAACGTGCCCTTGCGGCTGAACGTGCCAAGCTCGCTCACGACGCTTCCGCCGATATGGAACATCGGCATGGAGTTGATCCACACACCGCCTTCGGGGAATTTTGCGCGGGAGGCGATCAGGTACGACGCATTGATGACGCCGCGATGATGCAGGCATGCGCCCTTGGGAAACCCGGTGGTGCCCGAGGTGTACTGGATCTGCATGGTCTGGGTGGGCGACTGCTTGGGCAGTTCGCGCGCCGGGTCGCCCGCCGCCTTCAGCGCTTCGATGTCCGAAATACAGATCGTGGATTTGAGGTTCGGCAGCCTGGCCTTGACGGCCTCCACCACTTTGCGCAGATCCTTGCCGCGGGCGGTTTCGCCGAACACGATGGCACTGGCTTCGGAATTTCTCACCACGAATTCGACCTCGCGTTCGGTGTACGCGGGGTTCAGCGGCACGATGATCAAGCCGGCAAAACACAAGCCGTGCTGCATGATCACCCACTCCGGCGTCTCGGATGCCAGCAGCGCAACCTTGTCGCCCGGCTGCAGTTGGGTCAGCAGACCGCGGGCGACTTTCTGGGCATCGTCGACCAGCTGTTTGTAGGTCCAGCGCCGGCGCTTTGCCGGGTCGGCCACGCCTTCCACGATCGCGAGGCGATCGGGCACCTCGCGCGCAATCTCCACCATCAACTCGGGCAGCGTCTTTTCGATCAGTTCTCCCTCTTTGTCGGCGGGGATATACGACTCGGTGAACTTGGTACTGGATGGCATGCGACTGTCTCCTTTGCAGTGGGTGAGGTGGTTGGCCGCGATCGGCCGGTGATGCGAGGACGGCAGGCGGTGCTTGATCGAGGGCTCAAGGTCGCCGTGTTGGTGGCCGGGCGCGATAATGGAACGCTCGTCAACCCGCCCCGCACTGATCCATGCCGACACCGCGCACCCGCTCCGCCACCCGAAGACTTCCGCGCGACGAACGCATCTCCAAGATCATGACGGTGACCCGCGCCATGCTGGCGGAAAAGGGCCATAACAACCTGGTGACCACCGAGGTGGCCGAACGGTGCGGCATTTCCGAAGCGACGATCTACAAGTACTTTGACAGCAAGCGCGACCTGCTGATCAAGGTCGCCGAGCAATGGTTCGACGAAATGCTGCGCGACGACTATCGCAGCGTGAGCGGCCGCGGCACGCTGGAGGCATTGCGCCAACTCATTTGGCGCAACCTGTCGCTGGTGCGCCGCGAGCCCGCGCTCACACGCTTCGTGCTGCTCGACCTGCGGCCCGACCCGGCCTACCGATCGATGTCCATCTTCGAGCTGAACCGACGCTTCACGGCCCAGGTGTCGGAGGTGCTGCGCGAGGGCGTGAAAAAGGGCGAGTTGAGCAGTGACGTGCCGATCAGCCTGCTGCGCGACATGATCTTCGGTTGTATCGAGCACCAGACCTGGGCCTTTCTGCGCGGCGAGGGGGACTTTTCAGTCGACGAGGTGACCGACGGCATCGCGACCGTTATCGTTCGTGGCATGCGCACCAGCCCGGCCGCGCCCGCGGACAGCGCGGGCCATGGCCTGGACGACACGGTGCGCCGGCTGGAGCTTGTGGCCGCGCGCCTGGAACAGACCGCAGCGGCAGACACACCCGGCCCGCGCCCCCGTCGCCCGGCGACGCCGGCGACCGACCCGGCCAAGGCCTGATTCACCGATCACGGTCGCGGCCCGGCCGGCTGCACCGCAACCGGCAATGCGCTCATGCGCGGAATGCCGCTGATCGGGTCTGGCTCGTCCATGTTCACCAGACGCGCCACCGCACCCATGGCGCCCTGCGCGTGCGCGCCGGCGACGGTCATGGCCGCCCCGAATCCGTGCACCACGGCGATCAGGCCGCAACGCAGGCTGTCGTCGGCCTCGACGCGCGCCAGCATCTCGCCGTGGCGCGAACGCACCGTCACCAGGGAGTCGGCCATGATGCCCAGTGCGGCCAGGTCGTCGGGGTGCATGTACGCCGGCGTATCAGTGTGTCCGTTGTTGAGCGCACGCAGTTCCTGCCCCACCGAGTTCATGAAGTTGTTCGCGCGCCGGCACACCAGCGTCAGCGGATAAGCGGGGTCGACCACCGGCTGCGCGGCGAGCGTGGGGCGCAGGTCGCGCAACTCGCTCATCATGCGTGCATCGCCGAGTTCAAGCATGGCGGTGCAATCGGGCTCACGCCCGAGCACGGGCACGTCGAGATCCCACACGTTGCCGTGCGGAAACGACTTCACGACCTCCAGCGGGATCCGGGAGCCCTCGCACGCCAGTTCGATCAGTTCCTCGGTACTCGGCACCCGCGTCATATCGAGCGGGACGTTCTGCGAGGGGCCTTCCAGGTTGGGCCCCTGGCCGCGCTGGCTGATCCAGTCGAGCTGTAGCCCCATGCGTTGCGCCAGGCCGAAAAAGAATGCGCCGTCGTCGATCAGGTCGGAGCCTTCGGGCACCTGCGCCACCGCCGGCGTGTACTGGGCCCATGGCATCGCGTAGCCGCGCGACACGCCGTAGTACTTGAGCGATTCGACCATCTGGGTCGAGGCGGGCAACTCGAGCGACATCGGCGGTGGCACGACATAGTGCGCGAACTCGGCGGTCGGTGTCATGCGGTAGTCCAACACCACCAGCAGTTCCAGCTTGCGCATCGCCGCCTCGGTCTTGGCCTGGTCGGGCCAGGCCAGCACCGGGTTGCCGCCCAGGCAGAACAACACCTTGATCTGGCCTTCGCCATCCTGCAGGATTTCGTCGGACAGTGCCGCGGTGGGCACGCCGCTGGCGTTTTCGAACAGGCCGTGCACCCGCATCGGCCGGTCGCTTACCACCGGGTAGGGCGCGTAGGGCTGCGCGCGCGGCGTGAAGGCGGGCAACAACACATTGGGATTGGGCGCCGGGTCACCCTCGCGGGCCCAGCGCCCGCACAGCGTGTTCAGGCACAGAGCCAGGTAGTACGTGAGGTTGCTGTACGTGGAAAAACTCGGCCCGGTGGAACACACCACGCCTCCCCGCTTGCCGCGACCGAACACACGCGCCGCCTCCAGCAACTGCGCCACCGGCACGTCGGCATGGCGCGCCACGAGCTCGGGTGTGTATGCCGAAACGCTTTCTTTCAGCGCGTCCAAGCCCACCGCGTTGTCGGCCACGAAAGCGGTGTCGACCATTCCCTCGGCGATGATGATGTGGATCAGCCCCGCCAACACCACCGGGTCCGTTCCCGGACGCAGCTGCAGGTGGACCGCGGCGCGCTTGGCGGTTTCGGTGCGACGCGGGTCGATGACGACCATCCGCATCAGGCGCGCGCCGGGGTTGTTGAGCGGGCCGCCGTTGGACTTGGCAATCACCGGATTCGCGCCCACGACCATCCAGGTATCGGAAGTCTCGAAGGTCTGCAAGCCGGCATGCCAGTTGCCATGCATCGCCACCGAGGTGTATTCGGCCGGCTTGTCGATGCTGGCCGCGGAAAAGTTCATGCGAGAGCCGATCGCGCGCATCCAGGCCCCCATGATCGGCGCCGTGCTCGGATGCGAGACCTGCCCGCTGCCGCGGTACATGGCCACCGCGCGCGGCCCGTGCCGGGCAAGCACCTCCCGCACCTTGGCCGCGATCTGGTCCATCATGAGGCTGGAGTTGACCGGGGCCAGTGAACCGTCGGCCTGGCGTTGCAGGCAGCGGGTCAGCCGCATGGGGTCGTTGTGTTGCGCCGGCAGCGCCCGGCCCTTGGGGCAGGTGTACCCGTCGAAGGCCGGAGCCTGCGGATCGCCGGTGACCTTGACGGCGCGACCGTCTTCGACCGTCACGAGGATCGGGCAATACGCCAGGCAGTTGCGGCAAAAGCTGGGCACGACACGGGATGACATCGGGCTACCCTCTCATCTTTCCGGCAGCCGGTTGTCAGTGGACCATCTCAGTCACGATCTGCACCATCTCGGCGTAGCTCTTGACGAGCACGTATCCGAAAGGGAACAGCACCGGAATCGATATCAGGCAATAGTTGCCCAGGGCGGGGTACATCAGCACCAGCAGCAAGGCGGTGACGCCCAGGGCGCCCAAGGCGGCAAAGACGCGCGCGTGGTTCAGGATCAGGCGCAGCGCGGGAAACCGTTCCATGGACGACTCCGATGTTCTTGCAGGGGTTCGCAACCGCGGCGCGGGGCCGCAGCGTCAGATGTGGCTCTGCAGTCGCTGCCACAGGGATTTGGTCGCCGGCACCAGCGGCACCTGCGGCTGCGCCACCTCGGCCGCCACTTCGGTCGGCACGCCCTTGCAGCCCGGTACGCAGTGCTGGGCCTCGTCCATCTGCAGGTCCAGCCGCCCGTCGAGCGCCTGCGCGATCTCGTCCTTGTGTTCGGCCCGGTAGTCATCGAGCGCCAGCAGGGCCGCGCCCAACGCGCCCGCGGTCTGCGGCGCCGTGGGCAGGTGGATCGGCATGCCCAGCGCCTTCTGGATATGGTGAACAGCCGCGGGATTTTTTGCGACGCCGCCGGTCATGACGACCGGGCCCTTCTTGCCGACACGGCCTACCAGACCCATGGTGCGGCTGGCGATGGCCGCGTGCACGGCACCCAGCACATTGGGCTTGGTATTGCCTTCGGCCAGCAGCGAAATCACCTCGGTCTCGGCGAAAGTCGCGCACATGCTGGAGATCTTGAGTTCTTCCTTGGCTTCCAGGGCGATGCCGCCCATGTCCTGCAATTCGATCTGCATGGCACGCGCCAGCACCTCGAGAAACTTGCCCGTCCCGGCTGCGCAGCGATCGTTCATGGCAAATTGCGCCACCAGGCCGCTGGCATCGACCGAGATCACCTTGCTGTCCTGGCCGCCGATGTCGATGACCAGCCGCGCATCAGGGACCATGGCGACGGCGCCGCGCGCATGGCAGGTGATCTCGGTGTAGTTCTTGTCGGCGATGTCCAGCATGCGCCGGCCGTAACCGGTGCTCACCGTCCGCCCGACGTCCGCTTGTGTGATGCCGGCCTCGGCCAGCGCGCCGTCGATCGAGGACTTGACCCCCTCGCCGCTCACGGCGCCCATGTGCGCCACGTTGGACGCCACGATCTTGCCCTGCAGGTCGAGGATCACGGTCTTGGCCGTGGTCGACCCGAAATCGATGCCCATGACATACTGCTTCATACGAGCCTCCTGGGGAGCCATAACATTCTCACGCCGTCACCAGCCGCCGCGCGTCGATCGCCTCCAGCATGGCCTCGACACGGCTGTTGACCAGTTCGTCCTTGTAGAAGGACTCGTCGGTCACGTCGCCCTCGAACATGGACGTCGGAATGCCAAGCCGCTTGGTCGCCGCGTCGGCGATCATGAACTGCGGGTTGGTGAATGCGCGGCAGGTCCTGGAGGCGTGGATCACCATGCCATCGACCTCGTACTTGCTGCACAGGTCCATGATCAGGTCGATCAGGATCGGCGCCGCATGGTTGTTGGGGCAGATCAGGTAGTTCTGGGCCATGCCCAGCACCGGGTCCTGCGGGTTGATCAGTTTGGGTTCCTGCCAGAACGCCATGTGGGTGTAGCGGCCGGCGATGACGGCCGCGTCGTACTTGGCGAACTTCTCGGCCAGCCAGCCCACCTTGTTCCAGTTCATGATGCCGTCGAAGAAAAGGCGGTACCGCTCCTTGCGGATGGCGCCCTCGCCCGCCGCCACCCGCGCGGCGACCTCGTCGCGCACGGTCTGGAAGTAGTCGACGATCTGGGGGCCCACCGGCAGGTTGTTGATGGGCGCGATGCTGACCACCCAGTCGAAGAAACTCGCCGGCGCCGGCGTGGCCGTACACATGTCCATCGCCTCCAGCCGCAATTCGGAAGCGCGCTTGACGTAGCCCATCATTTCGCGCAGGCGGTCCCAGGGGTAGGGCTTGCCGGTGCGCTCCTCGATGAACTTGACCATGTCGTTGAGCTGGCGCGCCACATAGGCGGAGGTTTCGTCCCACTCCTTGCCCCTGAGGTAGCCTGAGTCCTTCTTGGCGCCCCAGACCCAGGGGATGGACACGTTGAAGATCGGAATCTTCTTTCCGAACAGCCGCGAGGTCATCTCGTCCCACTGCTGCCCGGTGCTGCAGTAGGCATAGGCGCTGATGATCATGTCGGGCGGCGGCAACTTCGACGCCAGGTCGTCGTCATCGGGGGCATTGCTCACACCGGTGTCGACGTCGTTACGGTTGCGCTGGTTGGAGACGGCGCATCCGAGGTGGGTGCGCGCATACGAGCACAGCTCCTTCATGTAGCCGCGGGACTCCGCGGCCGCCTGGGCCGGCCCCTCCTGGTGGCGCGCCGCCAGCATCGCCGAGTAGGCTTCGCCATGCACCCAGCAGATGTCGGCCGCCTCCAGGAACGGGTTGATGGCCGAGCCTTCGTACCAGCAGACCAGCTTGCCTTCGGCCTTGGCACGCCACACCATCTCCCAGTATTCATTGACCAGCTTGCCGGCGATCCGGGTCGACTTGAGCTTGTTGGCGTAGGGTTCGGGCTTGACGACTGCGTTCATGATGGTTTGCCTCGGTGTTGACAATGATGGACGTGGCTCAGGCCGTGACCGCGAGCCTGCGTTTGACGATTTCCAGGAAGGTCTCGACCCGGGTCTTCAGGCTTTCGAGGGCCATGCTCTCGTGTTCGGTCTCGATCAGCAGGTGCGGCACGCCGTGGCGCTCGAACGCTTCCTTGACCTCCGGGTAGTAATACATGTGGGGCTCGCAGAACTTGGCCATCAGGACGATCATGCCGTCGGCCATTTCATGCTCCATGGCCTTGAGCAGGAAAGCGTCCCAATCGACGTTGTTCTGGACCCGGGTCGGACAGGGCACACCGGTGTTGCGTGCCAGGTACCACTTGGCCAACGCGTCGATGCTGTCGCCCACCTCATCGACGTCGGTCGAGATATACCGGAAGCCATGGTAGAGGTCGTCCCCCACCACGATGGCGCCGCACTCCTCGATCATGTCCAGAATCTCGGGCTTGGGCGCCTGGCAGAAATGGCCGGACAGGTGCAGCCGGATACCCGGGCCGGGCGCCTCCGGATGGCGCTCGAGGTTCTGCACGAGTTGCTCCAGCAGCGCGGTGTGATCCGTCTTGTCCATGATCATGCTCGACTTGACGACATGCTGGATCTGGGTCGCTGTCATGGCGATCTTGCCGGCGGTTCGAAGGTCGTAGATCTTGCGCAGCAGTTGGCGGTTGCGGTTGAAGATGCGTACGCTGGCACGCAGCGCTTCCTCCTCGATCGGGCGCTCGATGAATTCTTCCAGCTCCTGCTTGAGCGTCAGGAAGCTTTCGCGTGAGCGGCCCAAGGTCCACGGATCACACATCGAGGAAATCAGCTGGAAAAAGATGACCCTGGTATCGGGCAACTGCATTCGCACCGCGTCGGCGGCGCCCAGCAGCTGCACGCAATGGTCGCCGAACATGATGGCGTCGAGAAATTTGAACTCGCCGATCATGGCCTGGTCGACGATGCTGCGGGTGTAGCCGCAATAGAACGGAAACAGCATTCCGTGGCCGAAGGTGATGGGTGCGGGCGACTCCTGAAGGATCACCGGCAACGCCCCGGCCGCATGGGCCAGTTCGCCCGGGAAGTTCATGGGAAACGAGCCGATCACCGGCCGCTGGTTCTTTTCTTTCCAGGCGCGCGCATAGGCCAGGGGCTCTTGCGCCGCCGCCCTGAATATTCCCAAGATCTGGTCTTTGTCCACGGTGTTCTCCAGGCGACCCGCTGCGGGCGCGGCATGCCGCCAAAGGGCGGTCTGATGATCTGTGGTGAGTCTAGCTCATTACATTAACCGAGGCAAGTTCGGCCAGAGAGAATCGAATTGTCAAGGGAAAACCGCTCTTGACAATCCATTTTCCGCGACAAGACTCCCAAACCGATGCCCAGCCTCGGGTCTTTGGTGATTGACACGCACTTGTGTTCGACCAACAATTTCGACGCGCCCCGGATGCGCCCCGTACCCCCCATCAAAAGGGGCTGCGGCGCGTCACCCGCCCAGCATGTGTTTTAAGTCCATAACGAGCAGGAGACAAGAGAAATGAAATTCACCAAGTCACTGATGGGTCTTGCAATGGCGGCGTTCGCCGTCGCGGCCAGCGCCCAGACCGTCACGATCCGCGTTCACCATGCAACGCCCGCCTCGTCGATCTACCAGACAGAGCTCATCCAGCCCTGGTGCGACAAGATCGCCGCGCAGTCCTCCAACCGGTTGAAGTGCGAGATTTATGGGTCGATGCAACTCGGCGGCAACGCGTCGCAGCTGTTCGACCAGGTTCGCGACGGCGTCGTGGACGCCACCTGGGCCAACCCCGGCTTCAAGCCGGGCTCATTTACCAAGAGCGAAGTCTTCGAGCTGCCGTTCATGGTCAAGGGCGCCGAAGGCGGCAGCCGCGCGCTCTGGGACTATATCCAGGCCCATGCGCTTGATGAGTATCGCGGCGTCAAAGTGCTGTGGGCCGCCATGACCGACCCCCAGTTGCTCCACTTCAGCAACAAGAACGTCACGTCGATGGCCGAAGCGGCCAACATGAAGGTGCGCGCACCCAGCCGCTACGCCGCCAAGGGCCTTGCCGCCCTGGGCATGGCGACCGTTCAACTGCCGTCCATGGCCATCACGGAATCCTTGTCCAAGGGGGTCATCGACGGCACCATGATGACGTGGAGCGGTGTGCCCATGCTCAAGCTCAACGAGGTGACCAAGTATCACCTCGACGTGCCGGAGGGCCAGACCGGCTTCTTCTCGAGCGTCACGGTGTTCGCCATGAACCCGGCCAAGTACGACAGCCTGCCGGCCGACCTCAAGCGCGTCATTGACGCCAACTCCGGTTCGGACGCATCGGCGATCGGCGGCAAGTTCTTCGCCGGCAAGATCAGCGCCTATGCGCCCATCGGCAACACGGGTGGTGGCCGCAATGTGCGCCTGTCCACCGACGAGTACGCGCGCTGGGTCAAGGCCACCGAAGGCGTGGCAAGCGACTGGGTCAAGGAGGTCAGCGCCAAGGGCGCCAACGGCCAGAAGATGCTCGATGACGCAAAGGCCCTGGTGAACAAATACTCCCGCTGAACCTTTGCAATGAGCGATCCATTCGACGCCGCCGCGCCAGACACCGCCAACTCCAGCGCCATCAGTCGCGGCTTGCACGCGACGGCGCGGTTCATGGCTTTGGCCGGTGGCGCGATGATGGTGGGCATCCTGATCCTTGTCGTGGTGTCCGTGGTCGGGCGCAAGATATTGGCGATGCCCGTCCCCGGCGACGTCGAGCTGACCAGTTTTGCCGCGGCGGTTGCCACCGCATGGTTTTTCCCGTGGTGCCATATCGTGTCGGGCGACGTGAAGGTCGACTTTTTCACCAACCGGTGGAGTCCACGGTCGATCGCCTTCCTGGAGGCAATCGGCTCGCTGCTGATTGCGGTCCTGGCCATCGTCCTCGCGTGGCGGACAGTCGCCGCGGCGTTCTCTATCCACGAGGCGCAAGAGATCTCCGCGATTCTCGCCGTGCCCACCTGGATTTCCTATGCCGGCATGGTGCCGGGGTTCGTGCTGCTCGCACTCGTCGCCCTGGACAGCGCCCACACCCATGCACGCGAAGTCCTGCGGTCGGCGCCCCAGGCGGGCGCGCAGCCGCAAACACAAGGCCATCCATGAGCACAGCGTTGCCCATCCCAGCCGTCACCGCCGCCGACAGCGGCCTGAAAGCCACCCGATGACCGGCGTTCAGATCGGATTGCTCACCTTCACGGGCATGCTCGGGCTGATGTTCTTTCGGGTTCCGATCGGCATCGCCATGTTGTTCAGCGGCGCCGTCGCCTATGTCCAGCTGACCGGCGCCTCGCTCACGCCCTTGCTGAACTTCTTCAAGAACCTGGCCTATGCGCGCCTGTCGAACTACGACCTGGTCGTGATTCCCCTGTTCCTGTTGATGGGTCAGTTCGCGACCCACGGCAACTTGTCGCGGGGGCTCTTCAGGTTCATCACCTCCTGCGTCGGTCACCTGCGCGGCGGCGTGGCCATGGCGGCGATCGGC
>JAZKDA010000191.1:0-20268 GCA_040387815.1 Pseudomonadota bacterium | reverse complement strand
CTGCGGAAGCTCGCTGGCCACCGCCGCGACCATGGGCCAGGTGGCCCTGCCGGAATTGCGCCGTCTGAACTACTCCGGGGCGCTCTCAACGGGGGCCCTGGCAGCGGGTGGGACGCTGGGGATCCTGATCCCCCCTTCCATACCGCTTGTGATCTATGCCATCTTGGTCGGAGAGTCGATCGGCAAGCTGTTCATGGCGGCGGTCATTCCCGGCATCATCGCCACGCTGGGCTACATGATCGTGGTCAAGGTCATGGTCAGCTTGAATCCGGCCGCCGGTCCGGCCGGCCCGCGCGTCGCCTGGGGACCGCGGTTTCGCGCCTTTCTTGAGGTGTTGCCGATCCTGCTGGTCTTCGTCGTTGTCGTCGGCGGCATCTATGGCGGCTGGACCACACCCACGGAGGCCGCGGCCATCGGCGCCGCGGCGGCGGGCATCATCGCGGTCGCGGGTGGCATGCGGATGCAGGGCGTCATCTCGAGCGTCCTCGGAACCGCTGCCGGCACCGCGATGATTCTGCTGGTGCTGCTGGGCGCCGACATGCTCAACACCACGCTGGCACTGACCCAGATGCCGGCGGCGCTCGCCACCTGGGTGAAGGAGCTCGGATTGCCGCCGCTCATGATCGTGTTCGTCGTGATCCTGATCTACCTGTTCCTGGGCTGCGTGATGGAATCGATGTCGATGATCATGCTCACCGTTCCCTTGTTCTATCCGATGATCATGGGTCTGGATCTGTGGGGCATGTCGGTGGCCGACAAGAGCATCTGGTTCGGCATTCTCTGCCTCACCGTGGTGGAAGTCGGCCTCATCCATCCACCGGTGGGCATGAATGTCTACCTGATCAACCGCCTGGCGGGAGACGTGCCGTTGACGGACACCTTTCGGGGGGTCATACCTTTCCTGGTCGCCGACGGCGTTCGTACCCTGTTGCTGGTGACCGTGCCCGCCTTGTCCCTGTTCCTCGTCCACCGATTTGGATAGGCCCGTGGCTTGCGCGTGCAACCATCCCCCCACGGCCATTACGCCTTTTCCTCCGATGAATGCGGCCAGTTTCGGCCGCGCCCCTGACCGCCTCTCAACCACCAACAGGACGCTTGCGTCCACTAGGAGCCCACATGACACAGCATCGGCTTGACAAGACGGTATCGGGGCGGCGTGCCAGGCGCCTCGCGCGTGCACTGCGTGGCGCCCTGATTGGTGCGCTCATCGGCGGAGCGTCCGCAGTGGCCGTGGCGCAGACGCCCCTGCCCCTGAAGATCTGCGTGGTCGACGACCGCTCCGGAGCAGCGGCCGACACCGGCATCGAGAGCCTCAACGGCATCAATATGGTGATCGAACCCCTGAATGCCCGGGGCGGCATCAACGGCCGCAAGGTAGAAATCGTCGCCTACGACGGCAAGACCGACCCGCAGCTGACCGCGACCTTCGCCTCGCGCTGCGCCGAAGACGACAAGGCCCTGATGATCATCGGTGGCAGCCCGTCCGCCACCGCTGCCGCGATGATCCCGGTCGCGGCGCAAAACGCGATTCCGTATTACATGCTTTCGGCCGCCGCCGACAACCTGACCGACAACGCCGTCTGGCATTACCGCTTCGGTCCGCGCGCGTCGCAGGACGGCATCGCGGTCGCCGATGCCCTCGCCGACATGGGCATCAAGAAGGTGGCGGTCATCCACAACTCCACGCCATTCGGCACCGATGGCGCGCGTTCAACGATTCGCTCGCTCGAAGCCAAGGGCATCAAGGTGGTCACGCAGCAAACCTACGACATGGCGGCAACCGATGTGTCACCGCAGGTCATCAATGTGCGGCAGGCCGAGGCGGACGTGGTTCTCGTGTTCCCCTACCCCGCTGACGGCGCCCGGGTTGCCCGCACGATGCGTCAACTGGGGATCAAGAGCCCGATCGTGATGCCGCGCGTCGGAATCATGAATGCTTTCCTCAAACTGGCCGGCGAGTCGGCCGACGGCATCCTCGTTCCGACGTCGGTGGACGTAACCCGCCCGGAGGTCGCCAAGCTGTTCGCCGACTACAACGCCAAGTACAAGCCGATCCAGCCTTCGCCGTCTCCGGCGCAGGGGTATGACGCCGCCACCCTCGCGGTGAAGGTGCTGTCAGATGCCGAGGTCCAGAAAGCCATCAACAGCGGCAACCTGGCCAACGCACGCAAGGCGATCCGCGATTCGACCGAGCGCGTCGGGAGATTCGAAGGCATGCAAGGCCAAAAAGGCGTGGGCTACCAGTTCGGTCCGGGTGCCCAGCACCATGGTGTGCCGGACCGCAAGTTCTTTGTTTTCACCGAAGTCGCCAACAAGGGGGAGAAGCTCGTCGTCCCCGACATGACCAAGCTCAAGCCGAAAAATTGAGCGGCAGGCAACCCGGATCACTGCGGCGCATGCCGTCGCATTGACATTCGAGTCTGTTCAATGGAAAAACTTGGCTACCTTCTGCTGGCGGGGATCACCAATGGCAGTGTCTACGGACTGATCGGCCTGTCCCTGTCGATCATCTATGGCTCCAGCCGCGTGATCAATTTCGCACAGGGCGACTTCGTGATGCTCGGCGCCATGTGCGCCATCCTGTTCGCCGTGATGGCGGCGGTTCCGCTGGGGATTGCCGTACCGCTGGTGCTCGTGGTGGTCATGCTGGTGGCTTTGGCGCTGGACTTCGGCGTGTACCGCCCCTTGGTACGACGCGGTGCGCCACCGCTGACCATCATGATGGGAACCTTGGGCGCGGCCATCGTCATCTTCGGCGCCGCCCTGCTGATCTGGGGGCCGGACCAGCAGTTCGTGCCGACGCTGTTTTCCCTCGAACCGTTCAAGCTCGGGATATTGATCACCAATACCCAGCAATTGGCGATCATCGCCTTGTTCGCGGTCTGCCTCACCGGCACCTGGCTGATCCTCTACCGCACCCGCTTCGGACTGTCCATCCGCGCGACCGGCGTGAACCCCCGGGTCGCATTGCTGATGGGCATCCGCTCGGAGCGCATCGTGCAGTTCAGCTTCCTTTTCAGTGCGCTGGTCAGCGCGATGTCCGGCATCCTCGTGGGGCCCATCCTTGGCGGACAAATCGGCATGGGCCTTCTGCTGACCGTCAAGGGATTCATGGCCGCCATCCTGGGCGGTCTGGGCAGCCCTTTCGCCGCCGCGGCCGGGGGCATTGCCATCGGGATGATGGAATCGTTGATGGCCGGGTACGGAACCAGCCTCTATGCCGAGCCGGCGATCTTCCTGTTGATCCTGCTGGTTCTGTTTATCCGCCCGTACGGCCTGTTGGGTGACTACGAGGCTGAAAAACGGTGACTGGCAAATCAATCACGCCGCAGCGCAAGTCGGTCACCCCAGCCCTGGTCGTGCTGGCGATCGGCGCCGTCCTTCCGTTTTTGATCAGCAGCGGGTATCAGCTTCGTCTGGTCATGCTGATCGGCATCTTTGCCATCCTGACCATGGGGTTCAATCTGGTGTACGGCTACACGGGCCAGATTTCGCTGGGTCAGCAGGCCTTTTACGCCATCGGCGCATATGCCTTTTCCCTGCTGCAGCTCAAGGCGCAATGGTCGCCGGTCTGGGCCATGCTGGCGAGTGTCGGCCTGTGCGCCGGGGTCGCGCTGGTGATCGGCGTCCCCCTGCTGCGCCTGCGAACCCACTACCTGGCCATGGCCACGTTGGCATTCGGGCTGATCTTCTATGGCGTAGCGATCCGCTGGATCGATTTCACCGGAGGGTCCACCGGCGTGGCGGTACCGCCGCTGGCGACGTCCCAGGGCCCCCTGAGCAGGTCCGCCGTCTACTACCTGATTCTGGCCTTCCTCGCCCTGGTGTTGCTGCTGCATGACTTCATCATCCGCAGCCATATCGGGCGTGCCTTGCAGGCCATTCGCGATGACGAAACAGCCGCATCCGCGCTGGGCGTACCCGTGACGAAGTACAAGCTTCGCATCTTCGTGCTGGCGGCCGTCATGGCGGGTATCGCGGGCATCTGCTTTTCGGTGATGAGCCTGCGCGTCGACCCGAGCATGAGTGAGTTCCGTGTGCTTGTCACCGTCTTGACCATCGCCGTCGTCGGAGGCCTGGGCACCCGCTTCGGCCCCTTGCTGGGTGCCGTCGTGGTCGTTTTGATGCCGCAGGTCCTGGTGTCGTTCGGCGAGCTCGAAACACTCGTCTACGGCGCGTTCATCCTGGTGTTCCTGTTGTTCTTGCCGCACGGGCTATCGGGCTTGCTGGAAAATATGCGGTGGCGCAAATGGCTGCGCATCCGCAAGCGCGGTGCCGTCGCGCGCTGAAGGGCATCAGGGCATGACAACTGAAACAGACGGCCAGCAGGTCATACTCAGGATTGACAAGGCAGTGCGGCGCTTCGGCGGCCTGGTCGCCGTCAACGACGTGTCCTTTCAAGCGCTGACGGGCCAGGTCACCGGGCTGATCGGCCCCAACGGCGCGGGCAAGTCGACCATGTTCGACCTGGTCACCGGGGTGCGGCCGGTGACGTCCGGGGACATCTACTTTCAGGGCCAGCGCATCACCCATGAGCCGCCCCACACACGCAGCCCGATGGGGATGGCCCGCACCTTCCAGATCGTGCGGCTTTTCCGCGGCATGACGGTCCTGGAAAACGTGCTGCTCGGCCAACACCCAAAGTTTCCGGACGGTATTGTCCGCGCCCTGTTTTCCAGCCGGGCGCTGGCGGCCCAGGAACGCCGGGCGCGAGACCGCGCGATGGAACTGCTCGAATTCGTCGGCTTGGCCAGTCGCGCCAGCGACGCCATCGGCCACCTGACCCTGGGTCAACTGCGCTTGGTCGACATCGCCCGTGCCCTGGCCAGCGACCCGGCGCTGCTCATGATGGACGAGCCGGCAGCCGGACTCAACGACGCTGAAACCCGCAACCTGCTGGACATGATCCTGGCGCTCAAGGCACGGGGCCTGGCGATGCTGGTGGTCGAACATGACATCGACTTCATCATGACGGCATGTGACCGCATTGTCGTGATGGACCGCGGCAGCAAAATCGCTGACGGTACGCCTGACGCCGTTCGCACCAATGAAAAAGTGATCGCGGCTTATATTGGGCGGAAAGCGGCCGATGCTACGCACTGAAAAACTCATCGCCGGGTACTCGGGATCCGCCGCGCTGCACGCCTTGTCGATCCACGTGCCGCGCGGCGCCATCGTTGCGGTGGTCGGCCCCAACGGCGCCGGCAAGAGCACCCTGATCAACACGATCTCGCGCATGGTGGTCGCCAGCTCCGGCACGATCCGCTTCGAGGACAAGGACATCATTGGCCTGACGCCGCCCGCCGTGGTCGAACTGGGCATCGTCCAGGTGCCCGAAGGCCGGCAACTGTTCGCGCCGCTGACCGTTCGCGAGAACCTGGACCTGGGGTTTCACCGTCTGGCACGCGCAAGCGACGCCAAGAGCCGCCACAAAAGCCGGCTCGATTACGTGCTGACGCTCTTTCCTATTCTCAAGGACCGCTTGAGCCAACGCGCCGGCACCATGAGTGGCGGTGAGCAGCAGATGCTGTCCATCGGCCGCGCGCTGATGTCCGATCCCAAATTGCTCATGCTGGATGAGCCTTCACTTGGACTTGCGCCGATGGTCGTGGAGCGCATTTTCGAAGTGCTGCAGACTCTCAAACAGGACGGCCTGACCATCCTGCTGGTGGAGCAACACGCCGACGAGGCATTGCGCATCGCCGACTACGGCTATGTCATGGCTGTCGGTCATGTCCGTGCGCAAGGCCCTGGCAACAGCCTGCGCGGCGACGCCACGCTGCAGCATTCGTATCTCGGGCGCCCGACCGAGGCTGGCGCGCCGGCAGGCTGAGCGTCGTGTCTGGGCTGCCGTCGCCGATGGCACCCCGCCGAGAGCGGAAGCTCAAAACGTCTTGAGCGCCATCCCGCCGTCGATCGAGATCGTCTGGCCGACGGCATAACCCAGACAGCCATCGGCCAGTGCGGCGACGGCGCGACCGACATCCGCCAACTCGCCCGGGCGCCGCGCCGGCACGAACCCGGAGTCGATCAGCGCCTGGTACTTGCCGGCCGAGGAGCGGGTCATGGTGGACGCCATCATTCCGGGGCGAATCTCGTAGCAGTCAATCCCCTGCGCCACCAGGCGCGCCGCGAAGTGCTTGACCATGTGGGCAAGCCCGGCCTTCGAGATCGCGTATTCGGCCAGCACCGCAGCCACCATGTGATCGATCGCCACGGTGGTGAGGGTGATGATGGAACGCCGCTTTTCCCCGGCCGCCGGGGCCGGCTCGGCGAGCATGCGCCGGGCCACGGCCTGGGTCAGGAAAAACTGGGCGCGCAGGTTCACCGCGATGCAGCGGTCGAAGCTTTCGGGGGTCACGTCGAGAATGTCACCGCGCGACAGCACCGACACGCCCGCGCTGTTGACGAGGCAATCGAGCCGGCCAAAGACGCCATGCGCCTTGTCGACGAAGCCCGCGAGTTCGTCCACCTGCGCGATGTCCTGCGAAAGCGCCCGCACACGCGCCCCGCCGGCTTGCAGCGCGGCGCAGCGCTGGCGCAAGGTGTCGTTGTCGTCCAGGTCGCTGAGCACCAGGTCGAAGCCCTTGGCCGCCAGTTCCTGTGCGATCGTTTCACCAAGGCCGCCCGCGGCGCCGGTCACCAGGGCAACACGTCGGCCGGATGGAGGGGTCACGACGTCAGCCCTGTCGCTGTCCGATGGCCATGCACCGCGATCAGGCGGCCGAGATCCCGCCATTCACGCTGATCGCCTGGCCGGTCAGTCGGGCGCCGTGCGGCCCGGCCAAAAATACGATCATGGCCGCCAGATCCTCGGGCTGCACAAGCCCCAGCTGCGCCATCTTCACGGCCTTGCCAAACAGCTTGCCGGCGAATTCGTCCGCCATGACGTTTCCGTAGGTGATGGTGCCCTCGATGATGGAAGGTGTCAGGCAGTTGACGCGGATGCCGTCGCGCTTGCCCTCGATCGCCAGCGTCCGCGACAGCATGATGATGGCGGCCATCGCGCCGCCGAGCACCGACTCGCCGGGCGTGGCGACCTTGCCGGCGTCCGACGCGATGTTGACGATCACGCCGGCCTTGCGCTCACGCATCCAGGGCCACACCAGGTGGCAGGTCAGGATCGGGGCCATCACCTGCTTGAGGACCATCGGCTGCAGGTCTTCGAATTCGATGTTGTGGAACAGTCTGGGACCGTAGGGACCCACCGTGGAGTTGACCAGCACGTCGACACTTCCGAATGCCTCCCGAGCCCCCTCGCACACCGTGCGCGCCTGCCCGGCGTCATTGCAGTCGCCGGCGAAGAACTCGACCCGCGCGGTCGGAACCTGCGCCAGCACCGCCGCCCGCGCCCGTTCGCCGCGCGCCGCATCGCGGCCGTTGATGCCGATGCGTGGCACGCCAGCTCGGGCGAAATCGATCGCCGTCGCAAGGCCCACCCCTGACGTTCCACCGGTGATCAGCACGCTCGACTCCTCGAGTCGCAAGGCCGGTCGTGACACTGCCTGGTTCATGGTCCGCTTCCTAGTTGCTGGTGGCCAGTTGGGTACGCCGCACATCGATGGTTTCGAGCATCGCCTCCAGGCGGCTCTCGAGCATCGCGTCCTTGTAGAACGCGGCATCGGCCACGTCGCCCTCGAAAAACATGGTCTGGATACCGGCGCGTTGCGCCATCTGCGCCATGACCATCTGTCCGTTCGTGAAGGAGCGGCAGGTGCGGGTGGCATGGAACACGATCCCGTCGATCCCGTGGTTTTCGCAATCCCGCAGCAACAGCTCGCCCATGACCTTGGCGCTGTGATTGGATGGACACAGCAGATAGTGCTTGGCCATGCCCAGGATCGGATCATCCACGTCGATCAGCTGAGGCTCGTGCCAGAACGCGTTGTGCGTATAGCGACCCACCATCACCGCCGCATCGTGCTGGGCAAACTTGTTCGCCAGCCACCCCACCTTGTTCCAGTTCATGATGCCGTCGAAGGCCAACCGATAGCGCTCGTTGGGCAGCGCGGTGACGCCGTCCTTCAGGCGTTGCTCGATCTCGCTCTTGACGCCCGCGAAATAATCCACCAGCGCCTGGTTGCCGGGCAGGAAGTTGATCGGAGCAATGCACGCGATCCAGTCCCAGTAGGTCGCGGGCGCGGGCTTGGCCCGGCACAAGGCCATGGCCTCCAGACGCAGCTCCGAGGCGCGCTTGATGTAGTACATGGATTCGCGCAGCAATTCCCAGTTGAACTTGCGGCCGGTCTGCACCTCCAGGAATTCAATCAGCTTGTGCAGCTGGCGCGCCACGTAACGCGAAGCGCTTTCCCATTCCTGGCCGCGCAGGTACCCCGCATCGGGCTTGTTGCCCCACAGGAGGGGGTAGGAGACCTTGAAGAACGGCAGCTGCTTCTTGAACAGCCGGTAGGAAATCTCGTCCCATTGCTGGCCCGTGCTGCAGCCGGCGTAGGCATTGACGAAAAAATCCGGCGGTGGCAGGCGACCGGCCAGCGTTTCGCGGTCGACGATGCCGCCCTCCTCCTCGTACTCCGCGCCGCGCTGGGTGAGCACCGCACAGCCCAGCGTCGTGCGCGCGTAAGAGCACAGCTCATTGATGTAGCCGTATTCCTCGCCCGCCAATTGCGCCGGCGCTTCCAGATGCATGGCCGCCAACCGCGCACCGAACGCCTCGCCGTGGCACCACTCGATGCCGGCGGCCTGGAAGATCGGGTTCAGGGCGGCGCCGTTGTACCAGACAACCTGCGCGCCGCGCTCGCGCGCGGTGAAGATGCGGTCCCAGTAGTCCTTGACCATCTTGCCGCCGTTCCTGGTGCTGGAAAGGCGGTTCGACAGGGCTTCCGGGGCGGCAGTGGGATGAGGGCTGGTAAGTTGGGTGGCGATGGACATGGGCGGCGCTCCTGGTGTTGGTGGGTCGATGTCAGGCCGTGGCAACGGCCGGGCGGCGGATCTGCTCGAGGAATGCCTCCATCCGCACCCGGATCGACTCGACGGCAAGGCCCTCGTGTTCGGTCTCGATGAGCAGGTGGGGCACCTGGGCGCGCAGCAGCGCCTTGCGCAGTTCGGGGTAGTACAGCATGTGCGGCTCGCAGAACTTGACCATCAGGATCACAACGCCGGCCGCGCCGCTGTTCTTGAGCGAGCCCAGGAGGTAGCTCTCCCAGTCCACATTCTTTTGGGCGCGCGTTGCGCACGGCACCTTGGTGTTGCGGTCGAAGTACCAGCGCGTGAGCGCATCGACAGGGTCCCCATCCTCGGGGACGTCGGTCGAGATGTAGCGAAAGCCGGTGTAGAGATCGTCGTCGACCACCACCGCACCGCAGGACTCGATGACGTCCAGCAGTTCGGGCCGCGGTCCGTGGCAGAAATGGCCGGACAGGTGCAGGCGCACGAGGTTCGGGGTGGTCTCGCGTTCGGCTTCGAGCGATTGGACCAGCCCGGAAAGGATCGCCGTGTGCTCCTCGATGTCCATCACCATGCTGGACTTGACCAGCATCTGCATCTGCGTCGCCGTGATGCGTGTGCGCCCGGACCGGCGCAGGTCGTAGACCTGGCGCAGCAGTTGGCGGTTGCGATTGAACACGCGAATGCTGTTGGCCAAAGCGTCTTTGGAGATCGTCACCGCGCACAGTTCCTCAAGCTGCGTCTGCAGCGACTCCACCTGCTTGCGCACCTCCGGTGGCGTCCACTCCTCGTCCATCGACGCCATGTATTGCGCCAGGAACACCGGTTGTTCCGGCAGCTCGAAGCGCATGGCATCGACCGCCCCCAGCAAGGCGACGCAATGGTCCACGACCAGGAAGGCGTCGAATACATCAAGCTTGCGCGTCGCCGCCTGATCCGTCAGGCTACGGGCGTATCCGCAATAGAACTCGTACATCAATGTGCGGCCCAGTGTGATCGGCGCCCGATCATCCTGCACCACCACTGGCAACGCGCCGGCGGCGTGGACCAGCTCGGCCGGGAAATTCATCGGAAATGTGCCGATGACCTTGCGCTGATGTTGGCGCTTCCAGTCACGCGCGTACGCGTTCGGGTCTTCAGCGATGCGGGTCAGTGTGGCAATGGCGTCTTGGGTGTCGGGCATGTCGTGTGTCTCTCCGGGCGCGTAATCGGGTGTGCAAGCTGCGATGGGGTGGCTGCGTATGTCAGGCGACGATGCGACGCCGCGCGTCCATGGATTCGATCATGGCCTCGAGCCGGGTATTGAGCAATTCATCCTTGTAGAAGGACTCGTCGGCGACGTCGCCCTCGAAGAACATCGCCTGGCGACCATGGCGCTTGGCTGAATCGGCGATCAGGAACTGCGAGTTCGACATGCCGCGGCAGGTGCGCGAAGCATGCATGACCATGCCGTCGATATTGAACTTGTCGCACACCTTCTCGATCTCGCCGATCATGATCGGCGCGCCATGGTTGTTGGGGCACACCAGGTAGTTTTGCGCCATTCCCAGCACCGGATTCTTCAGGTCGATCAGCTGCGGCTCCTGCCAGAACGACATATGGGTGTAGCGCCCCGCCACCACGCAGGCGTTGACCGCAGCGAACTTGTCGGCGAGCCAGCCGACCTTGTTCCAGTTCATCATGCCGTCGAAGAACAGGCGGTATTTCTCGTCCTTGACCGCGCCCTCGCCATTGGCGATGCGCTGCTGGATTTCGGCCTTCACGCCTTCGAAATACGTCACCAGGTTCTGGTCGCCAGGCAGGAAGTTGACCGGTGCGATGCTGACGATCCAGTCGAAGAAGCTCGCGGGCGACGGCGTCGCGGTGCACAGGTCCATGGCCTCCAGGCGCAGTTCCGCCGCCTTCTTGACGAAGCCCATGGTTTCGCTGAGCCGGTCGAAGTCGAACTTGCGCCCGGTGTGTTCCTCCATGAACCGAGTCATGGCCATCAGCTGATCGGCCACGTACTTGGAGCGCTGGAGCCATTCCGAACCACGGATGTACCCCGCGTCGGGCCGCCCCCCCCACAAAAGCGGAATCTGGATCGTGAACATCGGGATCTTCTTGCCGAACATGCGGTACGTGATGTCGTCCCACTGCTGGCCCGTGCTGCAATACGGGTAGGCGTTGATGATCATGTCCGGCAGCGGCAGCTTGCGCATCAGTGCGGCGCGCTCACCGGCGGGATCGATGCCCAGAGTGCCGTTGTCGAGCTTCTCGCGGTCCAGCAGGGCCTGGCCGATATGGGTGCGTGCGTAGGAGCAAAGTTCGCGGTCATAGCCACGCACCTCACCCGCCTGCTGCGCCGGGCCCTCGTCGTGGCGTGCCGCCAGGTTGGCCGCCCAGGCCTCGCCATGCACCCAAGCCACGTCGTGCGAGTGGAAAAAGGGTGGAATGTAGGTGCCGTTGTACCAGATGACTTTCTTGCCCTGCTCCTTGGCCAGGAACAGGTTTTCCCAGTACTCATTGACCAGCTTTCCGCCGAAGCGGGTGCTCTTGAGGCGATTGGCGCGCTCACCATTGCCGAACACTGGACTGGCCGAGGGCCGGTCCGCCATGACTTGCTGAGTGGATTGCATCATGTGAGCTCCGGGTTAAACAGTTGCGCCGATCGGCGCCATGGGTGCCGCCTTCGCGCGCCGCCCGACGATCTCGACGAACGCATCGACGCGGGTCTTGAGGGATTCAAGCGCCACACCCTCGTGTTCGGTTTCGACCAGAAGATGGGGGATGCCGTGTTTGTCGAACGCTTCCTTGATCTCCGGGTAGAAGAACATGTGCGGTTCGCAGAATTTCGCCATGAGGATGATCAGCCCCTGGGCACGAGACTCTGCCACGGCCTTGAGCAGGTATTGCTCCCAGTCGAGCCCCTTGACGGCCCGGGTCGGGCACGGCAGCTTCTGGCTGCGCGCCAGGTACCACGATGCCAGCGCGTCGACGGGTGGACCCGTTTCGTCGATGTCGGCAAAGATGAACCGGAAGCCTGTGTAGAGGTCGTCGTCGACCACCGTGCATCCACTCTCTTCGAACAGGTCGAGCAGAACCGGCTTGGGTGCATGGCACATGTGGCCTGACAGGAAGACCCGCACCGTGCGTGGCTTTGGCGCGGCCTGCGCCAGGCGGGCCACCAGCTGCTCCAGCAAGGCGGTGTGTTGCGCCTTGTCCATCACCATCGATGACTTGACGATGTGCTGCATGTTGCGGGCGGACAAGTTGATCTCGCCCGCGCGCCGCCGGTCGTACAGCGTTCGGATAAGGCTGCGATTGCGGTTGAACAGGCGGATGGAGGCCTGCACGCTGGCCTCGTCGATCTTGGCGCCGGTGAGTGTCTCGAGTTCGAGCCAGAGCTGCCTGAAGGTTCCGCGGGTTTCGTCCAGGGCCCAGTCGGCATCGAGGATGGAACACAGCTGGTTGAACAGGATCGGCTTGGCCGGCAAGTGGGCGCGGATCACGTCGGCCGTGCCCAGCAGTTGTACGCAGTGGTCGCCGAAAAGAATGGCGTCCAGGACCTCGAACTCACCGCGCAAGGCCTGATCGATCAGGCTGCGGTTGTAGCCACAATAAAAACTGAAAACCTGGCTCTGGCCGATGGTGACGGGCTCGTCATCCTCCTGAACCACCATGGGAAGAGCACCCGCCGCATGCGCCAACTCACCGGGGAAATGCATCGGAAAAATGCCGATCACGCGGGCGCCGGTTTCTTTCTTCCACTGCCTGGCGTAGTCGAGTGGCCGCGCCGCCGCCTGCGCGAACGTCTCCAATATGTCTTCCATGGCCATCCTTGTCTGTTGTGTCAAACGCTCTGATGCACCGGCGCCCCCCGCAAAGCTCAGCCTGTCTCGGTGAACGTCGCGGCAGGAGATTTTATAAGTCAAACTCACCTATGAACAGCCGTTGACCCGGAAATCACTAGGTTATTACCGGGATTTCCTCAGCAAATTCATCGTACGTGGCGCATGGTAAGTGCAACTCAGCGACATGTCAAAGAGGTCTCAAAACACGGCCACTGGCAGCATCGCCTTGGACCGGATGGCGTCGACCAGCGCGAACTTCTTCAGCTTGCCGGTTTCCGTCATCGGGAAGGCGTCGACCAAGTACCACAGGCGCGGCGTCTTGTAGCTGGCAAGCTGTTCGCGGCAAAACGCGTGCAACAGGGCCGGATCGGGCGGATGGGCCGCGGATCGCGCCACGATGACGGCACCCACCTGCTCACCCCAATAGGGGTCCGGCACGCCCAGGACAGCGACGTCGCCAACCTGCGGATGCTCGCGCAGCAGGTTTTCGATCTCGCGCGGATAGATGTTCTCGCCGCCACGGATGATGAGGTCCTTGATGCGACCGGTAATGCGCAGGAAGCCACGCTCGTCCATCGTGCCCAGGTCACCCGAACGCAGCCAGCCGTCGGCCGTGAGCGTCTTGGCGGTTTCCTCGGGCATGCCGATATAGCCGACCATGGTCAGGTAACCCCGCACACAGATCTCGCCCGGCTGACCGATCGGCAGGACAGCGCCGGTTTCGGTGTCGGCGATCTTGACCTCGACATGCGGCATGGGCTGTCCGATCGTCTCGGCCTGGTCCTGCGGTGAATCGTCGGGGAACACGCCCGTCACAACGCCCTGCATCTCGGTCTGGCCAAAGATATTCGCGATGGAGCAACCCAATTGGGCGTCGGTGCGCCGGATCAGGCTGGCTTCGACCACGGCGGCGCCGGACGCCAGGTTCCTGAGGGTTCCCAACCGGTACTTGCTGCGGTCCGGATGCGCCAGCAATGCCTCGATCATTGTCGGCACCAGCAGGGAGTAGGTGCCGCCTTCGCGCTCGACCAGCGACATGAACAGATCGGCCGACCATTCGCTGGCCAACACATGGGTGGCGCGCCGCATCACGGCGCCGACCGCCGCGTGCCCCAAGGACCCGATGTGGAACATGGGCATGGGGTTGACGAACACACCGCCGTCGGCCAGGCCCGCGCGCTCCTGGGTGAAGTACGCCATGTTCACGATCCCCCTGTGGTGGAACATGACGCCTTTTTGCGCACCGGTGGTTCCCGACGTGAACATGATCACGCAGACGTCCATCGCATCGACCGACGGCAACGCGCGCGGCCCGGCCTGCCGCGCCAGCGCCTGCACATCGCCGATGGGAATGATGTGGCGCAGCCCAGGCAGCCGCTGGGCCACCTCGCGCGCGGCAGCCGGCATGTCCAGGCCCCGGTACCCCGGCGCGACGAACAGACCGGCCGCCCCGGAGCGTTCCAGCACGTAATGCAACTCGCGCGCCTTGTAGGCCGGATTGACCGTCACCATCACGATGCCGGCCATGGCGCAACCGTAGAACAGCAGCAACCACTCGGGCACGTTGGACGCCCACACCGCGACCCGCTCGCCAGGCTGGAACCGCTCGAGCAAGGCGCAGGCCAGCCGGGCGGACTCGGCTTCAAGCTCGGCATAGGTCCAGCGGCGGCCGGCGCCGCCAGGGATACCCTCCACCAGCGCCACCCGGTCGGGCACCGCCGCCGCCGTCTCCTGCAAGGCGCGGCCCAGGGTCCAGTCGAGCAGCTGCCGCGAGGTTTCGGCTGGCCAGTAGGACTGGGTCAATCGCGCGGAAAGGTATGCGTGCGGCTTGGCCACGACGTGTCTCCTGGTGATGATTCGATGTCACCCATCATAGTTACGATCGCGTACTATGTATGTGCTCAACGAATTGGCGGCGGCGACTTGACACCATATCAAGGAGGTGCACACATGCGCAAGGACGCAAGCGGATGGACTGTCCGCTTCAGCGATGAACAGGCCAGGCAACTGCGCGCCGCCGGCGTCTGGCGCGGCCGCACCATCGCCCTCGACGCGGCCGAAGCCGCAAGCGCGGCGCCCGACGAGATTTGCCTGCGCGATGGCGCGCGCGCCATCAGCTACCGCGAGATCCTGCTGGAAGCCCGGGCACTGGCCGCGGGCCTGTCGGCGCGCGGCTTGCGCGCCGGCCAGGTGGTGGCGTTTCAGCTTCCCAACTGGATCGAAGCGGCGGTGGTCAATCTCGCCGCCGCCATGCTCGGGCTGGTCGTCAATCCGATCGTGCCCATCTACCGCGACAAGGAAGTCGCCGAGATCCTTGCCGACTGCGGCGCCCGTGTGCTGTTCGTGCCGACGGTGTGGCGAAATTTCGACCACGCCGACATGGCCAGGCGTGTGCGCGCGCACACGCCCAAGCTCGAATTCATAGTGCAGGTACGCGCGGCCTCGCCCACGGAAGGCCTGCTGCGTTATGAAGACCTGCTGGCCCCCACCGGGCACACCTTGCCCCCGCTGGTCCAGGATGCCGATGCGATCAAGTTCGTGATGTACACCTCGGGCACGACCGGTCGCGCCAAGGGCGTGCTGCACACCCACAACACCTTGGCGCGGGCCTTGTCGGGCTGCATGGAGTTCTGGCGCATCGGTGCGGGCCAGGTGATCCTGATGCCCTCGCCAGTGAGCCATGTCACGGGTTACCTGTGGGGGCTGGAGGCGCCGTTCTCGTGGCGCACGCCCGCGATCCTGATGGACCGCTGGGACGCCGCCGAGGCGGTCGATCTGATCGACCGTCATGGCGTGGCGCTCACCGTCAGCGCCACGCCCTTCCTGTCCGAACTGCTCGACGCGGCCGCCTCCCGCCAGACCCGGCTGCCTTCGCTGCGCATCTTTGCCTGCGGCGGTGCGTCGGTTCCGTCGGATCTGATCCGGCGGGCGAACCGGTATCTTTCCCATGGCCGGGCCTTCCGGGTCTATGGCGCCACCGAGGTGCTGATGATCGGCAAAGGCTTCGTCGACGACGGCACCGAGGACATGGCCGCCGACACCGACGGCAAGATGACCGACTACGACGTGCTCTTTGTCGACGATGCGGGCGTCGCCGTTGCCGATGGGTGCGAAGGCGAGATCATCGCGCGCGGCCCGGCCCAGGCCGTGGGTTACGTGGATCGCGAGGAGACCGCCAAGAGCTTCGATGCGCAGGGATACTTCCACACCGGCGACCTGGGTTTTCGCACCGAAAGCGGCGCCGTGGTGATCACCGGTCGCAAGAAGGATCTCATCATCCGCGGCGGCGAGAACATCTCGGCCCGCGAGGTCGAGGACATCCTGCTGCGGCACGCCGCGGTTGACCAGGTTGCCGTGGTCGCCATGCCGCATGCCCGGCTGGGCGAGACCGTCTGCGCCTGCGTGGTGGCCCGTGGCACCCCGCCCACGCTGGCGGACATCCTTGGCTATCTCGGCCAGGTGGGCATCGCGCGCCAGAAGCTGCCCGAGCGGCTGGAGCTGTTCACGGAGTTTCCGATGACGCCGGCTGGAAAGATCAAGAAGGACGCGCTGCGCGCCATCGTGGCGGGCAAGGTACGCGACGAACAGGCCCATGCGGCCACCCACCCCACCACGAAAGCAGGCTGACCATGACCAACCGCCTTGACCACATCGCGATCTTCGTGAAATCACTTGAAGCCGGCATCGACTTCTACCGCTCGGTCGTCGGCCTCGGTGAGCCCATCGTGCGCGCCATACCGGAACTCCAGATCCGTTGCGCGTTCTTCGACCCCGGCGAAGGCGGCATCATCGTCGAGCTGGTCGAGTTCTCCGGCCAGAGTGATCTGGCGCCCGGTGACGTCGTGGTGGCCATCGAGGTGGACGACCTGGATGCAGCGCTGGCGCATTACCGCGCCAAGGGCGTGCGGGCGTTCGATCAACCCCCAACGCCGAATCTGCCGCTGCGGCGCGGCTGGGTGCTCAAGCGCGACGGCCACGGCACGGTGATCGAGTTGTGCGAGCGCGGCACGGTGGCCCGCTTCGTGCGCGGCCCTGCGCACAGCTGACCAAAGATCGGCGCCACCATGCGCGGCGCGGACGGTCCTATTGGACAACCGGTCGTTGCATCTGGCGCCGCAAGATCTCCAGCGCCTCGGAGAACTCATAGCGTTCCAGGGCTTGCGCAAAAGCCTCTGTCTGATCCTCCAGCAGGCCGGACAGCAGGCGGGTGTTGTCCTGCCACACATCCATGCACGCCGCGTCATCTTCGGCGAGCAAGCGCTCCACACGGGTTGCAGCCTCCATCGCGTCGGGCCAGTTCACCGGCTCGCTGGCAACCGGCGCCGAGGGCTCGGGCGCCTGACCCTCTGGCAAGGTGACGGTGAACCAGAAGCAGCTGCCGCCGCCCGGCACCCCATCGACCCCGATCTCGCCGCCCATCAGCTTGATCAGGCGTTGGCACAGCGCCAGACCCAAGCCGGTGCCGCCGTGTTCCCGTGTCGACGATCCATCGCCCTGATGAAACAAGGTAAAGAGCGTGCGGCGAAGCTCCTTACTGAGGCCGCGCCCCTGGTCCTGCACCTCGACACGGATCGTCACTTGCGGGCCGCGTTGGCCGGCGCTGCGCACCCGCAGGCTCACCTGCCCCCGGTCCGAGTATTTCTCGGCGTTGTCCAGAAGATGCCGCAGCACCTGGATCAGACGGGCGCTGTCACCCACCAGCGCGGCGGGCAAACTTGCATCGACCTCCACGACCAGCTCAAGCCCCTTGGCCCGCATCGCGGCAACGGCCTTGCCGCGAACACCCTCGATCAACTCAGTCAGTTTGAAGGTTGCCGGCTCGAGGCGAAGCTCTCGGCCCTCCAACTGCGCGACGTCGATCAGATCGTTGACCATGGACAGCAGGCGCCGCGAGGAGGAGGTGATGGTCTCGATCTTGTCCTTCTGCGCGGGCTGTTCGATCTGGCGCTCCAGCAGATAGGCATTGCCAACGATGTGATTGAGCGGCGTACGCAACTCGTGGCTGACATTGGCCAGCAGTGCCGTCTTGGCGCGGTCCGCGCCCTGCGAGGCTTCGAGCGACTCGGCCAACTTGCGGGTGCGCTCCTGGACGAGATCCTCCAGGTGTTCCTTGTGCTGGGTCAGCTCCGCGTTGGCCGCGACAAGCTGCGCCTCGAACCGCTTGCGCTCGGTCAGGTCGAAAACAGTGGAGCGACTTGAAACAAACTCACCGGCCGCGTCCTTGATGGCCGTGGCGCTGAGCAGGACGGGCATGGTCGTCCCGTCCTTGCGCAACAACTCGTACTCGACGTCGTTGATTTTTCCGCTCCGAACAAGTAGCGGGAAGCCGTTGCGAAATACTTCCTTGCCTGACTCGTTCAGGAAATCGGAATACGGGCGCCCCAGGACTTCGTCGCTGGTGAGGCCCATCCAACCGAGCTCGGTCTGGTTGATGTGGATCACGCGCCCGTCGCGGTCCAGGGAGTGATAGCCGCAGGGAGCATGGTCATAGAGGTCCCTGACTTCGTCGCGCTCACCGGCGACCTGAAACAGGTCGCCACGCACGGCCTTCTCGGCACGCCTGGCCTCCAGGTAGCCCTTGAGCAGCCGGCCGAACTCGGTCACGCGTACCTTCAACAGGGCCGGATCCGACACAGACCTGTCGGCCACCGCGCGAGTGAGAATTGCCACCTGCCGGGACAAAAAATACGCCATCAGCTGAGACAGCGCCAGCGACAGCAAGATCCAGGCAAGGCCATAACCCGCGAAATCCCTGATTCGATCCCGCACGGGGCCATCGAGCACCGAGGTGGGCACCGCGACACCCAGAAACCAGTCACCGCCGTGGATCGGCACCATCATGTTCTTGATCGGGACGCCCAACAGGTTGACGCTGTCGAACAGGCGCCTCTCGCGCGTTTGCATGGCTTTCAGGAAGGGGGCCGTGGCGCGCATACCCAGAAACTTCGGCGCATCCACATTGCGGGCCAGCAGGATCCCCTCCCGGTCGACAATCGCCGATAGCCAGCCCTGGGGCAGCGCATACTCCGCGAGCAGGTTGCCGATGGAGTCCGCCGCCAGGATCATTCGCAAGACGTAGGCCACCTTGCCGTTGCGCAGCACCGGGACCGACACCGCAACCACCTTGTCGCGAGTCTGCCGCGAGGTGAAGATCCCGGAGACGTTGGGCTTTGCGGTGCGGAACGCCTCATGCACCATCTGGCCTTGGTTCAGGGCAAGCGTGTCGCCGCCAAAGGGCAGCGTGGTCACGAAAAGCACCCGATCGTTCGCATCGACCAGGCCGATAGCGCGAAACGCCGGGTTGCCCTGCACAACGCGCCGGGACGTTTCGTGGAGGGTCCGCAGGTCGTCGCGCTGGGCCGCGTCCGCGGCGGCCAGCGTCTCCAGGATCGCGATGGCATTGTTGACGTGGGTTTCGACCTTTTCCGCCAGGTGCTGGGCGCGATGGTCCAGGTCTACGAGGATCGCGTGCCGCTGGTCCTGCTCGAACTGCGAGATGCCGAGGCCCGCGAACAACAGCAGCGGAAACACCGCCAGCAGCGACAGGATAAAAAGCCAGGTGCGCAGCCCCAACTCGTTCGGAACAACTCGCATGTCGCCCTTGTCTCCATGAATCAATGGTCATGGTAACCAAGTCGTTACGTCGATAGCCCAGAAGACGCGGGCTATTGATAAATCTCAACTCGCCTCACCGAGATGGGCTGCGGGACGGAACTGGCATCGACAGTTCAGAGCGGCGAGCACAAAGAGAAAAGCCACTGCTGGAATAACAGTGGCTTGAATCTGGAGGCGCGGGCCGGAGTCGAACCGACCTACACGGATTTGCAATCCGGTGCATAACCGCTTTGCTACCGCGCCACGGGCTCCACGACGGAGCCGTCTAGAAAAAAGGGAAGCGGCTGCTTCCCTTTTTAGATCTGGAGCGGGAGAAGAGTCTCGAACTCTCGACCTCAACCTTGGCAAGGTTGCGCTCTACCAACTGAGCTACTCCCGCATGAGCCCCAAATTCTACAACGAAAAAACGTCGATTCCTTCGAGGGGAGCGTTTTTTTGAGCCGCCGCCCTCAATGCTTGATCGAGGTCGTGGTGCCCCCGGGCGCCACGCCTTCAGCCACCACAGCGGCGGGCGCCGCCGCCACGGGTTCGTCGTCGAGCAAGGGTGTGGGCCGGCGCTCCAGGGCCAGCTCGAGCACCTTGTCGATCCACTTGACCGGCACGATCTCCAGGCCGCTCTTGACGTTCTCGGGGATCTCCTGCAAGTCCTTGGCGTTTTCCTCGGGGATCAGCACCGTCTTGATCCCGCCGCGCAGGGCCGCCAGCAGCTTTTCCTTGAGGCCGCCAATGGCCGTGACCTCGCCACGCAGCGTGATCTCGCCGGTCATGGCGACGTCGGCGCGCACCGGAATGCCGGTGAGCGCGGAGACGATCGCGGTGGTCATGGCGGCGCCAGCGCTCGGGCCATCCTTGGGCGTGGCACCGTCGGGCACGTGGATGTGGATGTCCTTCTTCTCGAACACCTCGTCCTTGATGC
>JAZKDA010000190.1:0-9144 GCA_040387815.1 Pseudomonadota bacterium | reverse complement strand
GGCTGCGCGATGCCGGGTTGCCGAAGTGCTCGCGCAACCAGGGGATCATGGCGTCGACCACGCGGGGGTCGCAAGGCGTGGTGGCGCCATAGTCAAGGTAGATCGGGAAATGCGGGGTCGTCATGGCGGCTGTGCTGGGGCTCTGGTGGGCCTGTGGTGTTGCGGGTGTCCTCAGCTCTTGCCCAGGGCGACATTGCCCAGGGCGAAAACCGAGTTGGGTGCGTTGACGCGGATCGGCTTGACCACCGGCGAGCTGGAGATCGCGCGCTTGGGCGAGGGCTTGTCCTCGATCTGGATGCCCTTGGCGAGCTGGTCTTCCACCAGCTTTTGCAGCGAGACGGAATCCAGGAACTCGACCATGCGCTGGTTCAGCGCGGACCACAGCTCGTGGGTCATGCAGCGCCCGCCGTCGCCGGTGCAGTTTTCCTTGCCGCCGCACTGGGTGGCGTCCAACGGCTCGTCGACCGAGACAATGATGTCGGCGACCGTGATCTCGGAGGCCTTGCGCCCCAGGGTATAGCCGCCGCCCGGGCCGCGGGTGCTTTCCACCAGCTCATGCCGGCGCAGCTTTCCGAACAATTGCTCGAGGTAGGACAGAGATATCTGTTGGCGCTGGCTGATGGCGGCGAGGGTGACCGGGCCGTTGTTCTGGCGCAGTGCCAGGTCAATCATCGCGGTGACCGCAAACCGGCCTTTGGTAGTGAGACGCATCGCAAGCTCCTTGTGCTTGTTCAAAACCCCTGATCGAACCTCCTGCCGGGATCACCGGTATGGAGCCGTCTTCACCCTCTTGCGCGGCGGTGACCGCGCCGGACAGGCCATCGCACCGAGGTGCGGCGATGCTCATCCGTGTCTTCGTGCTTATCTTGACAATTTTCGTCAAGTATACGCGATGACCAACAGGGTTAGTCGGGAATAGACCGGCGGGGTGCGACTTGGTTCCCCCTACATGCGTAGGGGGAACCCGGCCGGCCAAGGGCCGGCCCAAGGTCAGCGCAGCGAGGCGTTGAGCTTGGCCAGTGCGGCCGTGCCGGGGCACAGCTCGGCCAGGTCGAGACGGTTGAGCGGCTCGCTGCTGGTGTTGAGCGCACTGTGCATGTCGGCCGCGTCGGGGTCGACATACAGCAGGCCGGTGACCACCTCGCCCAACTCCTGATGCTTTTGCAGGTAGGCCGAGGCGGTGGCGCGGTTGGTGGGATCGTAGCCCTCGTGCAGGGCGCGCAGGCGCAACACGGTGCCGTCGTGCTGCACGATGTCGCGGCGCTCGCCGGGGGCGACCTCGGCCACGATCGGATCACGCGGGCTGATGAAGTCGATGCGGCTCACCGCCTCGTTGTGCTCGCGCACATGGTCGTAGCTGCGGGTGCTGCCCGGGTGGTTGTTGAAGGCCACGCAGGGGCTGATGACGTCAATGAAGGCGGCGCCGCCGTGGGCCAGCGCGCCCTTGATCAGCGGCACCAGCTGGGCCTTGTCGCCCGAGAAGCTGCGGGCCACGTAGGTGGCGCCCAATTGCAAGGCCATGCTGACCAGGTCGACCGGGCTGTCACTGTTGACCACGCCCTTCTTGCTCTGCGAGCCCTGGTCGGCGGTGGCCGAGAACTGGCCCTTGGTCAGGCCGTAGACACCGTTGTTCTCGACGATATAGGCCATGCGCACGCCCCGGCGCATCGAGTGGGCGAACTGGCCCAGGCCGATGGAGGCCGAATCGCCGTCACCGGACACGCCCAGGTACAAAAGTTCGCGGTTGGCCAGGTTGGCGCCGGTGAGCACGCTGGGCATGCGGCCGTGCACGGTGTTGAAGCCGTGCGAGGCGCCCAGGAAGTAATCAGGTGTCTTGGAGCTGCAACCGATGCCCGAGAGCTTGGCCACGCGGTGCGGCTCGATGTCGAGCTCCCAGCAGGCCTGGATGATGGCCGCCGAGATGGAGTCGTGCCCGCAGCCGGCGCACAGGGTGGAGATCTTGCCCTCGTAGTCGCGCCGGGTGTAGCCGACGCGGTTCTTTTCGAGCGACGGATGGTGCAGCTTGGGTTTGGTGATGTAGGTCATGCGGCCTCCTCGCGCGCCAGGGCGGCGGCATTGGGCTTGACCCATGTCGGCAGGGTGTCGACGTGGCTGCCGATGGCGTTGGTGATAAAGCGCGCGGTGATCGGCGTGCCGTCGTAGTGCAGCACCTTCACCAGCCGCTTGGGGTCGATCTCGAGTTCATTGACCAGCAGGCTGCGCATCTGCGCGTCGCGGTTCTGCTCGACGACGAAGACCTGGTCGTGCGCCGCGATGAACTCGGCCACGCTGTCGGGGAAGGGGAAGGCCCGCAGGCGCATCGCATCGAGGTGAATGTCTTGCGCGGCCAGCGCAACCAGGGCTTCGTCCATGGCCGGCGCGGTGCTGCCGAAGTAGATGACGCCCAGGCGGGTGCGCGGCGCGGCGTATTTGACCACCGGCTGCGGCACCAGCGTGGCCGCGGTGCGGAACTTGCGCAGCAGGCGCTCGACGTTGTAGATGTAGTCGGGCCCGCGCTCGGAATAGCGGGCATAGGCATCGCGCGTGGTGCCACGGGTGAAGTAGCTGCCCAGCGTGGCATGCGTGCCCGGCAGGGTGCGCCAGGGGATGCCGTCGCCGTCCACGTCCTTGTAGCGGCCGAAGTCGCGGCCGGCCTCGAGCTCGGCGGCGGTCATGACCTTGCCGCGGTCGAAGGCCCTGCCCTCCTCCCACTCGAAGGGCTTGGACAGGCGCTGGTTCATGCCGATATCCAGATCGGTCATGACAAACACCGGCGTCTGCAGGCGGTCGGCCAGGTCGAGCGCGGCGGCGCACTGGTCGAAGCACTCAGTGGGGTCTTGCGGGAACAGCAGCACGTGCTTGGTGTCGCCATGCGAGGCATAGGCGCAGGCGGTGATGTCGGCCTGCTGGGTGCGGGTGGGCATGCCGGTGGACGGGCCGCCGCGCTGCACGTTGATGATGGTGACGGGGATCTCGGCGAAGTAGGCCAGGCCGATGAACTCGGTCATGAGCGACACGCCGGGGCCCGAGGTGGCGGTGAAGGCGCGCGCGCCGTTCCAGCCGGCCCCCACCACCATGCCGATGGAGGCGATCTCGTCCTCGGCCTGCACGATCGCGTAGCGGTTCTGGCCGGTGGCCGCATCCACCCGGTACTTGGCGCAGTACTTCTGGAAGGCCTCGGCCACCGACGATGACGGCGTGATCGGGTACCAGGCCGCAACCGTGGCGCCACCGTAGACGCAGCCCAGGGCCGCGGCGGTGTTGCCGTCGACGAAGATGCGATCGCCCACCGCGTCGGCCCGCTTGACGCGAATGCCCAGCGGCGCCTGCAGGTGCTCGCGCACGAAGTCGCGGCCCAGGTGCAGGGCGCGCACGTTGGATGCCAGCAGCTTTTCCTTGCCGCGAAACTGCTCGCTGAACAGCTTTTCGATCACGTCGGCGTCGATCTCGAGCAGCACCGACAGTGCGCCGACATACACGATGTTCTTGAACAACTGGCGCTGGCGCGGATCGCTATACACCGCGTTGCAGATCTCGGTGAGCGGCATGCCGATCACGTGGATGTCGGTGCGGAACTTCGAGGGCGGCAGCGGGCGGGTGCTGTCGTAGAACAGGTAGCCGCCGGGCACGATCTCGGCCAGGTCGGCGTCCCAGGTCTGGGGGTTCATGGCGACCATCATGTCGACGCCGCCACGGCGCCCGAGCCAGCCGGCCTCGGTCACGCGCACCTCATACCAGGTGGGCAGGCCCTGGATGTTGCTGGGGAAGATGTTGCGCGGGCTGACCGGCACACCCATGCGCAAGATGGCCTTGGCGAACAGCTCGTTGGCCGAAGCCGAGCCCGAACCGTTGACGTTGGCGAACTTGACGACGAAGTCGTTGACGGCTTCGATGCGCTTCATGCCGCCACCCTCCCCGACACTTTGTCATCCCCGCGAAGGCGGGGATCCAGCGAAGGTGCCGAGCGGGGGCCTGGATCCCCGCCTTCGCGGGGATGACGGGCTACGCGGTCGCCCGCCTTTGCGGTGTTGAGCAGAAACTTCTGCATGTCCCAGGCGCCCGTGGGGCAGCGCTCGGCACACAGTCCGCAGTGCAGGCACACGTCTTCGTCCTTGACCATGATTCTTTCGGTCTTGAGCGGCCCTGACACATACAGCGCCTGAGTGAGGTTGAGGGCTGGCGCCATCAGGTTGGGCCGCAGCTGTTCTTCGGTGGCGTTCTCGGTGAACGTGATGCAGTCCATCGGGCAGATATCGACGCAAGCGTCGCATTCGATGCAGGCGCTTTCGGTAAACACCGTCTGCACGTCGCAGTTCAGGCAACGCTGGGCCTCCTGGAAGGCGGTGGCCGCGTCAAAGCCCAGCTCGACCTCGACCTTGATGCTCGACAGCGCGATCTCCGCCTTGGCCCATGGCACGCGGTAGCGCGCGTCGAGCGAGGTGTCGTTGTCGTAGCTCCACTCGTGGATACCCATTTTCTGGGAAGCAAGATTGGTCATGGGCGCGGGACGCACCGTGACGTCTTCGCCGTTGAGGTAACGGTCGATCGACACCGCGGCATCGTGACCATGGGCCACGGCGGTGATGATGTTCTTGGGGCCGAAGGCCGCGTCGCCGCCGAAGAACACCTGCGGCATCGTGGACTGGAAGCTGTCCTTGAGGAGCACCGGCAGACCGCCCTCGAAGTCGACGCCGCTGTCGCGCTCGATCCAGGGAAAGGCGTTCTCCTGGCCCACGGCCACCAGCACCTCGTCGCAGGCAAAAAAGGCGTCGGGCTCGCCGGTGGGCACCAGGCTGCGGCGGCCACGCTCGTCGTACACGGCCTTGACCACTTCGAAGGTCATGCCGGTCAGGCGGCCGTTCTCGTGCACGAAGGCCTTGGGCACGTGGTAATTGATGATGGGGATGCCTTCGTGCATGGCATCCTCCTTCTCCCAGGGGGAGGCTTTCATCTCGTCGAAGCCGCTGCGCACGATGACCTTGACGTCGCTGGCGCCCAGGCGCCGGGCCGAGCGGCAGCAGTCCATGGCGGTGTTGCCGCCGCCCAGCACGATGACGCGCGGCGCCACCTTCGTGATGTGCCCGAACGAGACCGAGGCCAGCCAGTCGATGCCGATATGGATGCTGGCGGCGGCCTCCTTGCCGCCGGGCAGCTCGAGCTGACGCCCGCGCGGCGCGCCGCTGCCGATGAACACCGCGTCATAGCCCTGCGCCAGCAGAGCCTTCATCGACTCGATGCGATGACCCGAGACGAACTTGACGCCCAGGTCGAGGATGTAGCCGCACTCCTCGTCGATCACCGACTCGGGCAATCGAAAACGCGGAATCTGCGTGCGGATGAAGCCGCCCGCCTTGGCCTCGCCGTCGAACACGGTGACCTCATAGCCCAGCGGCGCCAGATCGCGCGCCACGGTCAGCGAGGCCGGCCCGGCGCCCACGCAGGCGATGCGGCGGCCGTTGCGCGGCTCCAGCTTGGGCATGCGGTGGCGCACGTCTTCCTTCAAGTCGGCGGCCACGCGCTTCAAGCGGCAGATGGCCACCGGCTCGGGCTGTTTGGCGTTGGCCTCTTCGACGCGCCCGCGCCGGCAGGCCGGCTCACAGGGGCGGTCGCAAGTGCGCCCGAGAATGCCGGGGAACACGTTGGACGCCCAGTTGACCATGTAGGCGTCGCCGTAGCGGCCTTGCGCGATCAGGCGGATGTATTCGGGAACGGGGGTATGTGCAGGGCAGGCGTACTGGCAGTCCACGACCTTGTGGAAGTACGCCGGATCGGCGATGTCTGTTCGCTGCAAAAGCTGTGTCTCCTTGCCTGCCGCTTCTGATGTTGCGGCGCAGCATCGGCGCAGGCTGTAAGCCAGTGTACGTTCAGCGCCGGGATTGGCAAGTTCGGGGATTACCCGCAGGCAAAGTCAGGCATCTGATTTCGCGCTGAACCGGCCGGGCGCGCTAGGGGAAACGAGATGAATGCTCATGCACATTGGCATGCAAACTTGCACGAAACCGCCCTCTCAGGGCACCCCCCTTCCGCGGAAATCCCATCATGACATCCAGCTACGACTACATCGTCGTCGGCGCAGGTTCGGCCGGCTGCGTGCTGGCCAATCGGCTCTCGGCCGACCCGGCCATCCGCGTGCTGGTGATCGAAGCGGGGGGCTCAGACACGAACTTCTGGCTGCGGCTTCCCGTGGGCTACTACCGGACGATCTTCGACGACCGGTTCACAAGGGTCTTCGACGCGGTGTCCTTCGAGGGCGATGCCAAGCGCACCATGGCCTGGCCGCGCGGCCGCATCCTGGGCGGATCCAGTTCGGTCAACGGATTGATCTACGCACGCGGTCAGCACGGTGATTTCGACGGCTGGGCGAAGCTGGGGGCGACGGGTTGGGACTATCGATCGGTGCTGCCCTTCTTCAAGCGCTCCGAGGGGTACGAAGGCGGTGAATGCGAGTTCCACGGCGGCTCGGGCGAGTTGGGGGTGAGCGACCTTCGCAACGACAACGAAGCCTGCAAAGCCTGGCTGGATGCGGCACAGCAATACGGGCTGCCGCGCAACCCCGATCTCAACGGGGCGATGGACAACGGGGTCGGCGCCTACCAGCTGACCATCCGCAAGGGATGGCGCAGCAGTTGCGCGCAGGCCTTCCTGGCGCCGGCGCTGAGGCGCCCCAACCTGACGCTGGCCACCGGTGCGCATGTGACCCGGGTGCTGTTCGAGGGTGCCGTGGCGACCGGGGTCCAATGGCTGGAAGGCGGGCAACTGCGGCAGGCCCGGGCTGAGCGGGAAGTGATTCTTTCAGCGGGCGCGATCCAGTCGCCGCAGATCCTGCAGCTGTCGGGCATCGGGCCGGCGCCGCTGCTGGGCCAGCACGGGATCAAGGTGCTGGCGGATGCGCCCGAGGTCGGCGAGAACCTGCAAGACCATTTCCAGTCGCGCATGGTCGTGCGCCTGAAGCGTCCGATCTCATTGAACAACCAGGTGCGCAATCCGCTGCAACTGGCCAAGATGGGCGCGCAGTGGATGTTCAACAACTCGGGGCCGCTCACGGTGGGGGCGGGACAGGTCGGCGGCCTGGCCAAGACCGAGCATTCGGTCGACGGCCGCGAGGACGTCCTGCTCACCGCGATGCCACTGTCACTGGAGAAAGCCGGCGAGCCGCTGCACCGGTTCGCCGGGTTCACCGCCATCGCCGCCCAATGCCGGCCGCTTTCGCTCGGACGGATCCAGATCCGGTCAGCCGACCCGATGGCGGCGCCGCACATCGACGCCAACTACCTGAGTGAGGAAGCCGACCGCAAAGTGGCGCTCGCGGGCATGAGGATGCTGCGCGACATCTACCGGCAGGCGCCCTTCGCAGACCTGGTCGACGTCGAGATGCGTCCCGGGCCGGACTGCGCCACCGATGCGCAGTGGCTGGCCTACCAGCGCGCCACCGGCGGGACGTCCTACCATCCGGTGAGCACCTGCCGGATGGGAAGCGATGAACGGTCGGTGGTGGACGCCTCGCTGCGCGTGCGCGGCGTCGAGCGCCTGCGCGTGATCGACGCGTCGGTCATGCCGCGGGTGGTGTCGACGAACACGAACGCGGCCACCATCATGATCGGCGAGAAAGGGGCGGATCTGGTGTTGCGCGGCTGATCGGCACGATCTTGTCGTGCGCCGACCCGCCAAAGGCCTGCTCGCGCAGCAGCGCCAGCTGGTCGCGCACCCGCGCCGCCTTCTCGAACTCGAGGTTGCGCGCGTGTTCCAGCATCAGCTTTTCCAGGCGCTTGATCTCCTTGGCCACGTCCTTCTCGGACATGTCCTGCGCCATGGCCCGCTGCAGCTCCTGCTTTTCGGCTTCCTTGCTGGCCTTTTCGCTGTAGACGCCGTCGATCAGGTCGCGCACCTCCTTGACGATGCTGCGCGGGGTGATGCCGTGGAGCGCGTTGTAGGCCACCTGCTTCGCGCGGCGGCGCTCGGTCTCGCCCATGGCCTTGCGCATCGATTCGGTGACGCGGTCGGCATACAAGATGGCCCGGCCGTGCAGGTTGCGCGCCGCGCGGCCGATGGTCTGGATGAGGGAGCGCTCGGCCCGCAGGAAGCCCTCCTTGTCGGCATCGAGAATGGCCACCAGGGACACTTCGGGGATGTCCAGGCCCTCGCGCAGCAGGTTGATGCCCACCAGCACGTCAAAGGCGCCCAGGCGCAGGTCGCGCAAGATCTCCACCCGCTCCACGGTGTCGATGTCGCTGTGCATGTAGCGCACCTTGACGCCGTTGTCGCTGAGGTAGTCGGTCAGCTGCTCGGCCATGCGCTTGGTCAGGGTGGTGATCAGCACGCGCTCGTTCTTGACGCTTCGGATGCGGATCTCCTGCAGCACGTCGTCGACCTGGTGGGTGGCGGGGCGCACCTCCACCTCGGGGTCGACCAGGCCGGTGGGCCGCACCAATTGCTCGACCACCTTGCCGGCGTGCTGCTTTTCGTAGTCGGCCGGCGTCGCCGACACGAAGATCACCTGGCGCATGCGCTGCTCGAACTCCTCGAACTTCAGCGGCCGGTTGTCCAGGGCCGAGGGCAGCCGAAAGCCATATTCCACCAGCGTGGTCTTGCGTGAGCGGTCGCCGGCGTACATGGCATTGAGCTGGCCGATCATCTGGTGGCTCTCGTCCAGGAACATCAGCGCGTCCTTGGGCATGTAGTCGGTCAGGGTCGAGGGGGGTGCCCCGGGCGGCGCGCCCGACAGGTGCCGGGTGTAGTTTTCGATGCCCTTGCAATGGCCCACCTCGCTGAGCATCTCCAGGTCGAACCGGGTGCGCTGCTCGATCCGCTGGGCCTCGACCAGTTTGCCCATGTCCAGCAGCTCCTTGATGCGCCCGGCCAGCTCGATCTTGATCGACTCGACCGCCCCCACCACCTTCTCGCGCGGCGTGACGTAGTGGCTGGAGGGGTAGATGGTAAAGCGCGGCACCTTCTGGCGGATGCGGCCGGTAAGCGGGTCGAACAGCTGCAGCGATTCGATCTCGTCGTCGAACAGCTCCAGCCGCACCGCCAGCTCGCTGTGTTCGGCCGGGAACACGTCGATGGTGTCGCCGCGCACGCGGAAGGTGCCGCGAGAAAAATCGTTCTCGTTGCGGTTGTACTGCATGCGAATCAGCTGCCCGATGA
>JAZKDA010000189.1:22113-27180 GCA_040387815.1 Pseudomonadota bacterium | reverse complement strand
CCGTAGGCGTACTCGTCCATGTTGAGCGCGCCGGTGAGCACGGCACCGGCGGCCGCCAGGCGTTGCACCAGCACTGCGTCCTGCGCGGCCGGTGGCAGCTCGCGGTTGATCCGCGAGCCGGCCAGCGTGGTGACGCCGCGGATGTCGAACAGGTTCTTGACGGCATAGGGCAGGCCGGCCAGCGGGGGCAGCGTCGCACCGGCCAGGCGCTGTGCGTCCACGGCGTCGGCCTCGGACAGGGCGCGCTCGCGGGTGCGCTCGGTGAACGCGTTGAACCACACCTCGGTGGACTCGATGCGCACCAGGGCGGCCTCGGTCACTTCGCGCGCGGAGACCTCGCCACTGGCGACGCCTTGCAGGATCTGGCGGCTGTTCATCACGTCGGGTCCTCGGCCGGGAAGGGCGCGGGCCGGTAGACCTCGGCCGGCTCGTCGTGGGGGGCCAGCGGGGCGCCGTCCAGCACGCGTGCGATCGCCAGCGTGCGGCCCAGGTGCAGTGCGACGGCTTGCGCGCGGGCCTCGTCCATCGGCAAATCAAACGCAGCCGCCGCGGCCTTGACGTAGTGGAGAACCTGGGTTTCTTCCATGGGCATCAGAAGGGAGGAAGGGAATTCGTGAAATGGCAGGCGGCTTCGACGCCGGGCGCCACTGGCACGAGCACGGGCTGCATCACCTCGCACTCGGCGCGCCCATGCGGGCAGCGGCCCATGAAGCGGCATCGGTGGCTGAGGTCGGCGCCGGCCATCTGGATCGGGCTTTGCGCCTCACCAGGCAGCAGGTGGCCCTGCGCGCCGCGGCCCGAGCCGGGAATCGAGGCGACCAGGGCCCGCGTGTAGGGGTGGCGCGGGTGGGCGAACACCTCGGCCGCCGGGCCGCTCTCGACCACGCGGCCCAGGTACATCACCAGCACACGGTCGCACAGCAGGCGCACCACGTTCAGGTCGTGCGAGACGAACAGAAAGCTCATGCCCAGCTCGCGCTTGAGGTCGGCCAGCAACTGCAGGATGACGACCTGTACCGACACGTCCAGTGCGGCCGTGGGCTCGTCGAGCACCAGCAGGCGCGGGCGCAGCACGGCAGCGCGGGCGATGCCCACCCGGGCCTTCTGCCCGCCGGACAACTGGTGTGGCAGGCGCGGCAGCAACTCGTGCGGCAGGCCGGTCAGGGTGGCGATCTCCTCGACCTGGCGGCGCACCTGCGCGGCATCCTTCACGCCGGCCAGCAGGCGCAGCGGCTCGGCAATGGTGTCGAAGGCGGTGTAGCGCGGGTTGAGGCTGTCATGAGCGTCCTGGAAGACCATCTGCACGTCGCGCCGCGATTTGTGGCCGGGCATGAGCTTCGGGTCGACCAGGGCCAGGTCGGCGCCCAGGAAGCGCACCTGTCCGTCGGTGACCGCCAGCGTGCGCGTGAGCAGGCGCACCAGCGTCGACTTGCCGCAACCGGATTCGCCCACCAGGCCGACGGTCTCGCCGGCGTCGATGCGAAAGCTCACGCCATCGACCGCATGCAGCTGGCCCAAGCCCTGCGGCGTCTTCACCGGAAAGCGTTTGAAGAGGTCCATCACCTCCAAAAGTGCAGCGGTCATGCGAGTACCTCCGCCGGCCGATGGCAGCGCAGCATGCGGCCGGCGTCCACCACGGTCGGCAAGGGCGCGTCGCAGCCGCGCGCGCGCTGCGGGCAGCGGTCGGCGAAACGGCAGGCGGGCAGGTCGGTGCGGCGCAGATCGGGCAGGCTGCCGCCGATCGCATTGAGCTCGGACAGGCTGGCGCGGCCGACCGGCGTGGCGCCGATCAGGAGCCGCGTGTAGGGATGCAGCGGGGCGTCGAACAGCTCTTGCGTGCTGGCCGCCTCCACCACGTGGCCGGCGTGCATGACCACGATGCGATCGCACTGCTCGCGGGCCAGGCCCAGGTCATGGGTGATCAGCAAGGTGGCCATGCCGCGGGCGCTGGCCCGCTCGCGCACCAGGCCCATGATGGAAGCCTGCGTGGTCACGTCCAGGCCGGTGGTCGGCTCGTCGGCGATCAGCAGCTTCGGGTCGCAGGCCATCGCCAGGGCGATCATCACGCGCTGGCACAGGCCGCCCGACAGCTCGAAGGGGTAGGCGTGCCAGCGGCGCTCGGGGTCGGGGATCTTCATCTCGGCCAGGCAGTCGATGGCCCGCTCGCGCAGCCGGGCGCCGGGCGTGGTGGTGTGCCGCCGCAGCACGTCTTCGAGTTGCAGGCCGATCTTGCGGATCGGGTTGAGGGCGACCTTCGGGTTCTGGAAGATCATCGACACCTCGCGGCCGCGAATGGCCTGCAGGTCCGGCTCGCTGGCGGCCAGCAGGTCCATGCCATCGAAGCGGGCGCTGCCGGCGGTGATGCGCGCCGCCGCGTCGGACAGGCCCAGCAGCGCGTACGCCAGCACGCTCTTGCCCGAGCCGGATTCTCCGACCAGGCCCACCGTCTCGCCCTTGGCGATGGCGAGCGACACATCCTGGAGCGCATGCACCGTGCCGCCGCGGGTGCGAAACTGCAGCGAGAGTCCGTTGACGTCCAGCAGGTCCATCAGGTGCGCCTTCTCGGGTCGATCAGGTCACGCAGGCCGTCACCCAGCAGGTTGAAGGTGAACACGGCCAGCATCAGCACGCCTCCGGGGAACAGGGCCACCCACCACTCGCCGGAGATGATGTAGGTGGCGCCTTCGGCGACCATGATTCCCCACTCGGCGGCCGGCGCGCTCACGCCCAGGCCGATGAAGGACAGGCCGGCCGCATTGAGGATGGCCCAGCCCAGGTTCAGGGAAATCTGCACCATCATCGGCGGCAGGGCGTTGGGGATCAGGTGCACCAGCAAAATGCGCGCATCGCCATTGCCGGCAAGGCGCGCGGCCTCCACAAAGCCCGCGTCGCGCCGCACGTTCACCTCGGTGCGCGCGACGCGGATGTAGAAGGGCAGGTTCACCACCGCAGTCGCCAGGATGATGTTGAGCACCGAGTTGCCCAGGGCGGCGACGATGCCCATGGCCAGCACGAACAGCGGAAAGCTCATGACCATGTCGCAGCCGCGCATGACGATGCGCTCGAGCCGGCCGCCGAAGTAGCCGGCCGATGCGCCCAGCAGCCCGCCGACAACGAAGGACGCCGCCACCGCCGACAAGGCGATGGCGAAGTCGATGCGGGTGGCGGCGATCACGCGCGAGAAGATGTCGCGGCCCAGCGAGTCGGTGCCGAACCAGTTGCGAAGCGACGGCGCCTGCAGCGCGGGGCCGACGTTGGTGGCCAGCGGATCGAAGGGCACGATCCACGGGCCGATCACGGCCAGCAGAACGAACAGCAGGAACAGGATGGCGGCGACCAGGGTGAAGGGGTTGTCGGACAGCACGTAGCGGGCGTGCGACCAGAAGCTCTTGCGCGCCTCGGGCCCGCGCGGGGGCCGCGGGGCGGGAGCCGTCGGGGCTTGCCCGGGCGGCGGAGCGGTGTGGGCGTCGACCCTCATGCCGCGGCCTTCATGAAGCAAGCCTCACGCGGGGATCGATCAGCACGTACAGCAGATCGATCACCAGGTTCAGCGCGGTGTAGAGCACCGCCATGGCCAGCACGAAGCCCTGCACCGGCGCATAGTCGCTGGCCACCAGCGCCTCGAGCGCGAAAGAGCCCACGCCCGGCCAGGCGAACACTTTCTCCACCACCACGCTCATGCCAAGCAAGAAGCTGAACACCATGCCCAGCGTGGTCACCACCGGCAGCAGCGCGTTGCGAAACGCATAGCGCACCAGCACCGTGCCGGTGGACAGGCCCGAGGCGCGCGCGGTGCGCACGAAGTCGGCCGACAGCACCGAGAGCATGGACGCGCGCGTCATGCGCGCCAGCGGCGCCAGCACGAAGATGCCCAGGGTGAGCGCCGGCAACAGCATCTGCCGGGCGCTGGCGATGAACAGCGCTGGCTCGCCCGCGATCAGGCTGTCGAGCGTGTAGAACCCGGTCACGTGGGCCGGCGCGGTGAGGTAGGGGTCGAGCCGGCCGAGCGGCGAGGGCGCCCATCCCAGCAGGAAGTAGAAAACATCGGTGAGAAGCAGGCCAGTGAAAAAGGTCGGCAGGGATACGCCCGCGGTGGTGATGAGCCGGCAGGCATGGTCGATCCATGAGCCGGGCCGCCGCGCCGCCGCGATGCCCAAGGGAATGGCGATGCCCACCGCGAACACCAGCGCCGCGGCCACCAGCTCCAGCGAGGCCGGCAGCCGCGTGATCAGCTCCCGCGCGACCGGCTGCCCGGTGGAATGGGCCTGCCCCAGGTCGCCGCGCGCCAAGGCCTTCACGTACAGCACGAACTGCTCGGGCAGGCTGCGGTTCAAACCCAGTTGCTCGCGCACCTGTTCCACCGCCTCCTGTGTGCCGGCGGCGCCCGCGAGAAACGCCGCCGGGTCGCCCGGCAACGCGCGCGTGAGCAGGAAGGTGATGACGACAATGCCCACCAGGTTGGGCAAGGCGCCCAGCAAGCGTTTGAGAACCAGCAGGGGCATGGCGTGCGATGCGTGATCGGCCGTTGCCGCTCAGGCCGCCGGCCCCGCGCCCTTGACCAGCTGGCGGTAGTCGGGTTCGAGCATGAACCAGTAGGTGTAGCCGCTGATGTTCGGCTGCATGGCCACATCCATCATGGGCTGCACCAGGGGAATGCGCGGCACCTCTTCGTGGGCCAGGGTGATCATGTCCTTGACCATGCCGTCGTACAGCGGCTTGCTCTCGGCGAAGCGGGCGTTGGTGATCAGCTTGTCCATCACCGGGTTCTGGTAGCTCATGGTGTTGAACACCGCGTTCTGGCCGTGGTAGCACCAGAAGAAGAAATACTCCGGATAGTTCAGCCAGCCGCCGAAGCGGTTGAGGATCATCGGCATGTCCTTCTTGAGCAGCGCGGCGCGCCAGTTGGCGCCGGGCACCTTGTTCAGCGTGAGCTTGATGCCCAGTTGCGCCAGCGCCTCCTGCACCAGGATCGCCGTGGGCTCGCCCACGGTGGCCGAGCCCAGGTCGTAGGACAGCGTGGTCTCGAAGGGCGCCACGCCCGATTCGGCCATCAGCGCCTTGGCCTTG
>JAZKDA010000189.1:13407-22103 GCA_040387815.1 Pseudomonadota bacterium | reverse complement strand
TGTAGCCATGCTTTTGCGGCCACACCGGCGTCTTGGCCGCGTTGGCGCCGCCGCTCATCTTGACGCCGCGGCCGTAGAAGGCGGCATCGAAGATCTTGTCGTAGGGGATGGCGTACGCGATGGCCTGGCGCAGCTTGAGGTTGTTGAACGGCGGCTTGTTCACGCTCATGCCCAGGTAGAACAGGGCGTTCTCCACCGGCAGGCTGTGCACCTTCACCTTGCCCTTGTCGCCCTTGAAATCGGCGAAGTCTTTCGGGGGCAGCGAGTAGGTGATGTCGATGTCGCCGCGCTGCAGCAGGGCGCGGCGGTTGCCGGCCGAGGGAACGTCGCGCTGGATGATGCGCTTGATCTTGGGCAGGGGGCCGCTTTTCCAGTCGTCGAAGCGCTCGAACACCAGCTCCTGCCCGGGCTTGAAGCTCACCACCTTGTAGGCGCCGCCGCCGGCGGCATTGGTCTTGAGCCATTCGGCGGCCCAGGGGTCTTTGTCGGTGGCGTTCTTCTTGGCGAGGGTCGCGTTGTAGATGGACGCGACCGGCACCGCCATGTCGGGCATGGACAGCTTGTCCTTGCGCGGAAACTTCACGTGGAAGGTGTGGGCGTCCACCGCCTTGAACTGGGCCGGGTCTTCCAGCGAGCCGGCCTTCATCTGGAACTGAGGAAAGCCCCCCATCGCCAGGGCCCGGTCGAAGCTCCACTTGACGTCGGCGGCGGTGACGGGCGTGCCGTCGTGGAACTTCGCGTCCTTGCGCAGGAAGAAGGTGACGCCCATGCCGTCGGCATCCATCTTCCAGCGCTCGGCCAGCTCGGGTTCGAGCTTGGCGTAGTCGTACATCATCGAGCCGTCGGGCAGCTTCTTGCGGCCGTAGGTCATCAGGCGGTCGTAGACGTTCCAGGCCACGCCGTAGCTGGGGCGGTTGGCGCCCACGCCATGGATGTCCAGCATGTTGGGGCCGAACTCGTTGGCCATGATCAGCGTGTCCTTGCGGTCTTGCGCCTGGGCGCTGCCGCTGGCGACCGCGAGGGCCGATGCCGCGACCGGGCTGAGCGAGGCGGCCTTGAGCAGGCTGCGGCGGCGCATCGAGGAAGTGGATGAGGTCATGGTGCGGCTCCTTGCGGTTCGGTGAAGGTGGTTCGGGTCAGCGAGACGGTGCCAGCGAGGCGATGTAGGCGCGCCAGCCGCCCAGGTGGGTGATGTCGCGCGCACCTTCGGTGGCCAGCGCTTCGCACAGAAAGCCCTGCACCGCGCGGCCGTCGGAAAGCGACAAGGTGCCGATCGACAGAGGCGGCGCCACCAGCGTGACAAAGCTGCCGTAGTGCTCGATCGGCATGTCCCACAGCTCCAGCGCGATGTGGCCGCCGGTGCCGGGGGCCACGCGCAGCAGACCGGGCTTGGGCGGCACGGTGCCGGGCAGGGCGAAGAAGCGGTAGTCGGGCGCGGTGTTGGCGGTGCCCAGCAAGGTGGCCCCGCGCTCGGTGAGTTGCCCGTTCAAGGGCATGCCCGACAAATGCGCGCCGACCACGGCCACCGTCACGCCCTGGGGCGAATTCAGGCCCACGATGGGTTGGGCGACGCCCAGCGGATCGCCGGTCGCGCCTTGCGAGAGCCCAGTGGCCAGGTGAAAGCGCTGGCCCAGTTCCGCCAGTTGCAGGTCGCTGCCGCAGGGGCCGATGAAGGTGACCCCGAAAGGCAGGCCGTCGGGCCGCAGACTGCTGGGCACCGACAAGGCCGCGTAGTCCAGCAGGTTGACGAAGTTGGTGTAGGCGCCCAGGTTGCGGTTGAGCGCCACCGGGTCGGCCTGCATCTGCGCCAGCGTGTAGTGGGTGGGGGCGGTGGGCACCAGCAGCACGTCGATGCGATCCCACATGGGCGCGACGCGCTGAGCCAGGGTCCGCAGCCGGCTTTGCGCCTCGAACACGTCGGTGGCGGCGTACTGGCGGGCGCTGGCGATGATGCTGCGCACCGGCTCGATCACGCGGTCTTCGTGAGCGTCGAAGAACTCGCGGATGGCGGCATGCCGCTCGGCCACGAGAGCGCTGTCATACAGCAGCGACGCCACTTCGGACAGCGGCCCGAAATCCACGTCGACCGTCTCGGCACCCATGGCGCGCAGGCGCTTGAGGGCGTCCTTGAACGCGGCCTCGGCGAGTGTGTCGCCGAAGAAGCTGCGGTAGGCCGGCACGCCCACGCGAAGCCGGGCCGGGAAGGGCTGGCGCGCCAGCGCGATCCGGCGCGAGCCGGCGTCCTGCGGATCGAACCCCATGGCGGCGTGCAGCACCTGCACCGCTTGCGGCACGGTGCGGGTGAAGATGGACACGCAGTCCACGCTTTGCGCGGCGGGCAGCACGCCGTGGGTGCTGATCAGGCCACGCGAAGGCTTGAGGCCGACGATGTTGTTCAGGCCCGCCGGCACGCGCCCGGAACCGGCGGTGTCGGTGCCCAGGGAGAAATCGGCCTCGCCGGTGGCCACGACCCAGGCCGAGCCCGAGCTGGAGCCGCCGCAGACATAGGCGGGGTTGATCGCGTTGGGCACGGCGCCATAGGGCGAGCGGGTGCCGTTCAGGCCGCAGGCGAACTGGTCGAGGTTGGTCTTGCCCAGCAGCTGTGCACCGGCATTGAGCAGGCGCTGCACCACAGTGGCGTGTTGCGAGGGCAGGTAGGCGAAGGCCGGGCAGGCCGCGGTGGTGGGCACACCGGCCACGTCGATGTTGTCCTTGGCCGCGAAGCGCCAGCCGGCCAGCGGACCGCTTCCTTGGGGAGACAGCGGTTTGGGCAGGCGGGTGATCCAGGCTGGATGGGCGGCTGGAACCGGGGGCGCGGCGAAGGACGAGTTAGGCACCACTTTCGAGCATCCAGTCTTGAATACAAGATGAGATGCAAGCGGCGTGCCAGCTCAGCACCCGTCAACAGCAGGGCTGCTCAAGCGGGAATGGGCCTGCCCGACCCCGGTAAAGCGTAAGCACTGATGTCGGCTCATCTGTGATGGAACGGCCGAGACAGCGCGAAGCGAAGCCGGTAAGGGTTTATCCGGGGCAGGGCCATCACGGCTGGCTCGTCCATGGGAAAGCACCAACAGCCGCGCCATGGGCTCGTCCATTGCGTACGCCGCCGCCTACGCGCGCCGGCGCTGCTCAGCGCACGAACCGTGAAACTCCGCACGAAAACGGCAAGCTCATGCTTCGTTACGTCTGTAGTCGATCCCCTACATGCATGTGGGAGGCGGCCCCTACATTCGCCGCTCTCGCTGAGGTCGCTCCCCAGCTGAGCCATGCCACCCGCAGCGCCGCGGCGCTGGCGGGCACAGCCGGAACCGGAAGCCGCAGCTCGTATTTCAACAGGCCCAAGACTCCCAGCCGCCGCGCTGGCCGTCCCGGCCGCCCTCCCTTCGGATCCTTGTTGAACATGAAAAGACGCCTTTTCCTGAAGTCCGGCTCTGCCGCTGCCGTGTTGCCCGCCCTGGCTGCCTGTGGTGGCGGCGGTGGCGGTGGCGCAGAGCTCGGCGGCGACGCGGCTGCGTGGGTCCCGGCCGGGACACCCTCTGCCGCGGCGTCGTTCGCGGCGCTGCCCGAGAAGATCCTTGCCTGCTACTACACCACCTGGGACACGGGCACCTACAAGCTCACCCAGGTGCCCGCCGACTTCAACGTGCTTTTTCTTTTCCACGCCAAGCCCAACGGCCAGCCGATCTACGGCAACTACGACAACGTGGGCGACGGCTCGTTCTACTTCGAGCATTACGACACCGTCAAAGCCGAGCACATCCAGGCTTGCCGAGACCGCGGCCAGAAGGTGCTGCTGACCGTTGGCGGTGCGCGCGCGGGGTTCGCCTTCACCAGCCGCGCCCAGTCGCGCAGATTCGTCACCTCGTTCCAGACCATGGTCGAGCGGCTCGGTGGCCTGGACGGGGTGGACTTCAACAATTACGAGGCCGACATCCTGAACGACCGCAACCTGTCCGCGGTCACCACCGAGATGGTGTGGATCGCCTCACAGCTCAAATCCCTCTATGGCCCTGGCTTCGCGGTGACCTCGCCGCCCCAGCCCAACGACCCGCGTCAGCAGCGGCTGATGGTCGCCATGAACGGCGCCGGCGTGCTCGACTGCGCCAGCTCCCAGTACTACGACTGGTGGGGTTTCAACCAGCCTGGCTATATCAAGTCGCGCACCGACACCTGGGTGCACCTGCTGGGCGATGCCGGCAAGGTGGTGGTGGGGCTGTCGGCCAACTACGGCAATGGCCCGTCCATGGATGACTGCGTTCGCGAGTGGGAAGACATCAGGAAGGCGCACCCGCACATCCGGGGAATGTTCGCCTGGAGTGCGCAGACCAACCTGAAGGCGGGCAATAGCTGGGGCCTGCGGATGCGAAGCATGCTGTGATTTCGCGCCCCGCTGGGGCGGGATGCGGGCTATATTTACAGGCTGAAGAGGTACCCCATGGCCACCACCCCGCGCGCGAGCTTCCTGACCGCCACCCGCCGTGCCCTGCCGGCGATTGTTTTCTCAGCCTTGGCCGCGGGGGCTGGCCTGGCGCAGGCCCAGCCGACGGGCGCCCAACCGTTCGGCGCCTCCGCGCCGATCGCGGGCCGCTACATCGTGGTTCTCAACGACAGCGCCGGCAACCCGGCCGCGGCCGCGGCGCGGATGGTGCGGGCGGCTGGTGCCGGCGCGCAGCTTCACCACAGTTACACAACGGCGATCCGGGGCTTTGCCGCCACCTTGCCGGACGCGGCGGTGCAGGCCCTGCGAAACAACCCGCAGGTGGCCAGCATCGAGCAAGACCAGACGGTGTCGCTCAACCAGACCCAGACGCCCGCCACCTGGGGCTTGGACCGCATCGACGAGACCGATCGCTTGCTCAATGGCCAGTACACCTATACGCAGACGGGTGCCGCAGCCTACGCCTTCATCGTCGACACCGGCATTCGATCCGATCACCAGGAGTTCGCGGGCCGGGTTCAGGCTGGCGCCACCGCCATCAGCGACGGGCGTGGCACGGAAGATTGCAACGGCCACGGCACACACGTCGCCGGCACCGTCGGCGGCAGCACCTGGGGTGTGGCCAAGCAGGTGACGCTGGTGCCGGTGCGCGTGCTCAATTGCCGGGGCTCGGGCAGCTGGAGCGGCATCATCGCCGGTCTTGACTACGTGGCCCAGGATGACCGGCGCCCGGCCGTCGCCAACCTCTCGCTGGGGGGCGGCTACTCGGCCACGGTCAATGCCGCCGTGGCCGGCGCGGTGGCCAACCGGGTGACCGTGGTCGTGGCCGCGGGCAACAGCGCGGCCGACGCCTGCCAGTATTCGCCGGCCAGCGAACCCAGCGCACTGACCATCGGCGCCACCACCAACGCCGATGCCGGCGCCTCTTATTCCAACTACGGCGCTTGCCTGGACCTGTTCGCCCCCGGCAGCGCCATCACCTCGGCCTGGTACACCAGCAGCAGCGCCACCAACACCATCAGCGGCACGTCGATGGCCTCGCCGCACGTGGCCGGCGTGGCGGCGCTGGTGCTGGGGGCCAACCCCACCGCATCGCCGGCGGCTGTCGGCGCGTTCATCGCCGGCCAGGCCACCCCCGGCCGCCTGACCGCGGTCGGCACCGGGTCGCCGAACCTGTTGCTGTATTCACTTCTCACCGGCACGCCGGCCGAGCCGCCTGCGCAGAACATTGCGGTCGGGTCTCTCTCGGGTGTGGGCCTCAAGAGCGGCAAGAATTGGCGCGCGCGGGTCACTGTGGCCATTCAAGACAAGGCCACCTCGCTGCCGGTGGGCAATGTGACGGTGCAGGGCGTTTTCTCGACGGGCGGCACAGGCAGCTGCCTGACAAGCGGCACGGGCGTGTGCTCTATCACCAGTGCAACCCTCAGCACCAGCGTGGGCGCCACCCAGTTCTCCGTGACGGGCGTGATCGGCAACAACATGACTTACGTCCCCGCGACCGGGGGCGACTGGGTCATCGTGAACCGGCCTTGAACCGACACTGAGCCGCACGCGCACCGTCGGCCGCGCAGACTGTAGTTAACCCTGATGGTAGATCAGGGTACGGTACAGTACCGTACGAGTTTTGCGAGCGCGCGCTCCAGGAGGCCCCATGTCGTCATACAAGTCCGTTTTCGCCCGCGATCTGTTCGCCGGCCAGACGATCATCGTCACCGGTGGTGGCAGCGGCATTGGCCGCTGCACCGCGCATGAGCTGGCCGCGCTGGGCGCGCATGTCGTGCTGGTCGGGCGCAGCGCCGAAAAGCTCGAGAGCGTCAAGGCCGAGATCATCGCCGACGGCGGCAGCGCCAGCGCCATGCCTTGCGACATCCGCGACGAGGCGGCCGTCGGCGCGACGATCGACGCCGTGCTGGCCGAGCGCGGGCGCATCGACGGGCTGGTCAACAACGCCGGCGGCCAGTACCGCTCGCCGCTGCGGTCGATCTCCACCAAGGGCTTCGAGGCGGTGGTGCGCAACAACCTCACCGGCGGCTTCATCTTCATGCGCGAGGTGTACAACCGCTGGATGGCCGACCACGGCGGCGCCATCGTCAACATCATCGCGGACATCTGGGGTGGCTGGCCCGACATGGGGCACTCGGGCGCCGCGCGCGGCGGCATGTTCACGCTGAGCGAGACCGCCGCCTGCGAATGGGCCGCCGCGGGCGTGCGCGTGAACACCGTGGCCCCGGGCGGTATTGCGTCGAGCGGCTTTGACGCCTATCCCCCGGAAGTCACGCCCAAGATCCTCGACTTCATGAACGTCGTGCCGATGAAGCGCTTCGGCACCGAATCGGAAGTGTCGGCCGCCATCGTGTTCCTGCTGTCGCCGGCCGCCGCGTACATCACCGGGTCGTGCATGCGCGTCGACGGAGGCACGCCGAACGTGCGCAACAACTGGAAGCTCGAGCCCGCGCAACGCAATGCGGCGTTCAACGGCTTCCACCGGGCCGTCACCCCGAAGATTCTCCAGGGCAAGTAGGGCATGGACCTTCTCACCCCCACACCCGCCGTCGTACCCAAGGCCGCGGCCACGCTCATCCTCGTGCGCGACGGCGCCGCGGGCCCCGAAGTGCTGATGCTCAAGCGGCACGGCCTGTCGGACGTGCTGGGCGAGGCACACGTGTTTCCCGGCGGCAAGGTCGATGCGGGCGACATCTCCGACCAGGCGCTGGCACTGATGGAAGAAAGCCCGGACGTGCTGCGCCAGCGGCTGGCCGAGCCGGCCTGCGATGACCGCACGGCCGCCGCGCTGTTCGTCGCCGCCATCCGCGAGGCGGTCGAGGAGTCGTCGATCCTCATGGCCTTGAACGCCAGCCCGGCGCAGTCCGTGGACGCCTTGGCCCGATTGCGCGGCGGGACACCGTTTTTGAAGGTGCTGGAAGACTTGCGCATCACGCTTGCCACCTCGCAGCTGGTGCCATGGTCACGCTGGATCACGCCGAACCGGCCGGAGCTGCAACGCAAGCGCTTCGACGCACGCTTTTTCGTGGCGCGCGCCCCGGCCGACGCCGCGGCATTGCACGACGGACACGAAACCACCGAAGCCGTCTGGATGAACGCCCGGCAGGCACTGGAGCGCAACTGGGCCCGCGAGATCAGCCTGGCGCCGCCACAGATCATGACCCTGGTGCACCTGGCCCGTCATGCCGATGTCGATGGCATCCTGCGCGACGCGCGGTCACGCAGTCCCTACCTCATCGAGCCGCACGTGGTGGACGGGCCCGAGGGCATGCGGCTTTGCTATCCGGGCGACCCGCTGCATCCGGTGCGAGAGCGTGTGATGCCGGGGCCCTTGCGCTTCGTCGTTCGCGACAAGCGCTACGAGCCCGTGGGTGGGTTCGACGCGTTTTTCAGTTCATGACCGCGCCGCGCTAGCCGGCGGGGGCGGGCGCCTGGTCGGCGCGCATGGTAAAGCCCAGGACATACGAATGGCACACGAACTCGTGCCTGGCATCCGGCCATCGGCGTTGAAAGTTCGCGCGCAAGGCTTCGGTGGCCGTGTCAAGCGCCGCCGGCCTGCAGGCCTCGACGATCACCATCCAGGGGTACTCGTCGTGGCGCACGGAATCGGTGGCGCGGCCCTCTTGGGTGCGGTCCTTGAAGTGGGTGACAGCGAAGTCGGGGCGGCAAAGCTGGACACAGGCGACGGCTTCGCAGGCATAGGCCGCGTCGAGCGCGTCGCCGATGTCGGCGCCCGGCGCCGAGAGCGGGCCGCTCAGGCCGGGCAGGCGGATGGTGCGGACATAACCGCCGGTTCCGGCGCCACGCTCCTGGGTGATCTCGCATACCGTGCGGGTCATTTCCCGAACCGCTGGAACCATCTTTTGGGTCCATGGCGTCGGGGCATCCAGGCGTGCGCCGTACGCGGGTGACGCCAGAACGCCAACACTCGCGGTGTTGTAGACGACGAGATAGCCATGGCCCCGTGGCGCGGGATGGTCGATCGACACCAGCCGGCGGCCCTGCTCGAAGCCAGGGATGCAAACACGTTCAGGCACGTGTTCGCGGCTGTGCCACTCATCGAATGAAGCTTCATGCTCGGGGGAAACGTCGAGCCAGTTGACCAGAAGTGCGCGTGTCATGGCCAATGATTTTCGTCGGCCAATTCAACCGGTTTCGGCATCACTTTTGCCACTGCTATGCCGCGGCAGGGTGAGTGTGAACACGCAGCCGTGGCCGGGCAGGTCGCGCGCGGTGAGCGTGCCGCCGTCGGCCT
>JAZKDA010000189.1:0-13397 GCA_040387815.1 Pseudomonadota bacterium | reverse complement strand
CTGGGTGAACGGCTCAAACAGAAGTTCGACGTTGCCGTGTGCGAGCCCGCCGCAATGGTCGCTGACGTCGATGCGTACGACCGAACCGTAGCCCGATGCGGTCAGCGTCACTTCGGTACCGGGCGCCGTGAACTTGAAGGCGTTCTGCAGCAGGTTGGTGATTGCGCCCAGAATGCGTTCACGGTTGGCGTGCACGGTGATCCCGGCATCCACCGGCGGTACCGTCAACGTGCAGCCGCTCGCTGCCATGTACAAGCGCGCAGCCCGGCCTGCATCGTCGACGAGGCCGTCGAGGGTGAACACGTCCTGCGCGACTTCTTCTTCTGTCTTTTCCCGGATCTCCTCGACAGCGGCGTCGATCAGGCGCGTCATGGAGCTCAGCGAGCGTCGGAGCACCCCCCCGGTGGCGCCTGAGATCGGCAAGTTCCCGGTCTCGAGTGCCGCCACGGCCAGGGTGGCGGTGGACAGGGAGTTGCGCAGTTCATGCGCGAGGAAGCCGATGCGTTGCTCGAGCGCGCGCTCCTGGCCACGCGCGAGCGCGGCGTCGCGCTGAAAGCTGAACTCGGTGACGGCATCGGCAATGGCGTTGTCAAGGCAGCGGTTGAGCGTGCGAAACTCGGTGACGCCGAAGGGGGCGTCGCGCTCTACCGCCAGATCCGTGATCGCCTGGCACAGGTCACCATAGTCATGGACCACCTGGTCCACGTTAAAGCCCAACTCGAGCAACTGTTTGCCATGCGCCGTGGCACCCACGCCCATTTCGGACAAGCTCGACGCGTTGCCACCCGACGCGCCAGAGATTCGCTGGCTTTGCGCGTCGTCCTCGCCTTCTTCGGCTTCCAGCGTGCGTTGAAGTTGTTCCAGGAACAGGGGAATACCGTTTTCCAGCTGTGCGCTGGTGGCGGCCCGGTGCGGGCGCTTGGCGACCTTGGCCTTGCACCGCGCCAACAGCTCGGCGCGGTTGTTCGCGATGAAAACATGCATCATGGGGGGACTTTCAAGGCGGTGCGCCAACACTCAAGCGTACTCTCATTGCCAAGGCACAGCTTGACCCCGGCCGCGCGGCTGCGCGGTTGCGCGGCTTGCAATCGCTTGGATCAGCGCCTTGCCTTCAGTCCGCCATCGACGCTGAATACAGCGCCGCTCGTGTAGCTGGAGCGGTCCGAGGCCAGGAACACGACCAGATCGGCGACTTCCGCAACCTCGGCGGCCCGACCCCGCGGGAAGGTCGCCAAAAACTCCTGGTAGCGCGAAGCGTCGCCGAACTCGCGCTCCGCCCGATGCTTGAGCATGTTCTTGATGCGGTCCGTGTTCACCGGGCCGGGGTTCACGCCCAGGACGCGGATCTTGTCGTCGAGGCTGCGCCCGCCGAGCGAATGCGTGAACGCCATCAGGGCGGCATTGCCGGCGCTACCGGCGATGTAGTTGGCATCGGGCATCTCCCCGGCAGCGCCGATAATGTTCACGATGACACCGCCGCCGCGCTCTTTCATGCACTGATACACGGCGCGGGTGAGATTGATGTAGCCGAAGACCTTGAGGTCCCAGCCGCGCCGCCACATGTCATCGGTGACCGACGCCAGGTTCCCGCTCGGAATGTTCCCAGCGTTGTTGACCAGGACATCGGCATTGCCGGCGAACGCGACAATCCGCTCGACCGCATCCGGCGCGGTGATGTCGATGGGCAGCGTCGCGACGGCGACACCATGGCGTGCCGAAAGCTCGGCCGCGATCCGCGTGAGCTTGTCCGCGGAGCGTGCCACTAGGAAAAGCTCGCATCCCTCCGTGGCGAAGGCTTGCGCCAGACCCTCGCCGATGCCCTGTGATGCGCCGGTGATCAAGACCTTTCGGCCGGTGAGGTTGAGTTCCATGGGGTACCAGAAGGTTGGGCGTCGGACGTGGGGGGCGGCTTTGACCCGCTAGAATCCGCAGCTGTCGCGGGTGTAGTTCAATGGTAGAACGGCAGCTTCCCAAGCTTCATACGAGGGTTCGATTCCCTTCACCCGCTCCAGATTTTCGCTCAGGTCCGGGCCATTGAGGTCTCGTCGTGGAAGCCACGGGCCCGTGGGCGGATGCAGTCCCAGGAGCCCGTGTACTCACAGATCAGGGCCGCACGAAATCCGGCGACTTCGCTGCTTCCACCCAGAAGTTGGCTGCCGCCTTCAACTCCGCATCCGACTCCTGCAGCCCCAGCGGCGCGTATTCATGCCCCAGGTCGCTGATGCGCTGCTTGACTTCAGGGTCTGCCAGAGCGGCGAGCAGCGCGCGGTTGAAGCGCTCGGAAACGGCGCGAGGCATGTCTTTCGGTCCGAAGAACGAGTACCAGGAGTTGGCCGACAGCCCGGTATAGCCCAGTTCTTCGAAGGTCGGCACGTCCGGCAGGGCGGCTGCCCGGCGTGTGCCCGAGACGGCCACGATGCGCAGCTTGTCGGCGCGGTGCATCGGAATGAAGGTGGGCATGTCGGTGATGCCGCCAGCGACCTGGTCGCCCAGGATGTTTTGCATCAGCTGCGCCGAGCCGGCGAAGGGGACGGGCGTCATCATGGGCGTGCCGCCGATCTTCTTGGCGACGGTCACGCCGATCGTCGACGGGAATCCGCCCACGACGGGCAGGCCGTAGTTGGCCTTGGTGGGGTTGGCGCGGATGTAGGAGGCGAACTCGGCCATGTTCCTGGCCTTCGTACCCGGGGCGATGGCCAAGGCCAGCTGGAATCGAGACACCTGGCCCAGCGCGGTGAAGTCTGTCCGGGCGTCGTAGCCGGCGTTTGGATTGAGCACCGGGACGGCCACGATGGAATGGTCGGAAGTCAACAGCACGGTGGTGCCGTCCGTCGGTGCGGCCTTCACGTGGTTCAGGGCGATCTGGCCGCTGGCGCCGACACGGTTCTCCACCACCACATTGCTGCCGAGTTCCCTGGCCAGCTTGGGGGCAATCGCGCGTGCCAGGGAATCGGTGCCGCCGCCCGGAGGGAACGGAATCACCAGCCGCACCAGCCTGCCGTCTTGGGCGTAGGCCGCGCCGCTGGCCAGGACCCAGGCCGTTCCTGCGGCGATGCACCAGGCGCCGAGCGTGGAGAGTGATCGGGAAATCGTCATGCGACTCATGGGCAAGGCTCCGAAAATAGTTCGTTAGGGAGCGGATCGTGCGCGACAGGCACAAAAGCCGCATCGTGACTTTCCCTAAGTCGTTCGCATGTGCACAATGCCCTAAGGTACAAAAGCCTCCACGCCCGGGCGTATGGCACTCCAGGGCGCAATGCGCCAAAATGACTCGGTTGCCCATTCGGTATGGGCAACGGCCCTGCGCCGCTGTTGGCCGGCCCGCGGGCGAGGCGAACCACAGTGTTAGCCGCCGGCCATCCCCCACCGGGGGTCCAAGGAGGTTGATATGGCACGCCAGTACATCGACTGCAGGGCTTTCCCAAGCGAAATGAATTGCTCGGTCGCGATCGCGGCAGACACCGAGCGCGAACTGCTGGAGGCGGCGGTGCAGCACGCGGTCGCCGTTCACGGCCACGCGGACACGCCCGAGTTTCGCAAGATGATCGCGTCGGCCTTCCAGACGGGGTCGCCACCCGTCGAAGCGCCTGATCAGGTGCAGGCGCCGGCTTGAGTTTTGGGGCTTTCCGCCGGGTGCCTGGACGGCGGTGGGGCGAATTTCTGATTTACCGACTGAATGGTCTGTAAACTGATGGGTATCTCCAAGCCATGAGGTGCCCATGAATTCAAAGTCCACCCCATCCACTGTCCTCGTCACCGGAGGCACTGGCCTGATCGGCGCGGAAGTGGCTCGCAGCCTTCTGGCGGCGGGCTGCCGGCCAGTGTTGTTCGATTTCGCGCCGTCGCCGGCCAACATCGCCGACATTCGGGCAGACGTTGCCGTCGAGCGCGGCGACGTGACTGACGCGCTGGTGCTGGTCGACGTGATGCGCCGTCATCGCGTGGACCGTGTCATCCATCTCGCGGCCATGCTGATGCTGGAGTCCAACGATCAGCCCGTGCGCGCGATGCAGGTCAATTGCATTGCGACCGGTCAATTGTTCGGGCTGGCGAAGTCGCTGGGCATCACGCGGGTCGTCTACGCCAGCAGCGCTTCGGTCTATGGCCCCAAGTCGATGTACCAGAACATGCTGGGGCGCACTGTCGTGGTCGAGGACGATCCGGTGCGTCCGGTGAACCTGTACGGCGGCACCAAATACCTGTGTGAACAACTGGCCACGCATGCGGCCAGCGATGGGCTGGACGTCGTCGGCCTTCGGCCTGTGCTCACCTATGGGCTGGGCCGGTTCACCGGCGGGGCCGGGCTCATCAATTCGGCCATCCGGGATGCGGCCGTGAAGGGTGAGGGCACGGTGCTGGCGCCGTGGGCTCCCCATGCGTATCTCAACACCATGTACGTCAAGGATGCCGCCGACCAGTTCGTGAAGACCTGTCTTCACCCGGGGCGGATGTCCCGCACGGTCTACAACATGGGCACCGGCGAGTATTCGAGCTTCCGGGAAATGATGGACGCAGCCGAGCAATACATGCCGAACAAGGGAAAGATCAAGTTCGCGCTGACGCCCGAAACCGCCGACCCGACGTATGACTACCCCGATCTCGACTCCCGCGTCCTGCGCAAGGAGCTGGGCTGGGAGGGGCGCTACAACTTCGGCACGGCCGCCCGGGAGTGCATCGAAGTCTACGTGCGCGGCTAGACACGCGAACACGAACGCGCGCGGCGGTGCCGCGCGCGCGTGGCTTCCGGTCAGTCCAGCTGGATGCCGAGCTGGCGGATGATGCCGCCCCACAGCTTTTCGTCCGTGGCGATCAGGGCAGCCATGTCCTGGGGACCTCCGGTGAGCTGGGCCATCTTCAGGTTGGCCAGGACCCTGCCGATCTCGGGTGTGCGAACCGTGGCCGTGATTTCCTGGTTGAGCTTGGCGACCACGTCTGCGGGCATGTTGGGCGGGCCCACGAGGCCAAACCAGACCGGCGGGATCTCGACGTCCTTGAAACCTTGTTCGGCGAAGGTCGGGACATCGGGATAGTCGGGGTTGCGTTTGGGACCCGGAACGCCAAGGAGGCGCAAGCGCCCGGCCTTCACGAAGGGATCGACGGAGGTGACGTCCGTGAACAACGAGTCGACCTGCCCGGCGACCAGCGCCTGGACCGCCGGTCCGCTGCCCTGGTAGGGCACGTGCGTCATCTTGATGCCGGTGGCGGTGTTGAACAGCGCCATGGCCAATGCGGTCGTCTGAGCGCTGCCGCTCGAGCCGTAGGTCACCTTCTCGGGCGATGCCTTCGCCGCGGCGACCATTTGTGTCAGAGACGTGTGGGGGCTCGACGCCGGCACGGCGATCCCTAGCTTGAGTTCACCCATCAGCGCCACGGGCGTGTAGGAGGTCTTGGGATCGTAGGGCAGCTTCTTGTACATCGCCGGGAGCTGCGTGAAGGGGTTGGTGTACGTGTAGAGAAGCGTATAGCCGTCTGGCGCCGCGCTGGCAACATATTGCACGGCGATGATGGTGTTGCCGCCGGGCCTGTTTTCGACGAAGACCGTCTGGCCGATGCGCTTGCTCAACTCGGCTGCGATGCCGCGTGCAATGGGATCGGACGCGCCGCCCGCCGGGTAAGGAACGACGATCCGGATCGGCTTGCTCGGGAAAGGCTGCGCCTGGGCGCCCAGGGCTGTCAGGCCGGCAAGGCCCAGCATGAGTGCGTACTTGGTAATCTTCAGCATCTGCCTTCTCTTTCTCTTTGAGTTAATCCATCGGTTTGAAGTTGGCAGCCCTGGCCATGCCGCCCCAACGCGCCACGTCGTTGGCGACTCTCTGAGTGAACTCGGACGTCGGCGAAAAGACCGTGCCCATCGTCAAGCGCTGCACCGCGTCGACAAAGGCGGGTTGCCGGGTGGCTGCCTGGGCCGCCGCAGCGAGCTTGGCGACTGTCTCGGGCGGCGTCTGGGCTGGCACCCACAGCCCGTAGTAGTCTTCCAGCGAGGCGCTTGCATAGCCGGCCTCACGTACCGTTTGCACGGCGGGAAGCACACGTTGTTCGCCGAAGGTCGCCAGTACACGCATGCGTCCGCCAACCAGGTGCGGCACCATGCTGGCAAGGGCGTCGATCGAGATCGGCAGATGGCCGCCCAGCACGGCCTGCGCCAGCGGCGCACCGCCGTTGTAGGGCACGAACTCCAGCGGTATCCCGATCTCCTTTGCCACCTGCAGCCCCAGGAAGTGCGGCCCGGTGCCCACGCCGGCACCGCCGAACTTCGCGCTCTCGGGGTGCTGCTTCAACCAGGCCACCAGCTCGCCCAAGGTCTGAATACTGTTGGGCACCGCCGGGCCCACAGCGAGGCCGTAGATCATGTTGGTGAGCTGGCAGACAGAGACGAAGTCCTTGGTGACGTCGTAGCCCAGCTTGTTGAACACGTGCGGATACAGCGTCATCGGTGTCGATGAATTCACCAGCATCGTCGTGCCGTCCGGCTCGGCATTGCGCACCGACAAGGTGCCGATGCGTCCCCCCGCGCCAACGCGGTTTTCCACGACGACGTTGGCTGCGTAGTTGCCTTGGAGATGCAGCGCCAGCAGCCGCCCCATGGCGTCGGCCGAGCCGCCCGCGGGGAACGGCACCACCACCTTAACGACCTTGCCAGCGGGTTGAGCCCACGCCGTATGGCCCAGCGTGCTGATTGCGGTGGCCGCGCTGACCACCCGAACGAACTGTCGACGATCCATCGTTGTTTCCTCTTGAATTGAGCCTCGCCGGAGACCGTGCCGGGCCATGGCTAATTATTTACCGACCAGACGGTTTGGAAACTAGGGTCTTGCCCTAGCCGGGGCCACCCAGGTCCACTCAGGCCCACTCGGACGGGCCGGGGTGCCTGGTTCAACCGAGCTTGCCCAGCAGCTCCTTGAGAGCGAACTTGCGAACCTTGCCGCTGGCCGTTCGCGGCATGCGGTCGATTTGCTCGACGCGTTCGGGCCAATACTGCTTGGCAACCCGGCATTCGTCCATGTAGGACTGAACGGCCGCCAGGTCCAGCGATGCCCCGGGCCGCAGCACCACGAAAGCGCAAGCGCGCTCTCCAAGCCGCGTATCCGGGTAGCCAACGATGGCGGCGGCCTCTACCGCCGGGTGCCGATGCAGCAGGTTTTCGATCTCGACCACCGGGATGTTCTCGCCGCCACGAATCAGCACGTCTTTCGTACGACCATTGATGCGGATGTAGCCCTCGTCGTCCATGTAGGCGAGATCGCCGGTGTCGAACCAGCCTTCAGAGTCGAATGCGGCGAGGTCGGGCCGCTTGTAGTAGCCGACGAACATCTGGGCGCCGCGCACCTTGAGACGGCCGGTCTGCCCGACGGGCAAGGCTCGGCCGGTGTCGTCGGTGATGCGGATCTCGACGCCCGGCAAGGTTCGGCCGTCGGTGCTGGCGGATTTTTCCGACGAGCGTTCGGGCTCGGTCAGGGCCGTCGACAGTGTTTCGGTGCAGCCGTACTGGGAGGAAACGGCCAGCTTGACCTCGCGCGCGGCGCGCTCGATCAGCACCGGCGGTATGGGCGCGCCGCCGCACAGAAAGGTTCGCAGCCGCTCTGGCCGCGCCATGCCGCCGGCCACCGCGTCGCAAATGTCGGCCAGGAAGGGCGTGGACGCGACCATGTGCGTCACGCCTTCGGCCTGCATGATCGCAACGCCCAGGCGCCCCTCCCACACATCCTGCAGCACCAGCGTGGCTCCCAGGCGCAGTGCCTGCAGCATGAGGGCGGCGAAGCCGGCCATGTGGCCAAGCGGCGTGGCGCATAGCAGCACGTCGTGTGCGTCCAGGTGAAACCCGTTGGCCAGCGAGTCGGTGCACGCGACCAGCGCTTTGCAGGTGTGCATCACCCCCTTGGGCTCGCCGGTGGTGCCAGATGTGAACATGAGCAGCGCCATGTCGTCGGGGCCGATGGCCTGGCCGGATGGCACGGCAACGACGGCGCGGTTGGTCAAGAGGCTGTCGAAGGCCTCGGGCCCGTCGCCGTCGACCACGAACACGTGCCGCAGCGCGGGCAGCGTTGGCCGCAGCGCCTGGGCCATCGCGGCATGGTCGAAGCCGCGAAACACCGCAGGGACGATCAACACCTTGGCTTCGCTCTGGGCCAGCATCATCCGCAGCTCGCGCTCGCGGAAGATCGGCATCAGCGGGCTGACCGCCGCACCCAGCCGCGCGCAGGCCAGTGCCGCCACGACGAACTCCCACCAGTTGGGCAATTGGACGCCCACCACATCGCCGCGACCCACGCCCAAGGCGCGCAGCGATCCTGCCGCCCGATCGACGCGCGCGCCCAACTCACGGTAGGTCAGGCGCACCGGCCCATCGCGGTCGGCACGATAGGCGACGATGGCGTCCTTGCCAGGAAAGCGCACGACCGCGCTGTCGAGCATCGCGCAGATGGTGAGATCAGACCAGTACGCGTGCCAGCTCGGCCTGGCGTCCATCACTCAGCCACCGGATGCGGCCTGCTTGCGCCGGGCCACCATCGCGGCGACCCGCGCATCGATGTCGGCGCTCTTGACCTTGGAATTGTTGTCGAACGAGGTGCGACGCTCGAGCGCCAGGGCTTCCTTGAATGGCAGGGCGGCTTCGTCGTCGAGCAGGCGCTTGTACGCCTTGAGCGTCTCGGGCGCGGCCGCCGCCATCTGGCGGGCGATCGACTCGGCCTTTGCCATCAGCTGGTCTGGCGCAACCACGTGGTTGACCATGCCCCAGGCCAGTGCCTCTTGCGCGTTCATGAATCGGCCGGTGAGTGCCAGCTCCTTGGCCCGGTTCAGGCCGATCAGCCGCGCCAGGCGCACCGAGCCGCCCCAGCCGGGCAACAGGCCGACGACGGCATGCGTGTCGGCAAACTTTGCTTCGGTGGACGCGACGAGCAGGTCACAGGCCACGGCGATCTCGACGCCGCCGGTGACCGCCATGCCGTTGACGGCACCGATGACGGGCCCGGAGAACGAGAGCAAGGCGGCGACCGGGTCGTGGTCGTAGGCGCCGGCCGCGATCTCGGTGGACACCGCCCACTCTTCCAGGTCCATGCCGGCGGTGAATGCGCGCCCCGCGCCAGTAATGATGAGGACGCGCACCTCGGGGTCGGCCTCCAGGACGGCAATGGCGGCTGCCATTTCGCGCCGCAGCTCGCTCGACAGGGTGTTGCGCTTGTCGGGGCGGTTCAGGACGATAGTGGCGAAGCCTTCGCCGCTTGTGACCTTGAGGGTTTTGTAGTCGTATGAAGTCATGTGTCGTTCAGCGTGAATCAGTGCGCCTGGGCCGTGATCGCCACGGGGAGGTCGCTCATTCGGGGGATGCCCGTGATCGGATCGTACTCGTCCAGGTGCATCAGCAGGTTCACATTGGTGCCCGCAAGGCGCGGATCCAGTTCGGCGGCCGGGCCGCGCGCGCCGTAGCCGTGCGTCATGGCGACCACACCGGGCCGCAGCGACTCGTCGGCTTCGGCGATGCCCAGCACCGTGTCGTTCTTCGAGCGAATCCGCACAACGCTCCCGTCTTGCAACTGCGTGGCCGCCATGTCCTGCGGATTCATGTAGATCGGGTTGTGCGACCTCGCCCTTTGAAGGCCGGGAAGGTCGGTGCCGATCGAGTTGAGCACATGGTTTGCCCGTCTGCAGACCAGTGTGAAAGGGAATTCTCGGTTCTGGCGCTTGGCGCGGAAATCCTCGGACCTGACCTCAACCAGCTCCTCCATCATGGATGCGTTACCCACGTCCAACCGGGCCGTACAGTCCGCATCGCGGGGCGCGACTTTCACGTCGATATCGAAATTCTTGCCGTGCGGATGCTTTTTCACTTCCTCGAGCGGGACACGTGAATTCGTGGTTGCCAGCTCGAAGAGGTCATCGAGGTCAGGCACCTTGCTCATGTCCAGCGGGTACGTCTCGGTCGGGCATTCGATGAATTTTCCGAGCCCGAAATAGTTGGTCCACGTGAGTGACAGCCCCAGCTCTTGCGCGACGCGGAAGAAAAACTCGTGCTCCGGCATGACATCGGAGCCAGCCGGCGGGCTCACGACCGGTGGCGTGTACTGGGCCCAATAGTTCTGGAACCCCCGCGCTTCGCCGGTGTACTTGAAGGCCTCGGTGAGGTAGGTCAGGCCGGGCTGCTCCAAGGGCGTCGGCGGCGCGACCACATAGTGCGCGAGCTTGGCCGTCGCCGAAAACGTCACGTCCAGCGACACCAGCAGTTCGAGGGCGCCCATCGCCTGTTCGGCCTTGCGCTGATCCGGAAAGGCGGAAACGGGATTCGCGCCAAGGCAGATCAGCGCCTTGACCTGTCCCGGGCCTTCGAGCAGGATCTCGTCGCACAGTGCAGCCGTCGGCATGCCTGACAGGGATTCGCGCAGGCCCATCACACGCATGGTCTCCTTGCCGAAGTACGGGGTGGGCGGAAGGGGTTGCGCCTTGGGCGTGAACGCCGGCAGGAGCACGTTCGGATAAACCGCTCGCTCGCCCGCCTTGGCCCATCGGCCACAGATGCTGTTCAGGCAATGCGCCAGGTAAAAGCTGAGGTTGCTGCGCATCGAAAAGCTGGGACCTGTGGCGCAGATGGCCATGCCGCGTTTGGCCCGCCCGAAGGTGCGTGCCGCCTCGATCAAGTCCGCCTGCGCAATGCCGGCGCGCTCGGCGACATACTCTGGCGTATAGGGCTCCACCGCGGCCTTGAGCGCATCGAAGCCGGCGACGTTTTCCGCCAGGAAGTCGGAGTCGTACAGGCGCTCGGCGATGATGATGCGGATCATCCCGGCCAGGATGGTCGGGTCTTCGCCGGGAAGCGCTTGCAGGTGCACATGGGCGCGCCGGGCGCAATCGGATCGGCGCGGGTCGACCACGATGAGCTTCAGGCCGCGGGCCACCGCCTGCTTCAGGCGCATGCCCGGGTTGTTGTAGGGAACCCCATTCGACTTCGAGATGACCGGGTTGGCCCCGATCAGCATCCAGGTGTCGGACTCTTCGAAGCTTTGTCCTCCCGCGATCCAATGCCCGTGCATCGCCGCGCTGATCTTCTCGGCGGGCTTGTCGATCGTTGTGGGCGTGAAGAACATCGGCGAGCCCAGCGCCTGCAAGAGCGCGCTCCCCATGACCACGCCGAAGGGGTGCTGCGTCGTACCGTTGCCGATGTACAGCGCCACGGCGCGCGGGCCGTGTTCCTGGATGATCTGGCGCAGCTTGGTGGCGATTTCTTGAACCGCGGTCTGCGACCCGATGGGCTGGAAGCTGCCGTCCGGCTTGCGCTTCATGCTCCGAATCAGCCGACCGGGCCCATGGGTCACCTCGGGGAGGGCTCGGCCCTTCGGGCAGGTGTAGCCGTCGTACTCCGGCGCCTCTACGTCACCGTCGACCTTGGTCACACGGCCATCGGTCACCGTGACCGTGATCGGGCAGTACGCCGTGCACGCCCTGCAGAAACTCGTCACCATCGTCGTCGTCATCCGTACTCCATTCGGCGGCCTTCGAGCCACAGCGGCTAAGAAAAAGACTGGCCGGTTTGGAAGTTACCGCTTATTCTCTCTTGTGCCAACTAGGGCTTGCACCGACGGGCCGCTGAGTTGGCGCTCGACCTGAGAACGATACTTTCGCTTGCGTGTCTTTGACGCACGTCAAGCCTCAGGCTGGTGGGCAGCGCGTATCGTGGAAGTGTCCATTCCGCAGGAGCGCTTCCATGACCTCGTCCCTTCGCCAGATTCTGGTCCATCTCGATCCGACCGCGGGTGCCATGCACCGCGTCGGTCTGGCGCGTGAGATCGCGCAGCGGCACGGCGCGGAAGTCGCGGCCCTGTATGCCGTGACGCCCACCTACCTGGAGCTGCCCTACGCACCCGAAATGGGCCCCTCGTTGGCGGCCGATCTGGTCAAGATGGAGGACGAAAGGCGCGCCAAGGTCATGCGTGCCTTCGACGCCGAAGTGAGCAAGCTCGGCCCGGCCGTGACCTCGGCGCACGCCGAAGAGGGCCCCGCCGCGATCAATTTTGCGCAGCAGGCGCGCTTTGCCGACCTGCTGGTGCTCGGCCAGCCCGACGGCGAGGACCCGGCCGCTCGCTGCGTGCCGACGGATTTCGTGGCCGACGTGCTGGCCGACAGCGGCCGCCCCGGGCTGGTCGTGCCCTACATCGGCCTGTCGTCCGAGCCCGGCGGCACCGTGGCCATTGCCTGGAAAGACACCCCGCAGGCCGTGCGCGCCGTGGCAGCCGCACTGCCGTTTCTGGCGCGGGCGTCGCATGTGCATATCCTGACCTGGGGCGCCGGGCAGGCGGCGCAAGTCAGCGGCAAGGCCCTCAGCCTGGACCACTACCTGAAGGTCCATGGCGTTGCGGCCACCTGGCATCGCGACCCGGGCGAGCCGGGCGACCTGGGGGACCTGCTGATGTCGCGTGTGTCCGACCTGGGGGCCGACCTGCTGGTGATGGGCTGCTACGGCCACAGCCGCGCGCGCGAGTGGGTCCTGGGCGGCGTGAGCCGCACGGTGCTGCAATCGATGACGGTGCCGGTGCTGATGGCGCACTGATGTCGACCGGCGCGCGTGGGCGGGGGTGACCCCCGGGGGCCGGGGCGCCCAAACTTATAATTGAAAGTTTCGCCAGCGCGCCAGTCATGGCGCCCTTCGGCCCACTTGCGCACACCCATGAGCTCCTCCGACAAAAAGCCCCCGTTCACCGTTGCCGACATCCGCAGGACCTTCCTGGAGTTTTTTGCCGCGCGGGGGCATACGGTGGTCGAATCCAGCCCGCTGGTGCCGGGCAACGACCCCACGCTCATGTTCACCAACTCGGGCATGGTGCAGTTCAAGGACGTGTTCCTGGGCAGCGACAAGCGCCCTTATGTGCGGGCCGCGTCCGTGCAGGCCTGCCTGCGGGCGGGCGGCAAGCACAACGATCTGGAGAACGTGGGCTACACCGCGCGCCACCACACCTTCTTCGAGATGCTGGGCAACTGGAGCTTTGGCGACTACTTCAAGCGCGAGTCGCTGCACTGGGCCTGGGAGCTGCTGACCACCGTGTACAAGCTGCCGCCCGAGCGCCTGCTGGCCACCGTGTACCAGGAAGACGACGAGGCCTACGACATCTGGACCAAGGAAATCGGCCTGCCGCCCGAGCGCGTGGTGCGCATCGGCGACAACAAGGGCGCGCGCTACGCCTCCGACAACTTCTGGATGATGGCCGACACCGGCCCCTGCGGCCCGTGCTCCGAGATCTTCTTCGACCACGGCCCCGAGGTGGCGGGCGGCCCCCCGGGCAGCCCCGATCAGGATGGCGACCGCTACATCGAGATCTGGAACAACGTGTTCATGCAGTTCGACATGCAGGCCGACGGCTCGGTCAAGCCGCTGCCCGCGCCCTGCGTGGACACCGGCATGGGCCTGGAGC
>JAZKDA010000188.1:11268-16270 GCA_040387815.1 Pseudomonadota bacterium | reverse complement strand
CACGAAACGGGCCTGGGTCTCGATGGGCGTGTCGGCCTGGGTGGCGTCGGTCACCACCCGCAGCGTGGTCGTCAAACCCGCCGGGCTGAAGTCGACCACGCCATATCCCCGGCGCGAGCCGTCAGCGAAGATGTAGTGCGGGTTCTCGGCAAGCCGCCTGGGCACTTGCGCAGCGCCGCTGGCGCGCGAAGTGATGCTGGTGCCGCAGAACTCCACACCCAGGGTGTCGCTGTCGGGACGGTTGTAGTCGGCCTTTACGTGGCCGACCCAGTTCTCATGTACATCGCCGCCCAGGAACACCGGGTTGGCGACGCGGTGCCGCTCGAGCGAGTGCGTGACGCGCGAGCGGGCGGCGGCATAGCCGTCCCAGCCGTCGTTCCACAGGCGCGCGCCTGGGCCGATGCGGGCGTCGCGCTGGCCGAACAAGGTCTGCTGGCCCACCACCGTCCAGCCCGGCGTGGCCGAGGCGAAGGCAGCGTCCAGCCATTGCAGCTGCGCCGCGCCCAGCAGCGTGCGGCCGGGATCCCCAAGCGCGGGACAGGTGTCGGGGTCGACCAGGCCGGCCAGCCGGTTCGGATGGCCGCAGACCTGCGGGTCGCGGAACTGCCGGTTGTCCAGAAGGATCAAGTCGGCAAGCTGGCCGAAGCGATAGCGGGTGTGCAGCCGCACCTGCACGTCCGTCAGGGCACGTACAAAGGCCGAGGGCCGCAGCGGCATGTGCTCGTAGAAGGCCTGATAGGCGGCATTGCGCCGCGCCAGGAAGTCAGCCGCCCCATTGAGGCCCAGCGGGCGGGCGTCGCCGGCATGCGCGCCCGCATAGTCGTTTTGCACTTCATGGTCGTCCCAGGTCACCAGCCAGGGACAGGCCGCGTGCATGGCTTGCAGGGCAGGGTCGCTTCGGTGCAATGCATGGCGCTGGCGGTACTCACCCAGCGTGTGCACCAGGCCCAGTGTGGGGAAGTTGCGCACCGCGGCGGTGGCGTTGGGGTATTCGTAGATGTAGTCGCCCAGAAAGGTGACGAAGTCCAGGCCCTCCTCGCGCATGTGGCGGTAGGCCCCGTAGTGGCCGTGCTCCCAGCGCTGGCAGGAGGCATAGCCCAGCCGCAGCCGCTGCGCCAATGCGCCCGGCGCCGGCAGTGTGCGGGTGCGTCCGGTCGCACTGACGGCGTCACCGCTGATGAAGCGATAGAAGTACCAGCGGTCAGGCGCGAGCCCGTCCACCTCGACATGCACGCTGTGCGCCAACTCGGCGCTGGCCACCGCCTCGCCATGGCGCACGAGGCGCGTGAAAGCCTCGTCGTGCGCCACTTCCCAGCGCACTGGCACCGGCTCGGCGCCCAGCGCGTCGAGCCAGCCCGGCGCCACCAGCCGCGTCCACAGCACCACCGATTCAGGCGCCGGCGCGCCACTGGCCACGCCCAGCGAAAACGGATCGAACGACCAGCGCCGCTGCGCAGTGGCCCAACGCGGCAGCCACCCCGCCATGGCCGTGGCGCAGGCCAGCCGCATCAGCTGGCGCCGATCGGTCGGGTGGGGATCGTGGCTCATTGGCGGCGGACTATAGCAACGCCGGAAGCGCCGGCGCGTCACCGGCCGCGGCCAGGGCGATCACGGGGCCGGTCGGGTCGCCTGGAAGTCCTGGGGCGGGGCGTCGGACGGGCGCAGTGCCGCGTCGCGGATGGCGAACAAGGCCTGCAGATCCTGCTCGAGCTGGTCGGCTTCGGCCGGCGACTGGGGCGTCGGAATCAGCGACGGCGTGGGGTCGAAGCCGCTGTTGGCCGGGGCCTCGGCCGGGGGGGCCTTGGCCTTGGTCTGCGCGGCCGCTGGTGCCGTGCTGCCATCGGCGAACTCCCAGCTCACGCCGCGCAGCCAGTCGGTGACGCGAGGATCGAACCGGGCCATCGCTTCCCGGAAACTCGCCTGGAAGGCGGGCACGTACGTCAACAGCCGGTCCTGCCCGCCCTTGATCACCAAGGTGACATAGGTACCGGTGGTGGCGCGCACTGGGTCGACCAGCTTGAGGGTGCGCCCTTCGATCCAGTCGGCCGGGATGCCGTGCTGGCGCATGGTCTCTCGCAGCACCATGTGCACCGCCTCGCGCCGGCCGGGGCCACGCGAGGGCTCGCCCTGCACAGAATCGTTATCGCTATCCTCGAATCCGGACGAGGAAGCGGGCTGCGAGGGCTCCGCCCCGGCCTTGTCACGGAAGATCCTCTTGAACAGGCTCATGCCGGCAATTATGGCGTTCGAAACGCCCGCGGGCTCAGCCTTTCACCGCCGCGCTGCGTGCTGACGCGCCCAGGCCACGATGTCGGCGGCGCGCGTCATCGCACCCGCCTGCCGGGCGACCTCACGGCCCTGGCTGAACAAAGCCAGGGTGGGAATGCTTCGGATCCCCAGCCGCGCGCCCAGCGACTGCGCCTGCTCGGTGTCGACCTTCACCACCCGGATCTGCGGCTCGAGCTGGGCCGCCGCCTGTTCATAGGCCGGCGCCATCATGCGGCAGGGTCCGCACCATGGCGCCCAGAAGTCCACCAGCACCGGCAGGTCGCTGCGGGAGACGTGCCGCTCGAAGCCGGCCTCGTCCAGGGCCAGAGGATGGCCGGTGAAGAGGACGCCCTTGCAGCGGCCGCAGTCCGGCGCCTGCGCCAGCTGGGCCGGCTGGACGCGGTTGACGGCCCGGCAATGGGGGCAGACGACGTGCAGCGGTGAGTTCATGCCCCCCATCTGTGGCGGCCACGCTCGATTGCAAGCCGCCCGCCGTCCGACACCTGTGCAGGCGCTTTCCGGGCAGAATCCCGCCACGCCCTGCTTCACCCTCAGTCCCATGCCCATGAACGAACCACGCGTCGCCCGGCCCTCACGGCCCGCCGCCATCGCCCGCGCTCTGCCCATCGGACCCTTGCGCGACAGCGCCGAGTTCCTGCGGGGGTTCGTGCGCAGCCCGGCCCAGGTCGGCTCGGTGGTGCCGAGCTCGCGGCGCCTCGAACAGCGGCTGGTGCGCAGCGCGGCCATCGCGCAGGCCGCAACCGTGGTGGAACTGGGGCCCGGCACCGGCGGCACGACGGCGGCGCTGCTGCGCGCGATGCAGCCCGATGCACGCCTGTTGGCCATCGAGCTCGACGCACGCTTCCATCGCCACCTCAGCGGCAGCCTGAGCGACGCCCGTCTTTCACTGGAGCTCGGTGGCGCCCAGCAGCTGGAGGAGTTCCTGGACAACCGCCGACTGCCACCGCCCGACGCGATCGTGTCGGGTATTCCGTTTTCGACCATGCCGCCCGAGGTGTCCGACCGCATCGCCGCCACGGTGGCGCGGGTGCTGCCGCCGGGCGGGCGCTTCGTGGCCTACCAGGTGCGCGCCCACGTGGCTGATTTCATGCGGCCTTACCTCGGCGCCCCGCAAATGGAGTGGGAGATGGTGAACGTGCCGCCGGTGCGGGTCTTCACCTGGACGAAGGGGTGAATAAATCTACTGCGCGACCCGATGGTCAAAGCGCCTTGCCCAGGCGGGCCATGCCCTCTTCGATCTTGGCCACGTCGGCCGTGGCGAAGCTCAGGCGAAGGCTGGCCAGATCCGGATTGGCGGCGAAAAATGGCGCGCCGGGCACGAAGGCCACACCCTGGTCCAGCGCCCGCTTGGCGAACTCACCCGCATCGGCCACGCGGCCGCCCGCGCCGGTCAGGCGGGCCCACAGGAACAGGCCGCCCTGCGGTTCTGTGAACTCGATCGCGTCGCCCAGCTCGCGCCGCAGCGCCGCGGCCATGGCCTGCGCGCGCTGCGCATACACCTGCCGCACGTGACGCAAGGTGGCCGGCATGCGGCCGGCCTTGAGGTACTCGGCCGCGGTGGCCTGCGCGAAGGTGCTGGTGTGGGCGTCACTGAACTGCTTGCACATGACGGCACGTGACAGCAGCTCGGGCTGGGCGATGAGCCAACCCACCCGCAGGCCGGGACTGAGCACCTTGCTCAGGCTGCCGCAGTAGGCCACCAGTTCGCGGCTGCCTGGCACCTGCTGACTGAGGGCCAGCAAAGTGGGCGGCGGCGCGTCCTTGAAGTAAAGGTCGCCATAAGGATCGTCCTCCACCACCAGCGTCTGGTACTTCACGGCCAGCTCCAGCACCCGCTTGCGGCGCCCCAGCGTGAGCAGCGCGCCGCTGGGGTTGCCGAAGGTGGGGATGAGGTAGACGAACTTGGGCCGGTGCTCTGCAATCAGCGCCTCCAGCTTGTCCACCTGCACACCCTGGCCGTCGATCGGCGCGCTGATGACCTGCGCGCCGTAAAGGCGAAAACACTGGATGGTGGCCAGGAAGGTCGGCCCCTCGACGATGACCTTGTCGCCAGGCGACACCAGGGTCTTGCCCAGCAGGTCCAGCGCCTGCTGGCTGCCGGTGGTGACGATCAGCTGCGCGGGCGCGAGGTCGGCGATGCCCTTGGCCCGCATGAAGCCGGCCAGCTCGGCGCGTAGCGGTTCATAGCCTTCGGTGGCGCCGTACTGCAGCGCCGCGCCGGGGTTGTCGGCCAGCGCCTGGGTGCTGGCGGCGCGCAGGCCCTCGATGTCGAACATCGCGCTGTCGGGGAACCCGCCGGCAAAGCTGATGATGCCCGGCTTGCCGAGCAGCTTGAACAGCTCGCGGATGGCGGAGGTTTCAACGTTGTTGAGGCGGTCGGCGAATTGCAGTGGCATGGTGGGCAGGAAACGTGACGCGAAGACTGACATTGTGGAGGAAGCGGCTAGGCGGCGACCTCGTCTTCCCAGGGGGCCGGGCCGGCTGCGGCCGGCACCGCCGCGGCGGGCACGGGCGCCGCCATCGGCGCCGGCACGCCCAGGGGAACCTCGCCCCCGAGCGCGTCCAGCAGGTCGGGCAACAGCTGTGACAGCTCGCCCGTGGCGATGGCCGCGTCGGCGTCGAAGCCATTGTCCTTGCCCAGGTTGTCGTCCACGCCGTGCAGGTCAAGCTTGCGAAGCACCAAGGTCTCGGTGAGCACGAACGACACCTTGCC
>JAZKDA010000188.1:0-11258 GCA_040387815.1 Pseudomonadota bacterium | reverse complement strand
CGGATTTTTCTTCACCCGCGTTCTTGAGCTCCAGATCGCGGTCAACCGTGAAACCAGCCGGCGCCTCCTGGGTGGTGAGCCAATGCGCCATCGCCGCCGAGGGCGAGGTGGCGGTGTTGAGCGGCGCCAGCGGCAGCACATGGCGGACCTCGGCCAAGGCGTCCGACAGCTGCTTGAGCACCGGCTCGGAGGCGCGGGTGCTGGAGGCGGCCACCAGCAGCAGGCGGTTGGCGGCGTCCAGCCACAGCACATGCGCGGCGCGCTTGCTGAAGGCGCGGGGCAGGAAGCTGTGGACGATCTCTTCCTTGAGCTCGGCCTTCTCCTTGCGTCCGGGCTTGCGGCCCTGCTGCGCCTCGATGGCCTTGCAGCGCGCCTCCAGCTCGTCGCGCACGGCGCCACCCGGCACCGCCTTTCGCTCGACGGCCAGCTTCATGATCCAGTGGCCGGCCACGGTCTCGACCATCGCCCCGTTGTCTTCGCCGCGCGGCGGCACCCAACCCACGGACAACGCCTGGGTCGGCCCGCAGGGCTGGAAGGCCAGGCGAAGCAACTCGGCTTCAAGGGTTTCGACGGACGGCGGCGTCCACTCGGGGGCGATTCGATAGGCAATGAGGTTCTTGAACAGCGGCATGAAAGGGACGGGATTTGCGAGAAACGCGATGGAATGAGAGGGGGCATTCTGCCCTGCCTCAGCGCTGCAACCGCAGCTCAGCCAAACGCCGTGTGACAGAATCTTTCTCGGGCAGCCAGCGCCCCATGCCCAGGTCGCAATTAGCGCGGTTTACTACTTATAAGTAGTAATTTGACTTATACTTTTTTAGCGGGTACTATTTTTCTCTCATACCGAGAGGACTGTTCCCGTGTTCCCCGTCGACACCCCACTTCAGCTGCGCATCATCTTGCGCTCTCTGCGCATGGCGCGCGGCCTGACCCAGGAAGAACTCGGGGTGCTGCTGGGCGTGAGCCAGAAACGCGTGGCACGGATCGAGGCCGCGCCCGAGCTGACCAGCTACGACCAGATCGCGCGCTACGTGACAGCCCTGGGTGGCCACCTCGTCCTAACCGAACCGCCGCGCCACGAAGCCAACGAACCCGCTACACCCTACATCGGAGCCGACACATGGTGATCGGGCGCCGTCCTTACCCCGGCAACGGTCGCCTGGCCGCCTGGTTCAATGGCCAGCGTGTCGGCAGCTGGCACGTCCAGGCCGACGAGCACCGCTTCCAGTACGACTCGGCCTGGCTGTCGGACGCCGCCACGCGCCCTCTGTCGCTGTCCCTGCCGTTCGCGCCCGGCAACCTGCCTCACCGCAGCGATGCGGTACGGCACTTCTTCGAGAACTTGCTGCCCGCATCGGAGCGCGTGCGTCAGCGCCTGCGGGCGCAATGGGGCGCCGTCGACCCCAGCGCCTTCGAGCTGTTGCGCACCAGCGGCCGCGACTGCGCCGGCGCACTGCAACTGCATTGCCCGCACGACGCGCAGCCGCCGGCCGCGAGCGCCGCCCCCCTGGACACGACACGCATGGAGAAATTGCTCGACGCACTCGCGGATCCGCAGGCACCCCACGGCGACACACCGCCCTTGCCTCGCGTGGCGCTGGCCGGTGCGAGCCCCAAGACGGCGTTGCTGCTGCGCCAGGAGCGCTGGTGGCTGCCCCGCGGTGACATGCCAAGCACACACATCCTCAAGCTGCCGCTGGGCGAGGTCGGCCATATGCGGGCCGACATGCGCCAGTCGGTCGAGAACGAGTGGTTGTGCGGGCGTGTGCTGGCCGGGTTCGGGCTGCCAGTGGCCGTGAGCGGCATCGCGAACGTCGGCCGTCACACCGTGCTCGTGGTCGAACGCTTCGACCGACTGGCGGCGTCCGTCTCACCGGCGCCGGCCTGGGTTCGCCTGCCGCAGGAAGACCTGTGCCAGTCCCTGGGCGTGCCCGCCCCCGGCGACGAGCCCACCGCCGCCTCGCCCAGCGCTCGCGACCTGCTGCGGGTGCTGCGCTCGGGCCGCAGGGCCCAGGCCGACGGGCCGACCTTCGTGAAGGCCTTGTTCGTGCTGTGGATGCTGGGCGCCACCGGCGCGCACGCCAAGAAGTTTTCGGTGTTTCTCGAGCGCGGCGGCGGCTGGCGCCTGGCACCCCTGTACGGCATTCGCTCGTCCTGGCCGATCATCGGGCCCGGCCTGCGCCAACTGGGCATCGACGACGCCCGGCTGGCCCTGCCCTTGGGCCCCGAGCTCGGCGAACGGCGCCTGACCCGGGTCGGACCCGCCCAGTGGCAGCCACTGGCCGTTGAGGCCGGCATTCCGCAAGAGGCGTTGGCACAGCTGGCCCTGGACGCGCCACGCGCGCTGGAACAGGTGCGCAGCGAACTGCCGCAGGGGTTTCCACAGCCCCTGTGGAAATCGGTGCGCGAGGGCGTGCTGGCGCAATCGCGCCGCCACCTTGCCGCCCTGCGTCAATTGGCGCCGTGACCGGCGCTCAGAAACCGGCCACCAGGCCGTCGCGCCGCGCGTCGCTGGCGCACACATAACCCTCAACGGCCGGGTCGCCGGCACGCTAGATGAACTGGCCGGCGCCGAAATCCTGGTAGTTGTCTTCGATCACCTCCACCCGGTGCCCGCGCGCGGCCAGCTCCCGCACGACGGCCTGGTCCATCTGGTGCTCGACGTTGATCTCAAGGCCGGCGTTGAAGCGCCAGCGCGGCGCGTCGCACGCGGCCTGCGGGTTCTGGGCGTAGTCGACCATGCGCACCACGGTCTGCATATGGCCCTGCGGCTGCATGTTGGCACCCATCACGCCGAAGCTCATGACCGGCTGCCCGCCCCGCGTGAGGAAGGCAGGGATGATGGTGTGGAAGGGCCGCTTGCCCGGGGCCACCTGGTTGGCGCCGGGCAGCAGGCCAAAGCCGTGGCCGCGGTTTTGCAGGCTGATGCCGAAGTGCGGCTCGACGCAGCCGGAGCCGAAGCCCATGTAGTTGCTCTGGATGAAGCTGACCATCATGCCGCTCTGGTCGGCGGCGGTGAGGTAGATGGTGCCGCCCTTGACCGGGTTGCCCGCACCGAAATCCTGCGCGCGCCGCAGGTCGATCAGGCGGGCTCGGCTCGCCAGGTAGCTGTCGTCGAGCATCTGCTGGGCCGTCACCTCCATGCTGGCCGGCTCGGCGACGAAGCGATAGACATCGGCGAACGCCAGCTTCATGGCCTCGATCTGCAGGTGCTGCGAGTCGGCGCTGTCCACGTCCAGCGCGGACAGGTCGAACTTCTCCAGGATGCCCAGGGCGATCAACGCCGCGATGCCCTGGCCGTTGGGCGGAATCTCGTGCAGCGTGTAGCCGCGGTAGTCGCGGCTGATCGGCGTGACCCACTCAGGCCGATAAGCCGCGAAATCGGCCGCCGTGAGGCTGCCGCCCTGCTCGGCCGCGAAGCGCTCGATCGCCTGCGCGATCTCGCCGCCATAGAAGGCCGCGCCCTTGCTGCGGGCGATGGCCCGCAGGCCGCGCGCGGCGGCCTTGAACTGGAACAGCTCGCCGACCCTGGGAGCCCGCCCCCAGGGCAGGAAGGCTTGCGCGAAACCGGGCAGCGAGCCCAGTTCGGGCGTGGCGGCGGCCCATTTTTGCTGCACCACCACCGGCATCAGGTAGCCGCGCTCGGCGATCTCGATGGCCGGCTCCAGCAGGTCGGCAAAGGGCAGCGTGCCCAAGCGCTCGGACAACGCCACCCAGCCGGCGACCGCGCCCGGCACAGTGACCGAATCGATGCCGCGCTTGGGCGGTGTGCGCGCGCCGCCGCCGTAACGGCCCTGGAAGTAGGCCGCGCTCCAGGCCGCTGGCGCGCGGCCGGAGGCGTTGAGGCCGTGCAGCCTTTGGCCGTCCCAGACGATGGCGAAGGCGTCGCTGCCCAGGCCGTTGCTCACCGGCTCGCAGATGGTCATGGCCGCCGCCGCCGCGATGGCGGCATCGACCGCATTGCCGCCCTTGTACAACATGCGCAGCCCGGCCTGCGCGGCCAGCGGGTGCGAGGTGGCCACGGCGTTGCGGGCGAACACCGGCAGGCGGGTGGAGGGGTAAGGGTTGTGGAAGTCGAAATGCATGGGGTGCGCGTCCTTGATCGATTATGAGACCAGGCAATGACTACACTCCTCGCCCATGAGAGCGCAGGACATCGAGCCCTTCTTCGCCACGCTGAAGGCGGCCAACCCCACGCCCGTGACCGAACTGGAGTACACCAGCGTGTTCGAGTTGCTCGCCGCGGTGCTGCTGTCGGCGCAGGCCACCGACGTGGGCGTGAACAAGGCCACCCGCCGGCTGTTTCCGCTGGCCCCGACGCCGCAGGCCATGCTCGATCTGGGACTGCCTCGCCTGGAGGACAGCATCAAGACCATCGGCCTGTACCGCACCAAGGCGCGCAACCTGTTCGAGACCTGCCGCATCCTGGTCGAGCGGCATGCCGGCCAGGTGCCGAGCACGCGCGAGGCGCTGGAGGCCCTGCCCGGTGTCGGCCGCAAGACCGCCAACGTGGTGCTGAACACGGCCTTCGGCGAAGCGACCATGGCGGTGGACACGCACATCTTTCGCGTGAGCAACCGCACCGGGCTGGCGCCTGGCAAGAATCCGTTGGCGGTGGAGACAGCGTTGCTCCAGCGCGTGCCGCCGGCCTATCGGGTCGATGCCCACCACTGGTTGATCCTGCACGGACGCTATGTATGCGTGGCGCGTACACCCCGCTGTTGGGAATGCGCGGTGGCTTGCTGGTGCGATTACCAGCCCAAGACCCCCGCCCCGGCCGCCCAGCGCAGGCGCGTATGACGGCAGTGCTGCATGTGGCCGTGATCTGCGTGGGCGCGAGCTTAGGCGCCCTCGCCCGCTGGCGGCTGTCGCTGTGGCTCAATGCCTCGCATCCCTGGGTGCCATTGGGCACGCTCGGCGCCAACCTGATCGGCGGGCTGCTGGTGGGCGTGGCAATGGCGGCGGTGGAGGCGCACCCCGACATGGATCCGGCGTGGAGGCTGGCGCTGGTCACTGGGTTTCTCGGCGCACTGACGACGTTTTCCACCTTCTCGGCCGAAACCATGGCGCTCTTGCAAATGGGCCGGCCGGGCTCGGCCCTGGCATTGTCGGCCATGCACCTGCTCGGTTCGCTCGCCATGACATGGCTCGGACTGACCGCAGGGCGCGCGCTGTTCTGATCAAGTGCCTGCCACCGAGCCGGTGATCGGCAACACGATTCCCGTGATGTAGCTGGCGCAGCATGGCGCCGCCAGGAACACGTACGCGGGGGACAACTCCTCGGGCTGCGCCGGGCGCTTCATGTCCGTGTTCTTGCCGAATTGCGTCATTTGCTCGGCCGACTGGTCCGCCGGATTGAGCGGCGTCCATACCGGCCCCGGCGCGACGCAGTTGACCCGAATACCCTTGTCCACCAGATTGCTGGCCAGCGACATCGTGAAGGCATGAATTGCGCCTTTCGTGGCCGCGTAGTCCAGCAGGTGCGCGCTCCCCCGCAATCCCGCGACCGAGCCGGTGTTGATGATGCTGCCACCGCGCTTGAGGTGAGCGATCGCCGCCCGAGCCATGTAGATGTAGCCGAAGATGTTGGTTTTCATGGTCTCTTCAAGCCGCTCGTCGGTGATGTCGTCCAGTTCTCCGGCGTGCTCCTGGAAGGCGGCGTTGTTCACCAGGATGTCGAGCTTGCCGAACGAGCGGACCGTGAGTTCCACCGCGTGGCTGCAGAAGGCCGAACTCTTGACGTCGCCGGCGATCAGCAGGCAGCGGCGCCCTTCCTGTTCGACGCAGCGCTTTGTTTCCTCAGCGTCTTGATGCGAACTGAGGTAGACGATGGCGACATCCGCGCCTTCTCTGGCGTACAGAACCGCGACCGCGCGGCCGATGCCCGAGTCCCCGCCCGTGATCAAAGCCGTCATGCCATGGAGCTTTGCGCTGCCGCGATAGTCGGGTGCCATGAAGCGCGGCCGCAGCTCCATGTCGGCTTCGGCGCCCGGCTTCCCCAGATGTTGTGCAGGAAGCTCGTCCGGCTGGCGCCTGTGGCCGGCCTGCACCGCCCCAGAGCCGCGGGCCTGACTCTTGCCCGGATGATGGCGGGCGCTTGGTTTGTCGCTCATGAGTGTGTCTCCGTGATTGCGATCCATCGGACCGGCAAAACACTATCCTCAATGGCGAATGAAGCAGGATGTAGACGAGCGGAGCCCGCCAGCGTCAGAATCGGCCGACAGCCGCCGCGACATCACCGCGAGGTCAGTGCCAGCAGCCGCGCCGGATCGACCGGCTTGGTCCAGTGGTGATCGAAGCCGCTCGCCACAGACTGCTCCTTGTCCTGCTGCTGGCCCCAGCCGGTCAGAGCGATCAGCGTCGGCTGGCGTACCCCCGCCAGCTTGCGGATACGGCGGGCTGCCTCATAGCCGCTGATGTCCGGCAGGCCGATGTCCAGCAGCACCACGTCGGGGCGGAAGTTGCGTGTGTGCTCCACCGCGCCGGTACCGTCGTGGGCCACATCGACCTCGTTGCCGTACAGGGCCAACAGGTCGGCCACGCTGCCGGCCGCATCGAGGTTGTCGTCGACGACCAGGATCCGGCGCGCCGCACCGCCTGTCACCGCGCACTCGATCGGCATGGCGGCCATGGGCGGCCGGGCACCGGGCTCAAGCCGCGGCAGGGCGACGATGAACTCGCTGCCCAGATCCAACCCAGGGCTTCGTACCTCCACCGTGCCCCCGTGCAGACGCACCAGACCTTCAACCAACGACAGGCCAATGCCCAGGCCGCCTTGGCGTCGTTCATCGGGATGGGAGGCCTGGGTGTACAAGCCGAACACGCGGCCGAGCATGTCGGGCGCGATGCCGGTGCCGTTGTCGCGCACATACACCACCACCTGCGTCGGCTGGGTCTCTGCCCGCAACGCGATGCTGCCGCCGCGCCGGGTGTACTTGGCGGCGTTGATCAACAGGTTGGCAAACACCTGCGCCATGCGCGCCGGGTCGGCCAGGATCTCGACCGGCTCGTCCGGGAAAGTCAGCGACAGCTTGTGGTGTGCCGCCTCGATCTGCGGCCGGCTCATCTCCACGGCGGCGCCGATGATGCGCGCCAGGCTGACGGGCTCCTTCTTCAGGTCGATCTTGCCGGTGCCGATGCGGGAGATGTCCAGCAGGTCGTCCACCAGCCGGGTGAGTTGGCCCACCTGCCGCTCGATCATGCCGGTGACCTGGGCGACACGTTGGCGGTCGCCGGGGACGCGCTGGATGATGGACAGGCCGTTCCAGATTGGCGCCAGCGGGTTGCGCAACTCGTGGGCCAGGGTGGCCATGAACACGTCCTTGGCGTGATCGGACTCACGCAGGGCCCGAAGCAGCTTGGCGTTCTCGATGGCCACCGCGGCACGGCGCGCCAGGTCCAGGGCCAGCGCGAGATCGTCGCGGTTGTAGCGGCGCGGCGATTCGGAAATAGCGAAGGTGAGCGCACCGAACGCATGGCCGTGCGCGACCAGGGGGGCGATGATCCATGAGCGCAACTTCATGGCCCGCAGGATGGCCAGGCGCTCCGGGTCGGATGTGATCCGCTGTTGCAGCTCGGGTGTCATCTCCTCGACCAGTCGTGCCTGGCCCGTGCGCAGCACCTCCCAGACCCCGAACCTGGACTCCGGGTCTGGCAGATAGCGCCCGTGAGGCGCCACTGCCCGTGCCAGACGCCGCGGATCGACATGCGCCGTCGCCACGCGATTGAGCACGTTGCCCGGCTCCAGAATGTCCACCGCACACCAGTCCGCGAAATCAGGCACCGACAGGCGCGCGACCTTGTCCAGGGTGGTCTGGTAGTCGCACAACTCGGCCAGCTCCTCGCTCGCTCGGGCCAGGAACCGCAGGTCCATCGAGAGCTGGCGGCGGCCAGCCGCCTCGCGGCGTTCCTCGGTGCGGTCGCGCACGATCTTGACGAAGCCCGTGGTCTCGTCGTCGTCGCCGCGCAAGAGCATCAACTCGCCAGAACCCCAGAAGCGGCTGCCGTCCTTGCGCATGTGCCACCGGTCGTCCAGGGCGCGCCCTTCGGCCAAGGCCGTGCGGCGGTGCTGCGCGGCAACACCGGCGGCCACGTCCGCGGGCGTGAAGAGCCGCTCGACGCTCTGGCCGACAATGTCCTGGCTGGCCCAGCCGAACATCGTGGTGGCGCCCCCGTTCCAACTCGTCACGCGCCCGTCGAGGTCGCAGCTCACGATGGCGTAGTCGACCGCGCTCTCGACGATCTGGCGGTACTGATCGTCGGAAGGTGCGGTGACGGACTCGATGGCGTCGGGGGTATGCATGGCTTCGTGGCTAGCCTATCGACATGTCGGGCGCAGGGCGCAAAGGCAAGCGCAACCGAAGTAACAAGACGAAAATGGCTGGCGAACAAAAGTACCACGACGTAACCGTTGCGCCTCGTCATTAGTCCCCGAAACGTATTCGCCGGCGGGGCAGCCGCCGTGCCATTTAGCGGAACAGCGCCTTGTGCTGCTCGCGAAGCAGGTTTTTCTGCACCTTGCCCATGGTGTTGCGCGGCAGATCGCCCACCACGAAGCAGCGCTTGGGGATCTTGAAATTGGCCAGTTGCGTATTGAGCGTTGCGATCAGCGCGTCGCCGTCGACGGCGGCGCCCGCGCGCGGCACGACCACCGCCACACCGACCTCGCCGAAGTCCGGGTGCGGCACGCCCACGAGTGCGCTCTCGGCCACGCCGGGCAGTTCATTGAGATAGCCCTCGACCTCGGCGGGATAGACGTTGTAGCCGCCGCTGATGATCAGGTCCTTGCTGCGCCCGACGATGGTGACGTAGCCATCGGCATCGATCTTTCCGACGTCGCCGGTCTTGAACCAGCCGTCGGGGGTGAACTCCTCGGCGGTCTTTTCCGGCATCCGCCAGTAGCCCTTGAACACATTGGGCCCGCGCACTTCGATGCCGCCGATCTCGCCGGCCGGCAGGTCTTGCCCGTCGTCGCCGCGCACGCGCACACCGACCCCGGGCAGGGCGACGCCCACCGTGCCGCCACGGCGCTCGCCAGCCTGCGCGCGATAGGGGTTGGAGGTGAGCATGATGGTCTCGCTCATGCCGTAGCGCTCGAGGATGGTGTGGCCGGTCCGCTCGCGCCAGGCATTGAAGGTCTCGATCAGCAGCGGCGCCGAGCCGGAGATAAAGAGGCGCATCGGGCCGGCCGCCTCTTTCGTGAGCGAGGGCTCGGCGAGCATGCGCACGTACAGCGTGGGCACCCCCATGAACACGCTGGCCTGTGGCATACGGGCGATCACCCGCCTGGGGTCGAAGCGGTTGAACCAGATCATCCGGCTGCCATTGATCAGGGCCCCATGCACCGCCACGAACAAGCCATGCACATGGAAAATCGGCAGCGCGTGGATCAGCACGTCGCCGGGCTGCCAGCCCCAATAGTCTTGCAGCACGCGCGCGTTGGACAGCAGGTTGCCGTGCGTAAGCATGGCGCCCTTGCTGCGGCCAGTGGTGCCGCTGGTGTAGATGACGGCGGCCAGGTCGTCGGCGGCGCGCGGCACCGGCTCGTGCACGTCGCCGTGATGCCCGGCACGATCGAGCAGGGTGCCGGTGCGGTCGTCGCCCAGGGTGAACACATTGCGCGTTCCGGCCTTGAAGGCGATCTTGCTCACCCAGCTGAAATTGCCCGGGGTACACACCACCACCGCGGGCTCGGCGTTGCCGATGAAGTACTCGATCTCGGCGCTCTGGTAGGCGGTGTTGAGCGGCAGGAACACATGGCCGGCACGCAGGGTGGCCAGGTAGAGCATGACCGCCTCGACCGACTTGTCGACCTGCGCGGCGATGCGCGATCCGGCCGGCAGATCGAGCGACTGGAGCAGGTTGGCCAGCATGGCCGTGGCCCGGTCGAGGTCGCGCCAGCTGTAGTGCAGGCCCTCGTCGGTTTCGATGGCGACGCTGCCCTGGTCGGCGGGGAAGGCGGCACGCAGCGCGGAAAACAGGTTGGAGGAAGTCGACATGGCGGGTGACATCAAGAAACAGGCTCAAGCTCGCGGGCTTCAGCCTGCGGGTTTCGGCACGGGCTGGCGCAGCGACCACACCCACAGCGCGATCCCCGCGGCCACCATGGGCACGCACAGCCACTGCCCCATCGACAGCCCCAGTGACAAGGTCCCCAGGAACGCATCGGGCTCACGGAAGTACTCGGCGACAAAGCGCAGCACGCCATAGCCGATGAGAAAGGCGGCCGACACCTGTGCCTGCGGGCGGGGGCGGCGTGCGAACAGCCACAGCACGACGAACAGCAGCACCCCTTCCAGCAGGAACTGGTAGATCTGCGAGGGATGGCGCGGCGCCATGGTGCCGCTGTGCGGGAACACCATGCCCCAGGGCAAGGCCGGATCGGCCAGGCGGCCCCAGAGTTCGCCGTTGATGAAGTTGCCCACCCGCCCGCTGGCCAGGCCCAGGGGCACGCAGGGGGCGACCAGGTCCAGCACCTGCCAGACGGGTTTGCCGCGCGAACGAGCGAACCACCACTGCGAGGCAATCACTCCCAGCAAGCCGCCATGAAAACTCATGCCGCCTTTCCAGACAGCGAGCACTTCCAGCGGATTGCCCAGGTAGTACATGGGCTTGTAGAACAGCACATAGCCCAGCCGCCCGCCGATGATCACGCCCAGTACGCCGAAGAACAGCAGGTCTTCGACGTCCTTGGCGTTCCAGGCGCCCGGGCCCTTGATGCCGGCAAACGGCGGGTGGCGCAGCCGCAGGCGGGCCAGCACCATGAACAGGGCGAAAGCGACCACATAGGTCAGGCCATACCAATGGATGGCCACGGGGCCGATCTGCAAGGCAACGGGATCGATCTGCGGGTAGGTGAGCATCGGCCTATTGTGCCGCCGCCATGCGGCCTGCGAGGGCCCCGGCGCGCTGATGCGAGAATGCCGGATTGAATTGTTGATCCGTCAGACACAGGCCAAGAGAGACACCATGGACACCAAGCCGATCCAGATGCACCTTCGCAGCGACAACATCACCCAGGGCAAGTCGCGCGCGCCCAACCGCTCCATGTTCTACGGCATGGGCTACAAGGAAACCGACTTCGGCAAGCCGATGGTCGGCGTGGCCAACGGCCACAGCACCATCACCCCCTGCAACAGCGGCCTGCAAAAGCTGGCGGACGCGGCCGTCAAGGGCATCGAAGAGGCCGGCGGCAACCCGCAGATCTTCGGCACGCCCACCATCTCCGACGGCATGGCCATGGGCACCGAGGGCATGAA
>JAZKDA010000187.1:12588-24303 GCA_040387815.1 Pseudomonadota bacterium | reverse complement strand
CCGTCGGGCACGTGGATGTGGATGTCCTTCTTCTCGAACACCTCGTCCTTGATGCCCAGGCCGCGCGCGCGGCTGCGCACCACGGTGCGGGCGGCCTCGACCGATTCCTTCATGACGTCGCCCAGCGACCCGGTGCGGGTGAAAATACCCTTGCCGGGAATCAGCGCCGCCTCGATGGTGAGCAGGTCGCCGCCGACTTCGGTCCACGCGAGGCCCACGACCTGACCGACCTGGTTCTGCTGCTCGGCGCGGCCGTAGTTGAACTTGCGCACGCCCAGGAAGTCGTTGAGGTTTTCGCCATTGACCACCACTTGCGGCGTCATCTTCTTGAGCTGCAGGCCCTTGACCACCTTGCGGCAGATCTTGGACAGCTCGCGTTCGAGCGAACGCACGCCGGCTTCACGGGTGTAGTAGCGCACGATGTCGCGGATGGCGTCTTCACGGACGTCGAGTTCCGAGTCCTTCACGCCGTTGTTCTTCATCTGCTTGGGCAGCAGGTACTTGATCGCGATGTTGGTCTTCTCGTCCTCGGTGTAGCCCGACAGGCGGATGACCTCCATGCGATCGAGCAGCGCCGGCGGAATGTTCATCGAGTTGGAGGTGGCCACGAACATCACGTCGGACAGGTCGAAGTCGACCTCGACGTAGTGGTCGCTGAAGGTGTGGTTCTGCTCGGGGTCGAGCACCTCCAGCAGCGCGCTGGACGGGTCGCCGCGGAAGTCGGTGCCCAGCTTGTCGATCTCGTCGAGCAGGAACAGCGGGTTGCGCGTGCCCACCTTGGACAGGCTCTGCAGCACCTTGCCCGGCAGCGCGCCGATGTAGGTGCGGCGGTGGCCGCGGATCTCGGCCTCGTCGCGCATGCCGCCGAGCGCCATGCGCACGTACTTGCGGCCGGTGGCTTTGGCAACGGATTGGCCGAGCGAGGTCTTGCCGACACCTGGAGGGCCGACCAGGCACAGGATGGGCGCCTTGACCTTGTCCACGCGCTGCTGCACCGCGAGGTATTCGAGGATGCGGTCCTTGACCTTCTCCAGGCCATAGTGGTCCTCGTTGAGCACGTCCTCGGCAAAGGGCAGGTCGTGCTTGATCTTGGTCCGCTTGCTCCAGGGCAGGCTGGTCAGCACCTCGATGTAGTTGCGCACCACCGAGGCTTCGGCCGACATCGGCGACATCAGCTTGAGCTTCTTGAGCTCGGCTTCGGCCTTCTTGCGCGCGTCCTGCGGCATCTTGGCCGCCTTGATCTTTTTCTCGATCTCGTCGATGTCGGCGCCCTCTTCGCCTTCACCGAGCTCCTTCTGGATGGCCTTGACCTGCTCGTTGAGGTAGAAGTCGCGCTGGTTCTTTTCCATCTGCCGCTTGACGCGGCCGCGGATGCGCTTGTCGACGTTGAGGATGTCGACCTCGCGCTCGATCTGCTCGAACAGGTTCTCCAGGCGGGCTTTCACGTCGGACAGGTCGAGCACCACCTGCTTGCTCTCGAGCTTGAGCGGAAGGTGCGCGGCGATGGTGTCGGCCAGGCGGCCCGGGTCGTCGATGCTGGAGATGGAGGTGAGGATCTCGGGCGGGATCTTCTTGTTCAGTTTGACGTATTGGTCAAACTGCTGCATGACCGCGCGGCGCAAGGCCTCGACCTCGCTGGAGACATCGGCCTGCCCGGCCTCGACCGGCGTGACGTTGGCGGTGAAATGCTGCTCGCCGTCGGTGATGAGGTCGACACGCGCGCGCTGCTGGCCCTCGACCAGCACCTTCACGGTGCCGTCGGGCAGCTTGAGCATCTGCAAGATGGTCGAGACGCAGCCGACCTCGAACATGTCGCTGGCCGAGGGTTCATCCTTGGCGGCGGCCTTTTGCGCCACCAGCATGATGCGCCGCTCCGCGATCATGGCGGCCTCAAGGGCCTTGATGCTCTTGGGCCGTCCCACGAACAGCGGAATGACCATGTGCGGGAACACCACGACGTCGCGCAGCGGCAGAAGCGGCAGCTCGATCGGCATGGCGGGAAGGGGAACGTGACCGGACATGAAAATCCTTTCTCTACCCCTCGCAGTGTGGAGGGGCTACAGCCAATTTCAAGCCCTCAAAAGCCCAGCCCTCACGCCTTTTTCGCGGCTTCGCGATAGACGAGCAAGGGCGGCTTGTTCTCTTCGATGGTGGACTCGTCGACCACCACCTTGTCCACGTTCGTCGCATTGGGCAGCTCGAACATGGTGTCGATCAGGGATTGCTCCAGGATGGAGCGCAAGCCCCGCGCGCCGGTCTTGCGGGCCAGCGCCTTCTTGGCGATGGCCTTCAAGGCATTGGGGCGGATCTCCAGATCGACGCCTTCCATGGCCAGCAGCTTGCTGTATTGCTTGACCAGCGCGTTCTTGGGCTCGGTGAGGATCTGCACCAGGGCGTCCTCGGACAGCTCGGTCAGGGTGGCCACCACCGGCATGCGGCCGACCAGTTCGGGGATCAGGCCGAACTTGATCAGGTCTTCCGGCTCGACCTCGCGGAACATGTCGGACAGGCTGCGCTGCTTCTTGCTCTTGACCGAGGCGCCAAAGCCGATGCCCGAGGCTTCGGTGCGCTGCTCGATCACTTTCTCGAGGCCGGCGAAGGCGCCACCGCAGATGAACAGGATGTTGGTCGTGTCGATCTGCAGGAAATCCTGGTTGGGGTGCTTGCGCCCGCCCTGCGGCGGCACGCTGGCCATGGTGCCTTCGATCAGCTTGAGCAGCGCCTGCTGAACGCCCTCGCCCGACACGTCGCGGGTGATGGAGGGGTTGTCGGACTTGCGCGAAATCTTGTCGATCTCATCGATGTAGACAATGCCGCGCTGGGCGCGCTCGACCTCGTAGTTGCAGCTTTGCAGCAACTTCTGAATGATGTTCTCGACGTCTTCACCCACGTAGCCGGCTTCAGTCAGCGTGGTGGCGTCGGCCATGACGAAGGGCACGTCGAGCATGCGCGCCAGCGTCTGGGCCAACAGGGTCTTGCCCGAGCCGGTGGGGCCGATCAGCAGGATGTTGCTCTTGGTGAGTTCGACATCCTCTTTTTTCGACTTTTCCTTGTGGCGCAGGCGCTTGTAGTGGTTGTAGACCGCCACCGCCAGCGAGCGCTTGGCCGGCTCCTGGCCGATCACGTAGTTGTCGAGGTTGCCCTTGATCTCGGCCGGGGTGGGCAGGTCGCTGCGGACCTCGCGCTGGCCGTCGGCCGCGGGGAGTTCGTCGCGGATGATCTCGTTGCACAGGTCGATGCACTCGTCGCAGATGAACACCGACGGGCCCGCGATCAGCTTCTTGACCTCGTGCTGGCTCTTCCCGCAAAACGAGCAGTAAAGCGTTTTCTCGCTGGATGAGCCTTTTTTCTCGGCCATGGGGGCTTGCCTCGTTAACGGAAGGTCAATGATAACCAATGGACAACGGCGCTTTCCATTTGGGGGGAAAGCGCCGCTGCGGATGTGGCGGCGCCGGAACGCCGCGACAAGGGATCGGGAGCCTGCGCCTGTCAGGCCCGCTTGGAGATGACCTGGTCGACCAGGCCATAGTCCTTGGACTCGTCGGCCGTCAGGAAGTAGTCGCGCTCGGTGTCGCGCTCGATCTTGTCGAGCGGCTGGCCGGTGCGCTCCGCCAGGATCTTGTTGAGCTGGGCGCGCGTACGCAGGATGTCGCGGGCGTGGATCTCGATGTCGGTGGCCTGGCCCTGCATACCGCCCAGGGGCTGGTGGATCATGACCTTGGAGTTGGGCAGCGCGAACCGCTTGCCCTTGGCGCCGGCGGCCAGCAGGAACGCGCCCATGCTGGCGGCCATGCCGGTGCACAGGGTGGAGACGTCCGGCTTGATGAAGTTCATCGTGTCGAAGATCGCCATGCCCGCCGAGACGCTGCCGCCCGGGGAGTTGATGTAAAACGAGATGTCCTTGTCGGGGTTCTCGCTTTCCAGGAACAGCAGCTGAGCCACCACCAGGTTGGCGGTCTGATCGTTCACCGGCCCCACCAGGAAGATCACCCGCTCGCGCAGCAGGCGCGAGTAGATGTCATAGGACCGCTCGCCGCGGCCGGACTGCTCGATGACGATCGGCACCATGCCGAGGGCCTGGGTGTCTAGTGAACTCATGGGTGGTTGGAACTCCGTTTGCGTGGACGTACTGTAGCCAAAAAAATTTGGGGCCCCGGCGCCGCTTTGCAAGAGCACCGGAACCCCAGGATCCATTGGCGCGGCCTTATTGCTGCTGCCCCATCAGTTCGTCGAAAGCGAGCTTCTTGTCGGTGATCTTGGCCTTGGCAAGGACAAATTCGGTGACATTGTTCTCGATCACGATCGCCTCGACTTCGGCCAGGCGGCGGTTGTCGCCGTAGTACCAACGCACCACTTCGGCCGGCTTCTCATAGCTGGCGGCCAGCTCCTCGACGTGGGCCTTGATCTGCTCGGGCTTGGCCTGCAGCTCGTTGCCGCGCACCAGCTCGGCCACCACCAGGCCCAGGCGCACGCGGCGCTGCGCCTGCTCCTGGAACAGCTCGGCGGGGATCGGGGCCTTGTCGGCGTCCTTGATGCCGCGCTGCTTGAGGTCGGCGCGGGCGCTCTCGATCATCCGGTCGACTTCGGCGGCCACGCTGGACTTGGGCAGGTCGAGTTCGGCCTTGGCAACCAGCGCGTCCATCACGGCCTGCTTGTTGCGCGCGAGCAGGCGGAACTTGACTTCGCGCTCGAGGTTCTTCTTGATGTCCGCGCGCAAGGCTTCGACAGTGCCGTCGGCGATGCCCAGCGACTTGACCAGCTGCTCGTTGACTTCGGGCAGGTGGGCCGCTTCGATCTTCTTGACGGTGACCAGGAAATCGGCCTGCTTGCCGGCCACGTCCTTGCCGTGATAGTCGGCCGGAAAGGCCAGCGGGAAGGTCTTGCTCTCGCCCGACTTCATGCCGCGCACGGCCTCCTCGAACTCCTTGAGCATCTGGCCGTCGCCCACCAGGAACTGGAAGTCTTCGGCCTTGCCGCCCTGGAAGGGCTCGCCATCGATCTTGCCTTCGAAGTCCACGGTGACGCGGTCGCCGTCCTGGGCGGCATCGGCCATGGCGCGCTGGGCGAAGCTGCGGCGCTGCTTGCGCAGGATCTCGACGGTGCGGTCGATGGCGGCGTCGTCGACCTCGGCGGCCACGCGTTCGACCTCGGCGGTGGTGAGGTCGCCGATCTTGACCTCGGGGAACACCTCGAAGATGGCGTCGAAGGTGAGCTCGCCCTCGGGCGCGCCGTCTTTCTCGGTGATGCGGGGCTGGCCGGCCACCCGCAGCTTGGCCTCGTTGGCGGCCTGGGCGAATGCCTCGCCGACCTTGTCGTTCATCACTTCGTAGTGGACCGAGTACCCGTAGCGCTGGGCCACGACCGACATCGGCACCTTGCCGGGGCGAAAGCCGTCCATCTTGACGGTGCGCGCCAGGCGTTTGAGGCGGGAATCAACTTCGCTCTTGATGATGTCGACCGGCAAGGTCAGTGTCATCTTGCGTTCGAGCTTTTCGAGGGTTTCAACGGTCACGGCCATGGGGGTCTCTCTGAAGGGTCGGTATTCGGCGCTGCGCCCACGGCAATCGCCGGTGCAGCAAACCCTCCATTGTATCGGGCTGTCTATCCACATCCCGTGGCACGCCAACTCGGCGGCACAATGCAAGGGTGACCGATTTCGATCCAAACCTCGTGCGCGACGTCATGGCGCTGGGCAGCGCCCTGTTGGTCGGCCTGCTGGTGGGGGTCGAGCGCGGCTGGCAAGACCGCGACATTCCCGACGGCGGCCGCGTGGCGGGCCTTCGTACCTTCGCACTCATCGGGCTGCTGGGCGGCGTTCTGAGCCTGGGCGCGGGCGCATCGGTGCTGCCCCTGGCCGCAGGGCTGCTGGCGATCGCCCTGTTCTTCGCGGTGTCCTATGGGCATGTGGTGGCCGCCACCGGCACCTTCAGCATCACCTCGGCGGTGGCTGCCCTGGCTACCTATGCTCTCGGGGCGCTCGCCGCCCACGGGCAGACCGCACTGGCCGTCAGCGCCGCCGTGATCGTGGCCATGCTGCTGAACCTCAAGCCGGTGCTGCACCGCTGGCTGCGCGCGATCCGCCCGGCCGAGGTGAATGCGGCGCTGCAGCTGGGTGTGCTGTCGGCCGTGATCCTGCCGCTGCTGCCGGACCAGGGCTTCGGGCCCTATGACGCCATCAACCCCCGCCAACTTTGGCTGGCGGTCATCGCGGTGGCGGGGCTCTCGCTGGCCGGCCATGCCGCGATGCGCCTTCGCGGCGATCAACAGGGTCTGATGTGGATGGGCGTGCTCGGCGGGCTGGCCTCGTCCACCGCCGCGACGCTGGCACTGTCGCGGCTGGCGGCCGCCGCGCCGAAGCGGTCACAGGCCGCATCGGCAGCCATCGTGGCCGCGTCGGGGGTGATGTTCCTGCGGATGGCGGTGCTGGTGGGGCTGCTGCAGGCCGCCCCATCGCTTCGCCTGCTCCTGCTGCTGGTGCTGCTGGGCTTGGCGGCCTTTGTGCTCGCCGCCTGGCAGTGGCCGCGCAGCCGTGACGCCGGGCCGGCCGAAGGCGACGTGGCCGCGCCGGAACATCAGGCGCATACCTACGACCTGTTCACGGCGCTGGGCTTCGGTGTGGTGCTCGGCGTGGTCACATTGGCCACCCGCGCTGCCCACGAGGGCCTGGGACTGGCGGGCACCTACGCGGTTGCCTTCGTGTCGGGCCTGGCCGACGTGGACGCTATCGTGATCGCCAGCGTCCAGATGGATGCGCCGTCGGGCGCAAACACGACGGCCGTGGCGATCCTGCTGGCGGCCTTCTCCAACTCGCTGGTGAAAGCCGGCATGTGCTGGGCCGTCGGCGGCCGGGCGGTGGGCTCCCGGGTGAGCGTGGCCTACCTGGCCCTGTTCGCGGTGGGGGTCGTGACGATCGCCATTCAGGGGATCTGAGTCACTTCCTGGTGTAGATCTCGTCGAACACGCCGCCGTCGGCGAAGTGGAGCTTGGCCGCCTGCGACCAGCCCCCAAAGGCCTGGTCGATGGTGAACAGGTTCAGCTTGGGAAACTGCTTGGCGTACTTGGCCTGCGCCTTGGCCGAGGTCGGCCGGTAGAAGTGCTTGCCGGCGATGTCCTGGCCTTCCTCGCTGTAGAGGTATTCAAGGTAGGCTTGGGCGACGGCGCGGGTGCCCTTCTTGTCCACATTCTTGTCCACCAGCGTCACCGCCGGCTCGGCCAGGATGCTGATGGACGGGTAGACCACATCGACCTTGCCGCCGAATTCCTTCTCCAGCAGGTAAGCCTCGTTCTCCCACGAGATGAACACGTCGCCCAGGTTGCGCTGCGCGAAGCTGATCGACGAACCGCGGGCGCCGGTGTCGAGCACCGGCACGTTCTCATAGAGCCTGCGCACGAAATCCCTGGCCTTGGCATCGCCGCCGTACTTGCGCTTGGCGAACTCCCAGGCGGCCAGGTAGTTCCAGCGCGCGCCACCCGAGGTCTTGGGGTTGGGGGTAATCACCTTGATGCCGGGCTTGACCAGGTCGTCCCAGTCCTTGATGCCCTTGGGGTTGCCCTGGCGCACCACCAGGACAATGGTCGAGGTGTAGGGCGAGGCGTTGTGCGGCAAGCGTTTTTGCCAGTCCTTGGGGATCAGGTTGGCCTGTGACTGCAGGGCGTCGGTGTCCCAGGCCAGGGCCAGGGTGGCCACGTCGGCGTCGATGCCGTCGATGATGGAGCGGGCCTGCTTGCCCGAGCCGCCGTGGGACTGCTTGATGGTTACGTCCTGGCCGGTCTTGCCTTTCCAGTACTTGGCGAAGGCCTGGTTGAAATCGACATACAGCTCGCGCGTGGGGTCATAGGAGACGTTCAGCAGCGTCACCGGCTGGGGGGCGGCCGCGGACTGGGCCAAGGCTGGGCCGGCGGCGGTCAAGGCGGTGACCGACAGGGCGGCGGCGGTCAGGAGATGGGCGGCAAGGCGACGGGTAGGGTTCATGGATTTTTGCTCCGGGTTCGAGTGCGATGGGCGCCATCATCGAACCTGGCCTTTAAATCCAGAACGAATTTAATCTTGTTTCTAAATTACCAAATCAACTAACAAGCCAGAGCCTCGGCCAAACAGGCCTGCTCAGGGCTGGCTCGGCAGCCATTTGGCTCGCGCAGGGGGGAGCACCTATGCGGTAAGGCCCAGCGGCGCCATGCCGCTGATCTTGAACGCCGCCAGCTCGAAATCAAAACCCTCGATCGCCACCACCACCTCCCGCACCTGCGGCTCCAGGGTGGTGCCGCTCACGGCCGTCACCAGCTCGGCGGCGACCTCCACCGCGTCGGAATCGCTTTCGTCGACCAACCGGCGCAGGCGGTACATCAGGGCGGCCACCCGGACCGCGTCGATGGCCGGTTGAGCCGGGATGGCCGGGGTGGCCGGGGCGTCACCGTCGACCAGGCCTTCGAGCGAGGCCACCACCCGCTTCAATTGCACGGCGGTCTCTTCGAGCCGCGCCACGATCACCTCGGGGGCGGCGCCGCCATGGCAGGCCATTTCAAGCGCGGCCGCGGCCGCCTGGACACCCTTGGCGCCGATGTTGCCCGCCACGCCCTTGAGCGTGTGCGCGGCCCGCTCGGCGGCGCTCGGGTCGGGATCGCTGCAGGCCGCCTTGAAGATCTCGACGAAGTTGCGCTGCCCATCACGAAACCGCAGCAACATCTTGCGGTAAAGCTTCTCGTTGTTCATCGTCGTGGCCATGCCACGGTGTGAATCGATGCCCTCGAGCTGCTGCAGAGCGAGGTGCGCACTTTCGGCATCCGAGACGGCGGGTTCGGGCTGCGTCACGGCTGGCCGGGCCACCGGGTTGGCCGGCGTGACCCAGCGCGCGATGGTGGCGAACATCTCGTCGACCCGCAGCGGCTTGCCGACGTGGTCGTTCATGCCGGCATCGATCACTTTCTGCCTGTCGCCGGCCATCGTGTTGGCCGTCATCGCGATGATCGGGAGCTCGGCCCACTTCGGGTTGCGGCGGATCTCTCGCGCGGCGGCATAGCCGTCCATCACCGGCATCTGGCAGTCCATCAGCACGCCGTCGAAGGCATCGTCACGGGCCAGAAGGTCCAGTGCCTCGCGGCCGTCGCCGACGACCACGGTGGCGATGCCCACCTGCGCCAGCAGCTCGACGGCCAGCTCCTGGTTCATGTCGTTGTCCTCGGCCAGCAGCAGGCGGGCGCCGCGCAGGCTCTCGGCCGTGCCGTGGCCGTAACGGACCATGACATGCGGCCTGTCTTCCGGCAGGGACCCGCGCCCCAGCGCGGCGCCCATGGTTTCGAGCAAGGTGGATGCGGTGACGGGCTTGGTCAGCACGTGATGCAGACGCTGATCGTGCTGCTGCGCGTCGGCCATCGCTTCCTCGCGGCCAAAGCCGGTGACCATGACGACGGGGGGCGCCTCATCGCCGGCCTGCTCTCGCAGCCGGGCGACGGTTTCGATGCCGTTCATCAGCGGCATCTGCCAGTCGACCAGGGCCAGCTCGTAGGGGCGCTCGCGCCGGCGGGCGTCCTCCATCATGGTCAGCGCCTCTTGCCCGCCCGGTGCCGTGTCCACCTCCAGTCCGAAATTGCGCACCATCGTCGACAGGATTTCGCGGGCGGTGCTGTTGTCGTCCACCACCAGTGCACGCACGCCAACCAGTTCGTCGGCCCGGAACATCCGCCGTGCCTTGGGATGGGCCTGCACGCCAAAGCGCGCGTGGAAGTGGAAGGCCGAGCCCTTGCCGACTTCGCTTTCGACCCAGATCCGCCCGCCCATGAGCTCCACCAGGTTCTTGCTGATCGCCAGGCCCAGGCCCGTGCCGCCATAGCGGCGGCTGGTGGACGCATCGGCCTGCGAGAACGACTGGAACAGTTTGCTGGCTTGCTCGGGGGTCAGGCCGATGCCGGTGTCGCGCACCCAGAAATGCAGCTCCACGCCGTCCTCGTCCTGCGCCACCAGTTCGGTGCCCACCACGATCTCTCCGTGGTCGGTGAATTTGACGGCGTTGTTCCCGAGGTTGATCAGGACTTGCCCCAGGCGAAGCGGATCGCCCACCAGCGCCTGCGGCACGTGCGGCGCCGTGTTGAACAGCAGCTCCAGCCCTTTGTCGTCGGCCTTGAGCCCGACCAGGTTGGCCAGGTTGTCCATGACGTCCTCAAGCCAGAAGTCGGCCGACTCCATCGACAGCTTGCCCGCCTCGATCTTGGAGAAGTCGAGGATGTCGTTGATGATGCCCAGCAGGTTCTCGCCGGCCCGGTTGACCTTCTCGATGTAGCCGCGCTGCTTCTTGTCCAGAGGCGTCTGCAAGGCCAGGTGCGACATACCGATGATCGCGTTCATCGGCGTGCGGATCTCGTGGCTCATATTGGCCAGGAACTCGCTCTTGGCACGCGTGGCGTCCTCGGCCAGATCCTTGGCCTGGGCCAACTCGTGCTGCGCCTGCACGTATTCGGTGACGTCCTGCGACACGCCATACATGTCGGTCGGCTTGCCCGAGGTGTCGCGCGAGACGGTGCCGTAGGCGTGGATCCACACCGTGCGCCCGTCGATCGGCCGCCGGTAGGCATGAACGCTGTCGAAGGCCGGGATCTTGCCGGCAATGGCATCTTCGAAGTTGCGCACCACCAGCGCAGCCCGTTCGGGATCGTCGGACTCCACGTGCGCGAACCAGTCCTCGCTCAGGCGATAGCGCAAGGACTCGTTGGGCACGGTTCCAAAAATCTCGGCCGCGCGGCGCGATGAGTTGAACCAGCCCGACCCGTCCAGCGTGATGTGCCAGCCGCCGGCCTTGGTCAGGCCAAGGGCCTGGTCGTTGAGGAAGTTCACATGGCGCAGGGCGTCTTCGGCCTGCTGGCGCTCGCGCAGCTCGATCAGCGTGGCCTGTTTGCTCTTGAGCAGCGCCAGGCTGAAAGCGATCACCGGCAAGGCGTCCGCCAGGATCTCATCCTGACGGCGCGGCTCCTCCAGATAGCCGAACTCCAGCGCGGCGAGCACGCCTTCGCTTCCGATCACCGGAACGCTGGCCGTGGCCCGGGGCACCATCGACAGCAGGCCCGACTCGATGCGAAGCAGGTCGGCGGGGACATTGCGGCACATCACGGTGCGACCGGTCAGCACGGCCTCGCCGGTCAGGCCCTCGCCCGCGCGCCACGGCTTGCACTGGCCCGGATCGATGCCCAGGGCCGCCACACATTGATAGGGGCCAGCCGCTTCGGGCTGCAAGTAAAAGGCCGCGACCGGCGCGCCCAATTTCGGTGCGAGATATTCCAGAAGTTTCCGTCCGAACTCGGGGTAGCCGGACGCTTCCTGCAGGAGCTGCGTCAACTCGCCGGCGCGCGCCTTGCCCTCGAGCATGGATTCCTGGCGCCTGGCCTCCTGGCGGATGCGGCGAAGCGCCTGGTTGAAGGCCCGCTCCACCTCGCCAAGTTCGCGGTCTGTCCGCTCGGGCAGGTCGCGCATTTCGGCCAGCACGCCGCCATCCTGGGACGCCAGCCGCTGCAGACCGTCCCGCAGGTCCGCCAGGGGCCGGAACACCAGTTGCAAATTGCCCAGCAGCAAAATGAACAGGAGCGCGTCGACCACCACCACCTGGGCAATCAGCCGCTGCACGTTGCGCTGCAGCGCTTCGTCGACGGCGGCGCGGCTGAAACGGACGGTAATCTGGCCGATCTGCTCGCTGGGCCTGTCGGGCCGCATGATCGGTCGCGATTGGACGA
>JAZKDA010000187.1:0-12578 GCA_040387815.1 Pseudomonadota bacterium | reverse complement strand
CGAGATCGTCGACGTGTTCCGGCGCTCGGAGGACACGCCCGGCATCGCCGACGAGGCGGTCGCGATCGGCGCGAAGGTGCTGTGGCTGCAGCTCGGCCTCACCAATGACGATGCCGCGGCGCGGGCCTAGCGGCCCGGCCGCGACCACCTCACCCCGGGCATCGCGCTCGAGATCGACGATGGCCTCGCCTGCGGCGTCCCGCACAGTGACACCAATGACATCACCAACGCCGAGTTCGGCCCTCAACATGCTGCCGAGCGCGGTGGAATTGAGCTGCGACACGGGGCCCGCGGCATTCTGGGCCACGCGAGTGACCGTGACGCTCTGCTGGGTGGCGAAGGCCGATTCGAGCTCTTCGGTCAGCAGGTCGTGCCCGTAGATGCCGAACACGGCCAGCGCGAGGGTCATCGCGCCGATCAGCGAAAGCATGATGCGCAAGCGTAGCGAGCGGAACATCAGGACAAGCTGGCGAAACATGGCGGCGACCGGTTGGGAGAGATCGGCTCGTCAAGCGCGCAGCAAGGGCGGCCCTGAGGCCCCCGCTGGCGCAGGGCGAGGAGATAGTCGAATGTAACCGTCTGCTGAGCCAGCGCAAACGAAATCAGCCGCCATTCGACCGACTTGTGGGAATCTTGCCAGTCCCAAAGCATTCGTTGCCTGGCTTGGCGGGCGTCGCGGACCCGCCCTGGCAGCCTAAACCTTGGCCTTCATATGCTTTTCCCGCTGCTCGCGGTGCCCCTGCCGGAACAGGCCGTCGGCCATCTGGTGCATGGCGCGTTCGGCTTCACCGGCTTCCACCGTGGGGCGGCGTTCGGGAACAAAGTGGTGGTACTCGTCGACGCCCCTCATGAGCATGGCCGTCGGCCGGGTCGCCATGACCGGCTTGACGTGGGTGGGGATGAAATTCATCGAAATGCCCAGGCGCCGGTAGGGCGCGCGGTTCGGGCCGGACCGGTGCACCGCGTTGGTGTCGTGAAAGGAGATCTGGCCGGCGCGAAGCGCCATGAACTCGGTGGCCGCATCAGGCTGGCGGTACCGGTCTTCGATCGTCTGGCCCAGCGACAGCATATTGGCTTCGGCCGGCGATTCGATGTGCGGCAGTTGTCCGCGCTTGTGCGAGCCGATCACCACTTCCATGCAGCCGGCTTCCACCGGCGCATCCGAGATGGCGGCCCAGGCGGTCACCTGGATGGGCGGCTCCAGCCCGAAATAGGTGCCGTCCTGGTGCCAGGCGACAAACGAGCCTTCACCCGGATTCTTCGGAAAGCACGCTGTGGACAGCAGCAGGACGTTGGGCCCGATCAAGTCCTCGACCGCGTCGAGCAAGCGCTCGTTGTGAATGAGATCGTCGGCCCATTTGTACAGCAGGTGTGGCTTGAAGTTGCGGCCCTTGGTGAAGCCGAAGCCCTGCATCCGCTCGGAGGCCTCGTAGCCGCGCCGGATCTGCGCCATCTCGTCGGGGGTCATGGCATCGACGGGATAGACGAAGCCGTCGTCCTGGTACTTGCGAACTTGAGCATCGGTCAGGATCTTCATCATGAGCCCTTCTTGACATTGCGCCAGCCCCTGGTGCGCGGGGGGGGACTCGAACCCCCACACCATTGCTGGCGTCAGGACCTAAACCTGGTGCGTCTACCAATTTCGCCACCCGCGCAGTGGCGGCCATTCTAAGCGGGCGGGCGGCGCACTTCGGGCGCATTCCGGCCACACTGGCGGCCGGTGCGATGCCTCACCGGCGCACGCGGAACCAGGCCGCGTACATCGCCGGCAGGGCCAGCAGCGTCAGCGCGGTGGCGACGATCAGCCCGCCCATGATGGCCACTGCCATCGGGCCCCAGAACACCGACCGCGACAGCGGAATCATCGCCAGCACGGCGGCCGCCGCCGTGAGCACGATGGGCCGCAGCCTGCGCACCGCCGATTCCACAATCGCGTCCCAGGCGGGCACGCCACGGGCGCGGTCTTTTTCGATCTGGTCAATCAGGATCACCGAGTTGCGCTGGATCATGCCCATGAGCGCGATCACGCCCAGCAAGGCCACAAAACCAAAGGGCCGGTTGAGCGCCAGCAGCGCGCCGGCGACACCGGCGATGCCCAGGAAGCCGGTGATGAACACCAAGACCGATCGGCTGAAACTGTGCAGTTGCAGCATCAGCAGCGTGAAGGTGATGAACAGCATCACCGGCACGCCGACCACGATCGACGACGAGCCCTTGGCGCTCTCTTCCACCGCGCCGGCCACGTGGATGCGATAACCGTTGGGCCACTTGGCTTCCAGCGCGCGCAGCTTGGGCAACAGCTCCTCGGTGACGGTGGCGCCCTGCAGGCCCTCGATCACGTCGCCCTGCACCGTGATGGCGTACTCGCGGTTCTCGCGCCACATCACGCCCGGCTCCCAGCCGAACACCGGCCTGGCGATCTGGGTCAGCGGAATGGCGCGGCCCGAGGCCGTCGGCAGGTAGGCGTTGGCCATGTCGGTGATGGCGTTGCGCTCGTCGGCCGGCTGGCGGAACATGATGTCGATGAGCTTGTCGCCTTCGCGGTACTGGCCGACCGGCACGCCATTGAGGATGGTTCGCGCGGCCTGCGCGATGGACTGGCTGGACACGCCCAGCGCGCGCGCCTTGTCCTGGTCGATCTCGAGCCGAAGCACCTTGACCGACTCGTTCCAGTTGTCGTTGACCCCGCGCGTGTTCGGGCTCTGGCGCATCGCCGCCTTGACCTCGTCGGCGCGGGCGCGCAGCAGCAGCGGGTCAGGCCCGACCACGCGGAACATCACCGGGTAGGGCACCGGCGGGCCGTTGGGCAGCAGCTTGACACGCGCTCGCACCTGCGGAAACTCGGTGGCCAGCAGGGCCGGCAGCTTCACCCGCAAAGTCTCGCGCGTGGCCACATCCTTGGGCAGCACGATCAGCTGCGACAGGTTGGTTTGCGGAAAATACTGGTCCAGCGGCAGGTAAAAGCGCGGCACGCCCGACCCCACCCACGTGCTGACCGTGGTGACCCCCGGTTCCTTGATCAGCCGCGCCTCGACCGCGCGCGCGGCGGCTTCGTTGGCCGTGAACGAGGTGCCTTCTGGCGACCAGATGTCCACCAGAATCTCCGGGCGGCTCGAATCCGGGAAGAACTGCTGCTGCACCGTGCCCATGCCGACCATGCCGAGCACGAAGGTGAGCAGCGTCGCGCCGATGGTGATCCAGCGGTGCCGCACACACCAGTCGACCGTGCGGCGAAAGCGACGGTAGAACGGCGTGTCGAAGTGCTCGTGCGGCTGGCCGTCGGCCGCGAGCGGCACCGGCTTGGCCTTGAGCAGCAGCGTGCCCAGGTAGGGCACGAAGTACACCGACACCACCCAGCTCAGGACCAGGGCGGCCACCGTCACCGCGAAGATGGCGAAGGTGTACTCGCCCACCGTGGAGCGGGCCATCCCGATCGGCAGGAAGCCGGTGGCCGTGATCAGCGTGCCGGTGAGCATGGGCATGGCCGTGATCTCGTAGGCAAAGGTGGCGGCGCGGACCTTGTCGTAGCCCTCCTCCATCTTGCGCACCATCATCTCCACCGCAATGATGGCGTCGTCCACCAGCAGGCCCAGCGCGATGATCAGCGAGCCCAGTGAGATCTTGTGCAGGCCGATGCCCCAGTAGTACATCACCAGGAAGGTGACGGCCAGCACCAGCGGAATGGTGATGCCCACCACCAGGCCCGGGCGCATGTCGATGTACCAGCGCCGCCACAGCGGCAGCCGCGCGGCGTCCGGGCGCTTGTGCAGGCCCAGCGCGATGAAGCTCACCGCCAGCACGATCACGATGGCCTCGACCAGCACGCTCACGAATTCGGTGACCGAACTGGCGACCGAGCGCGGCTGGTCTTGCAGCTGCTCGAGCCGAACGCCCGCCGGCAACGCGGTTTCGATGCGGTTGGTGGCGGCCTTGAGTTCCTTGCCGAGGCGGATGATGTCGCCGCCCTTGGCCATGGACACCCCCAGCGCAATCGCCCGCTCACCCTGATGACGCACCTTCAGCTGCGGCGGATCGACATAGCCGCGGCGAATCTCGGCGATATCGCCCAGCCGCAGCTGGTTGCCCGTGGCGCCGCGGATCGGCATGGCGGCCAGCTGCTCGACCGCCTGGAACTGCCCGGCCACACGCACCTGAACCACATCCAGTGGCGTGTGCACCGCGCCGGCCGACTCCACCGCGTTTTGCTGGCCCATCTGCGCCAGCACCTGGTTCATGTCCAGCCCGAGTTGCGCCAGGCGCTTTTGTGAGATTTCGATGAAGAGTTTTTCGTCCTGCACCCCGAACAGCTCGACCTTGGCCACGTCGGGCACACGCAGCAGCTGCTGGCGGACATCGTCGGCGAAGGTCTTGAGCTCGGCGTCGCTGAAGCCCGCGTCGGCCTGCAGGGCGTAGATGACGCCGAAGACGTCGCCGAATTCGTCGTTGAAGAAGGGCCCCTGCACGCCCTGCGGCAACGAGCCGCGCATGTCCCCCACCTTCTTGCGCACCGTGTACCAGACATTGGCCACCTCGGCGGGGCGGGACGAATCCTTGATCTGGAAGATGATCTGCGATTCACCCGGCTTCGAATAGCTGCGGATGATGTCGGCGTAGGGCACCTCCTGCAGCGTGCGCTCGATGCGGTCGGTGACCTGCTCGGCCACCTGCTGCGCGGTCGCGCCCGGCCAGTACGCGCGCACCACCATCGCGCGGAAGGTGAAGGGCGGGTCCTCGTCCTGTCCGAGCTGGAAGTACGAGACAAAGCCCAGCACCATCAGCACCACCATCAGGTAGCGCGTGAGCGCCGGGTGCTCCAGCGCCCAGCGCGAAAGGTTGAACCCGGCGGACGGCTCCTCGGACACGCCGCTCATTTACCAGCCCCATCGGCGCCCGTGCGGCGCTCCTGGTAGACCGTCACCTTCTGTCCTGGCGACAGCACATGCACGCCGGCGGTCACCACCTGCATGCCCGGCTGCAGGCCCTCGGAGACCACCACGTCGTTGCCGTCAGCGGTGGCGATTCGCACCGGCTGCGACTTCACCGTCATGGTGGCCGGATCGAGCACCCATACGGCGCTGCCCGCGCCTTCCTGGCGCAGCGCGCTGGTGGGCAGCTTGAGCACCGGCATACCGGCGATGCCCGTGCCCTTGGGCGTCACGTAGACGGTGGAGCCCAGCGCGGGCGCGCGCTCGGCGGGCAAGGCCACCTTCACCTGGAAGGTGCGCGTGACCGGATCGGCGCTGGCCGACACCTCGCGCACCCGGCCGGCCAGCATCCGGTTGTCGGACCACAGGCGCACCGATACTTCGCCGCCCGCGCGGATGGCGGCGACCTTGTCCTCGGGCACCGAAAAGATGGCGTCGCGCGGTCCGTCCTGGGCGATCCGCACCACCGGCGTGCCCGCCGCCACCACCTGACCCACCTCGGCCTCGACCGCCGTCACCACGCCCGACACCGGCGCCACCAGACGGGCGTAGCCGGCCTGGTTGCCCTGGGCCGACAGCTGCGCCTTGGCTTGTTCGAGCTGGGCCTCGGCGGCCTTGAGGGTGGTTTCGCGGCGCTCGATCTCGGCGCCGCTGATGAAGTTCTGCTCGCGCAGTTGCACATAGCGGCGCAGGTCGGCGGCGGCCAGGTCACGCTGGGTGGTGGCAGCGGAAACCTGCGCCCGGGCGGCGTCGGCGGCCAGTTGAAAATCTTGCGGATCGATACGCGCCAGCAAGTCGCCGGCTTTGACCCGCCGCCCGGCTTCGGCGCCGCGCTCGATGATCTTGCCGCCCACCCGAAAGCCCACCCGGCTTTCAACCCGGGGCCGCACCTCGGCGGCGTATTCGAGCGTGGTGCCGTAGCCACTGGGCGCCACTGTCATCAGCTTGACCGCCCGCACCGGCTCGGGCGTGGGCGCCGGCTTGCCGCAGGCGGCCAGGGCCAGCAGGCTGGCGAGCATCAGGGGCCACAGCGGGTGGCGCTTCATTGGACGATCGGACATGGAAGGCTCGGAGTGGTGAACCGCCGCGGCGGAACGCACGCGGGACGACGCCCGCACTAATGACTGACCGGTTAGTAATCTAGAGGCTCAACCAAGGGGCTGTCAAGCGACAATCGTGCCGTGACTGTGCCTTCTGCCGCCGGCCCACGAGGGGTCGACCACTACGAAAACTTTCCCGTCGCCTCCTGGTTGTGCCCGCCCGCACTGCGGCCGGCGGTCGTGGCCATCTATGGCTTTGCCCGCACCGCCGACGACATCGCCGACGAGGGTGACGCGGACCCCGCCACACGGCTGGCGTTGCTGGCGCAGTACGAGACCGACTTGCGCACCTGCGTTGCCGGGCACGGCGGCAGCAGCCGCTGGCCGGGGGTGTTCGGCCCCCTGGCCATGGCCATCGAGCGCCACGCCCTGCCGGTTTCGCTGCTGTCCGACTTGCTCAGCGCCTTCACGCAGGACGTCGAGCGCACCCGCGACGCGCGCGGCTACACCGACCGGGCTGACCTGCTCGACTACTGCCGCCGCTCCGCCAACCCGGTCGGCCGCCTGCTGCTCCACCTGTACGGCCGCACGAGTGCACTGGCCCTGGCCGAGAGCGACCGCGTCTGCACCGCCTTGCAGTTGATCAACTTCTGGCAGGACATCAGCATCGACCTGCCGCGCGGCCGCCGCTACCTGCCCGACGCCGACCTGATCGCCCACGGCATGGACCCGGCCACGCCCGACCGGTGGCCCGCGCACCCGGGCGCGCCCGCGCTGGTGCGCTCGCTGGCCGAGTGGGCGCGCGAGCTGATGCTGGCCGGCAGCCCCATCGTTCACCGTGTGCCCGGGCGCGCTGGCTGGGAACTGCGCGCCGTGGTGCAGGGCGGCCTGCGCATTCTCGACAAGATCGAACACCAGGGCTTTGACACCTTCACCCGGCGCCCGCGCATCGGCGCCGGCGACGCGCCCCTGTTGTTGTGGCGCTGCCTGCGCATGAAACAATCGCCGCCATGACGCCCGAGCAATACGTGCAGGACAAGGCCGCCGCCTCCGGCAGCAGCTTCTATTACGCCTTCCTGTTCCTGCCCCAGCGGCGGCGTCAGGCCATCACCGCCTTCTATGCCTTCTGCCGCGAAGTCGACGACGTGGTCGACGAGGTGAGCGACCCCGCCGTGGCCGCCAACAAGCTGGCCTGGTGGCGCCGCGAGGTGGCCCAGGCCTTCGCCGGCCAGCCCACCCACCCGGTGATGCAGGCCCTGATGCCCTGCACCACGGAGTTCGGCATCACGCCCGCCCACCTGCTGGCCGTGATCGAGGGCTGCGAGATGGACCTCTCGCAGACCCGCTACATCGACTTCCCCGGCCTGCAGCGCTACTGCCACCTGGTGGCCGGCGTGGTGGGTGAGGTGGCCGCGCGCATCTTCGGGCAGACGCAGCCGCAGACCACCGCCTTCGCGCACCGCCTGGGCTTGGCCTTCCAGCTCACGAACATCATCCGCGACGTGGGCGAGGACGCGATGCGTGGGCGCATCTACCTGCCCATCGACGAGCTGCAGCGCTTCGAGGTCAAGGCGCACGAGATCACCCAGCGCGTCTATTCCGACCGCTTCGTGGCGCTGATGAAGTTCCAGGCCGAACGCGCGCACCGCGTCTACGACGAGGCCATGGCCCTGCTGCCGGCGGCCGACCGCCGCAACCAGAAGCCCGGGCTGATGATGGCCAGCATCTACCGCACACTGCTGCGCGAGATCGAGGCTGACAACTTCCAGGTGCTGCACCAGCGCACCAGCCTGACCCCCCTTCGCAAGTTCTGGCTGGCCTGGAAGGTGCAGGCCCTCGGCCGCCTCTGATGGCCCGGCTGGCCGTCATCGGCGCCGGCTGGGCCGGTCTGGCCGCGGCCGTGCAAGCGGTGCAGGCCGGTCATGCGGTGACCTTGTTCGAAGCGGCGCGCACCGCTGGCGGTCGCGCCCGCACCGTACAGGCGCAGCTGCCTTCGGGCGAGGCCATTGCGCTGGACAATGGCCAGCACATTCTCATCGGCGCCTACCGCCAGACCTTGTCGCTGATGCAAACGGTGGGCGTGCAGCCGGCGCAGGTGCTGCACGCCATGCCCCTGGCCTTGCGCGACACGCAGGGCCGCGGGCTGGCCCTGCCCGCCTGGCCACCGCCCTTCGATGCCGCCTGGGGCATCGCCACGGCACGGGGTTGGCATGCCGGCGACAAGCTGTCGCTGCTGCGGGCCTCGCTGCGCTGGCGCGCCACCGGGTTTCGCGCGCCGCCGGGTCAGACCGTCGCGCAGATGTGCGAGGGCCTGTCCACGCGCGTGCGGCGCGAGCTGATCGAGCCGCTGTGCGTCTCGGCCCTGAACACGCCCGCCGAGCGCGCCTGCGGCCAGGTGTTTCTGCGCGTGCTGCACGATTCGCTGTTCGGCCGCGGCTGGGGCGGCTGGGGCGCGTCGTGGCTGCTGCTGCCGCGCGTACCGCTGGGCGCCTTGTTTCCCGTGGCCGCGCTCGCCTGGTTGGCCGAACGGGGGGCCGCCCTGCGCACCGGCGTGCGGGTGCGCCAGCTTATATCCCAGCCCGGCGCCTGGTCGGTCGATGGCGAGTCATCGGGTCAGTTGTTCAACGAATCGTTCGATCAGGTGCTGCTGGCCGTGCCAGCGACCGAGGCCGCGCGCCTGGTGCCGGACGTCGGCGCAGGCTGGGTGCATGACGCACAGTCCCTGCGGCACGAGGCCATCACCACCGTCTACATGACGGGCGGGCCACGCCTGCCGCAGCCGCTGCTGACCCTGCCAAACGGCCCCGGCGCACCCGCGCAATTCGTGTTCGACCGCAGCCAACTCGGCGGCCCGCCTGGCCTGCTGGCCTTCGTGATCAGCGCCAGCGAAGGCGACCGTGCCACCCTCGAAAGCGCCGTGCTCGCGCAGGCCAATGCGCTGGGCTGGCACGGCCTGCAAGCGCTGCTGACCGTGGTCGAGAAACGCGCCACCTTCGCCTGCACGCCGGCGCTGCGCCGCCCGGGCATTGCCATCGCGCCGGGCTTGTGGGCCTGCGGCGATTACGTCGAAGGCCCCTACCCCGCCACGCTCGAAGGCGCGGTGATGTCGGCCCAGCAGGTGGTGGCCGCGATCAGGTCAGAAGATCGCACAGCTCGGTGAGGCTGTAGCACTCGAAGTCCGGTTGCACGTCGTCGTGCGGCCAGAGCGCCTCGTTGCGGTTGACCCAGACGGTCTGCATGCCGGCGTTGCGCGCGCCCAGCACGTCCAGCAGCACGTCGTCGCCGATGTGCAGCACTTCGTCGGGCCGCACGTCGGCAGCGCCAGCCGCCGCATGAAAGATGCGCGGATCGGGCTTGCCCACGCCGAAATCGAATGCACTGATGGAGGCGCGGAAAAAACGCGTCAGGCCAATGCGCCCCACATCGGCATTGCCGTTGGACAGACTCACCATCGGAAAGCGACCGGCCAGGAACTCCAGCGCCGGCAAGGCGTCGTCGAACAGCGTCACACGCTGGCGCTCGGCGAAGAACACCTCATACGCCGGCTCGGCCAGCAACGGGTTCTCGCCGGCGCGCGACAGCGCCAGGCGGATCGACTCACGGCGCAGCGCCGACATGTCGTGCTTGAGGTCGGGGCGGTGCTGCGCCATGTGCTCGCGGATCTCGCGCAGCGAATGCGGCGAAGACCACATCGCCGCGGCCAGCGGCGCATGCTGTGCCAGCCACTCGTGCAGCACTTTCTCGGCGCGCTCGATGGTCGGCCAGATCGGCCAGAGGGTGTCGTCCAGGTCGATGGAAATCGCCTGGATACGTTGCAGGTCAAGCATGCAGGCGAGAATACCCGATGCCTTCCGTTCTCCCGTTTCGTCAAGAGCGCGCTCACCCCCATGGCCGCGCCGTCGTCACCGGCATCCTCCTGTGCAACCTCGGCACCCCCGACGCTCCCACGGCGGCGGCGGTACGCCGTTACCTGCGCGAGTTCCTGAGCGATCCGCGCGTGGTGGAGATTCCGCGCGCGGTCTGGCTGCCGCTGCTGTACGGCGTGATCCTGCCGCTGCGCGCGGGCAAGTCGGCCGCCAAGTACGCCAGCATCTGGAGCGCCGAGGGCTCGCCGCTGGCGGTGCACACCGCGCGCCAGGCCACCCGGCTGCAAGAAGCCCTCATCCTGCAGGGCCACGACGTGCGGGTGCGCCATGCCATGCGTTACGGCAACCCGTCCATTGCCTCGCAACTCGACGCGCTCAAGGCCGAAGGCTGCGACCGCATCCTGGTGCTGCCGGCTTATCCTCAGTATTCGGGCACCACCACCGCCAGCGTGTTCGACGCCGTGGCTTCCTGGGGTGAGCGCACCCGCAGCTTGCCTGAGCTGCGCTTTGTCAACCGCTACCACGACGACCCCGGCTACATCGAGGCCCTGGCCGCCCGCATCGAGGCGCACTGGCAAGCCCATGGCACGCCCGATCACCTGGTGCTCAGCTTTCACGGCGTCCCCGAGCGCACGCTGCACCTGGGCGACCCGTATCACTGCGAATGCCACAAGACCGCGCGCCTGCTGGCCACGCGGCTGGGCCTGTCCAAGGGCCAGTGGACGCTGAGCTTCCAGTCGCGCTTTGGCAAGGCCAAGTGGTTGGAGCCCTACACCGAGCCGACCCTCGTGGCCCTGGCCCAGCGTGGCCTGGCCCGGGTCGACGTCGCCTGCCCCGGCTTTACCAGCGATTGCCTGGAGACGCTGGAGGAGATCGGCATGGAAGCGCGCACCGCCTTCCTTGCCGCCGGCGGCAAGGAATTCCACGCCATCGAATGCCTCAACGCCGACCCGGCCTGGATCGACGCCCTGGCGGCCATCGCGGTGCGCCACCTGGCCGGCTGGCCGAGCCGGGCGCAAGAGTACTCGGATGAGGGGCAGCGGGCGGCCTCGCGGGAGGCGGCGTTGGCGCTGGGGGCGAAGGACTGACGCGGCGGCGAAGCGGCGGCATGCGAGCCGCTCACTTGGTTTGCCTCACGCCATGTATGCAGTGGGCTCGTTTCGTTGAAGTGACGACGCGCCGAGCATGCGGCACGGGCCCGTCGGCTTCACTGCGGGGGGCCCTTCGGGCTCCCCGAGGTGCTCGGTCGCGCCATTCCGGGCGTTCGACCGCACGAAAGCGCATCGCACAACATCGAGTCGGTCAACAACGGTCATAGTTCAGCGGTTCCCTAGAGAACTACATCGTAGTTATACTTGGTCATGAGTGACCTTCATTTTGAGTGGGATCCCCGGAAGGCGACGGCGAATGCGAAGAAGCACGGCGTCGGTTTCGAGGAGGCCAAGTCGGTGTTTTCTGATGAGCGCGCGAAGCTCATAGACGACCCCGATCACTCCGAAGATGAGGATCGCTTTGTTCTTCTCGGCCTCAGTGGATTGTTGCGCGTGCTCGTGGTTTGTCACTGCTACCGTGAAGAAGGCAATGTTATTCGAATCATTTCCGCTCGGAAGGCGACGTCCCGAGAATCACGGTTCTATCCATAAGGTGCTGTATGCGAAAAGAGTACGACTTCACGGCGGCGAAGAAAAACCCCTACGCATCGCAGTTGAAAAAGCAGATCACCATCCGCTTGGACGAAGAGTCGATCAACTATTTCAAGTCCATCTCTGAACAGGTTGGCATCCCGTATCAGAGTCTGATCAACTTGTACCTGCGAGACTGCGCCACCTCGCACAGAAAACTGAACTTGAATTGGAAGTGAGTTGTGAGTGTCTTGGTATCCGGGTTAACAGGTCGGTCCAGACGGATCGCCTACGGCGCCCGCTGACCTCCAACGTTAGCCCTCATGCCGATTGAAGCACGCATCGCCTTGTTCTGGGCCGTCGTGTTCGGCTTCGTCTGGTATGTCCGTCGGCACCCGGAAAGCATCGCAGCTCGAATGGCATTCACTTGGCATGGCCCGTTCCCTGCCGTCGGCGAACGTAAGAGCCACTACTATCGCCGTGTCTGTTTGTTCGCGTTCGGATGGTTCTTGCAGTTTTTGGTGATGGCGTTGTGTGGCTATCTCTGGGCTACGTTCGACTCGTCTGCTCCAGAATCAACTGCGTTTCAAGTCGTTTTTATATTTGCGTTGCCACTGGGCGCCGGCATGGCTCTGATTGCCGGATGTCTGGCTTGGCTTACCTCCATCAAGGCTGCTACGCTTGGGCCCAATACTGTTTTTGAAGAGCGCAATGATGTCCCGGGCTAACAATCCGGCAAATACGAATCCACACCAGCACAAGGCGGGAGCCCGGCATTGCGTGCCGTCTCCATCTTGATCTTCCGCAGGTCCTCGGGAGACACGCCACTGTTTCGGATGAGTGTCTTCACCTCGATGCCTGCCTGCCACAAGCCGTTCAGGTCATCGAGGTGGTCCTGATCGGCGTTTGTGATGAACAAGTATTCCAGCGTGTCCCGCTTCAGCTTGTTCTTGATGTAATCGCTCGGGTACCACTTCTCAATGGCGTTGTGGCCCGAATCAATCATGGCCCATTTGCTCGAATCCGAATGTTCGAGCAAGGCGCAAGCGCCATGATCAAAATCGAAAATCGTGATCCACAATTCACCAGCCATACCCCCCCCGTCTTGTGACCAAATGCTACACC
>JAZKDA010000186.1:0-5701 GCA_040387815.1 Pseudomonadota bacterium | reverse complement strand
AAATGATCCTATCGGTCATGGTTATGCCTCAAACACAGAATTCAGGACAGGCTCTGCTTCCATTCCATCCATTTGACCTTCTCTACAACTACGGAGCGCGGCACATCACGGGAACCCGTCCCCTGCCATATCAAGGACCACAGCGCCGGTTCGCGTGTGGCGTCGCCACCGTATGGCTTGTCGCCACGGGCTGGGCGTTCCAAGCCGGCGCTGCCATCGTCGGCTTTGCTCTCGGTATTCCACTCATTCTTGTCGCTGGCCTTGTGTCCTTCACGCATTACTGCATTCCATCTCTTATCTACAACACCTTGTTTCATAAGGGTACGCCGACCAGTGTTTAGGCGCATGCGCCCATCAAGCGCTTCCAGCGGCTCAAGCACGGCGTTAGAGCGCATGAAAATCTTTGACGCACCTCTTCGCCATCAAGCTCTGAGGAAGGACGCACGATGGCCATGTACCTGATCTCCTTTCCCAGTGCGGCGATGGTCCTGCCCGAGGGCGAGTTAGCGGCGGCGGGCCACGCGGCGCACGCCGTCATTGAGGAGGCGAAGGCCGCTGGCGTTTACGTCTTCGCCGGCGGCATCGACGAAGGCGTGCCGCCCGTGCTTGTCTCGGGCGACGGGTCGGTGGCCGAGGGCGGCTACCCGTGGGCGCCCCCGCTTGATGGCGGCTTCACCGTGCTCGAATTGCCCTCGCGAGCGGAGGCCCTCGCATGGGCTGCGCGCCTTGCGAAGGCATGCCGGTGCGAACAAGAGCTACGCGTCTTCGGGTTCGACCCGCGGTCCTGAGCGCATCGCTAGCGCGGCGGCGGCAGGTCCTGGCCCAGCATCCGCGGCCCCAGCCAGGCCAGCGCCTTGTTCACGTCACCGCGCCGACCCTGATTTTGCGGCGTCACCGGGGCGAACTCGCTGCCGCGCTGCGCCACCCGGAACGAGAACGAGTAGTTCGGCTCCTGGCCCATGCGCAGATCGGTGATGAAGGCCGTGCCGCCTGCCTCGTGCAGGCGAAAGAACCCGCGCGAGAACCAGGCCATGCGCTGCACGGCCCACTGGTCGCGCAGCGCCTCATACAGCGCGGTGTCGCTGGCGAAGCGGTCGAAATGGATCGGTCGGCCGCCATCGAACAGCGACACAAAGCCCTCTTCATACCCACCCTCGCGCATCACCACCACGCGCCACAGCAGCGTGTTGAAAGGTGTCGGCGTCACCAGCACCCGCGACGCCGGTGCACCGCGCGCGGCCAGCTGCTCGCCCACCACGCCCTGCACATGCCACTGCGCCAGCGCGCTCCAGACCAGATAGGCGGTGGACAGCGCCAGCCCCACCGTGTTCCAACGCAAGCCTTTGAACCCGCGCCACGCCAGCGCAATACCCACACCCACCAGCAGCGGCAGCGTGTAGAGCGGATCGATGATGAAGATGCTGCCGACCGCGAATGGCTGGTCCGAGAAGGGCTGCAACAGCTGGGTGCCATACACCGTCATGGTGTCCAGCAGTGGGTGCGTGACCAGGGCCAGCCACAGCGCCAGCCACCAGCGGCCGAACAGCTCGCGCTGCCCGTGCAAGCGCGACACGATCCAGGCCAGCACCGGTGCGCCCAGCGTCAGCCAGAACAGCGCGTGGCTGTGCGAGCGGTGCTGCGTCATGTTGCGGATGGCGTCGCCGTGGTCGAAGAACACGTCCAGGTCGGGCAGGGTGCCGGCGACCGCGCCCCACAGGGCGGCTTTCCACACCGCGGTGCGGCGGCCCATCACGGCCACGCCGACGGCGGCGCCCAATGCGAGTTGAGAAACTGAGTCCATTGACCCGAGAGGCTACCGCAGGCACGTTGGATAGTGCCCCGTGTGGCTTTTCGGGGCGGCCGCGATGGCCTGCCGCGAGCTGGTGGCTGCCGCCCGGAATGTCCCGCAGCGTTCAGTGGATCCCGCAGGGCTTGCCGGATACATTACGTTAGGCCTCTCACCAACATCTGCGGAGCGTGATGTACGAGTCCAAGAATCAGCCGCCCCTGCCTCGCGCAAGTTTTGCTCGGCGACTGGGCGTGCATCTTGGGCTGGCAAGCTGCCTGCTTCTGGTGTCGTTGGGCGCAGGCATGGTCGGGTACGTACAGCTTGAGCAGCTTTCCTGGATGGACGCATTCCTGAACTCAGCCATGCTTCTAGGCGGCATGGGTCCGGTCAATCCGCCACAGACGCAGGGCGGGAAGCTCTTTGCAGGCATCTATGCGCTCTATGCAGGCCTGGTCTTCATCGTCACTGCAGCACTGGTGTTCACGCCAATCGTTCATCGTGTCATCCATCACTTTCACTGGAGCGAGAAGCTCTAGGTGCAATGAAGACGCCTAGGCCTTCGCTCAGCTCACACGTCAGGCGTCAAAGATAATGATTCGCCCCATGCTGCCCTTCGCACTGAAGAACATCGATCACGTCGTGCTCCGAGTTCCCAGCCTGGAGCGCAGCATTGCGTTCTATGAGAGCGTCGTGGGATGCCAGGTGGTCAAGAGGCGCGATGATCTTGGTCTCGTCCATTTGCGCGCTGGCAGCTCGATGATTGACCTGGTTTCCTTGGCGGGTCGCCTGGGCTCCATGGGTGGCGCCGGTCCAGGCAGCGAAGGCCGCAATGTCGACCATCTTTGCTTGCGCATCGAACCCTTTGATGCGCCATCCCTCATTGCCCATTTGCGCGGGTGCGGGGTCGAGCCGCTCGGCCCGGTCAGCAACAACTTCGGTGCCGAAGGAAATGGCCCGTCGCTGTACTTCAAAGATCCAGACGGGAATGTCATCGAATTCAAGGGCCCTGCTGTTGCGGTGGCCGGTGACGCCTAAGTCCTTCCGCTCGCCGCGCTTAACCTGGCGTACGGATGAACGTACGATAGCCTCCACCCAGAAAATACCCATGGCGAACCAACTCACTGCCAGCGAAGCGCGCGCCAACCTTCACCGCCTGATCGACGAGACGAACGAGTCTCATCGGCCCGTGCTGATTACCGGCAGGCGCAGCAGTGCTGTCCTCGTATCGGCCGAAGACTGGGATGCCATCCAGGAGACGCTGTATCTCCTGTCTGTTCCCGGGATGCGTGAATCGATCAAGAAGGGCATGGCCAAGCCTCTCGGCAAGTGCGCTACGCAGCTCAAGTGGTGAACGGCCGCTCGCTAAAGCAAGCGCCGTAGATACCGCCCCGTATGGCTATTCGGGTCGGCCGCGATCGCCTCCGGCGTGCCGGCCGCCACCACCGTGCCGCCGCCGGCACCGCCCTCTGGGCCCATGTCGATCAGCCAGTCGGCGGTCTTGATGACGTCGAGGTTGTGCTCGATCACCACGATGGTGTTGCCCGCGTCGCGCAGCTGGTGCAGCACCTTGAGCAGCAGGTCGATGTCGGCAAAATGCAGGCCGGTGGTGGGCTCGTCCAGAATGTAGAGCGTGCGGCCGGTGTCGCGTTTCGACAGTTCTAGGGCCAGCTTCACCCGCTGCGCCTCGCCGCCCGACAGCGTGGTGGCCGCCTGGCCCAGCTTGATGTACGACAGGCCCACGTCCAGCAGCGTCTGCAGCTTGCGCGCGAGCGTGGGCACGGGCTTCAAGAATTCGTGCGCATCCTCCACCGTCATGTCCAGGATCTGGGCGATATTCTTGCCCTTCCACTGCACCTCCAGGGTCTCGCGGTTGTAGCGCTGGCCGCGGCAGACGTCGCAGGCCACGTACATGTCGGGCAAAAAGTGCATCTCCACCTTCACCACGCCGTCGCCCTCGCAGGCCTCACAGCGCCCGCCGGCCACGTTGAACGAGAAGCGCCCAGGGCCGTAGCCGCGCTCCTTGGCGGTGTTGGTGTCGGCCATCAGCTCGCGGATCGGTGTGAATAGGCCGGTGTAGGTGGCAGGGTTGCTGCGCGGTGTGCGGCCGATGGGCGACTGGTCGACGTTGATCACCTTGTCGAAATGCTCGATGCCCTCGATTTCGTCGTGCGGGGCGGGCTCTTCATGGGCGCGGTACAGCGTGCGGGCCACCTCGGCATAGAGCGTGTCGTTGACCAGGGTGGACTTGCCCGAGCCGGACACGCCGGTCACGCAGGTGAGCAGGCCCACGGGGATGTCGACATCCACGCCCTGCAGGTTGTGGCCGCGGGCCCCCCGGATGCGCAGCGCCTGCAGCTGCCCGGGCTTGCCGCCCTCGACCGGCAGCCAGGGGGTGCGCCGCGCCGGCACCGGGATCTTGAGCGTGCCGGCCATGTAGCGGCCGGTGAGTGACGCCTCGGTGGCCTGCACCTCGCCCGGTGTGCCCTGGGCCATCACCCGCCCGCCATGGATGCCGGCGCCCGGGCCCATGTCGATCACGTGGTCGGCGGCGCGGATCATGTCCTCGTCGTGCTCGACCACCAGCACGCTGTTGCCGATGTCGCGCAGGTGTTTGAGGGTGCCGATCAGCCGGTCGTTGTCGCGCTGGTGCAGGCCGATGCTGGGCTCGTCCAGCACGTACATCACGCCGGTCAGGCCAGAGCCGATCTGGCTGGCCAGGCGGATGCGCTGCGCCTCGCCGCCCGAAAGGGTCTCGGCGCTGCGGTCGAGGCTGAGGTAGCTCAGCCCCACGTCATTGAGAAACTTCAGCCGGTTGCCGATCTCGCGGATCACCTTCTCGGCGATCTCGGCCTTGGCGCCCTTGAGCTTCAGGCGCTGGAAATAGGCGTAGGCCTCGCGCAAGGTGGCGTGGCTCACTTCATAGATGGCCCGGGCGTCCTCACCCTCGCCGATCTTGACGTGCCGCGCCTCGATGCGCAGCCGCGCGCCGCCGCAGGAGGGGCAGGGCTGCACGCTGCGCAGGCGGCCCAGCTCGTCGCGTACGGCGGTGGAATCGGTCTCGCGCCAGCGGCGGGCCATGTTGGGGATGATGCCCTCGAAGGGGTGGCTCTTGCTCACCTTGCGCCCGGCCGAGGCGCCCGATTCCATCGTGTAGCTGAACTTCACCGCTTCCTCGCCCGTGCCCTGCAGGATGGCCTGCCGCACCGCCGGCGGCAGGCGCTCGAAGGGCTCTTCGGGGTCGAAGCCGAAGTGCTTGGCCAGGCTTTCGATCAGGCTGAAGTAATAGGCGTTGCGCCGGTCCCAGCCCTTGATCGCGCCCGAGGCCAGCGACAGCGTGGGAAAGGCCACCACCCGCGCCGGGTCGAAGAACTCGCTGTGGCCCAGGCCGTCGCAGGTGGGGCAGGCGCCCACCGGCGAGTTGAAGGAAAACAGGCGCGGCTCCAGCTCGCTGATCGACCAGTGGCAGACCGGGCAGGCGAACTTGGCGTTGAAGAACGATTCCTTGCCGGTGTCCATCTCCATCGCCACCGCGCGGCCCTCGGCCAGGCGCAATGCCGCCTCAAAGCTTTCGGCCAGGCGTTGCTGCACGTCGGGGCGCACCTTGATGCGGTCGATGACCACGTCGATGTCGTGCTTTTCGGTCTTCTTGAGCTTGGGCAGGTTGTCGACGTCGAAGGATTCGCCGTTGATGCGAAAGCGGATGTAGCCCTGCGCCTGCATCTGCGCGAACAGTTCCTCGAACTCGCCCTTGCGCTCGCGCGCCACTGGCGCCAGGATCATCAGGCGCGTGTCCTCAGGCAGCGCCAGCACGGCGTCGACCATCTGCGACACCGTCTGCGACGTCAGGGCAATGCCGTGGTCGGGGCAGTGCGGCGTGCCGGCGCGGGCGAACAGCAGGCGCAGGTAGTCGTG
>JAZKDA010000185.1:7732-19740 GCA_040387815.1 Pseudomonadota bacterium | reverse complement strand
GGCGCGGTGGTGGTCGAAGTGCGCCGCCAGTTCGCCACCATCAAGGGCATCATGGAAGGCACGGCCAAGCCCGAATACGGCAAGGCCGTCGACATGCTCACCACCGCCGCCATCAAGGAGATGGTGATCCCCTCGCTGCTGCCGGTGGTCGTGCCCATCCTGGTGGGCCTGCTGCTGGGCCCCAAGGCCCTGGGCGGCCTGCTGATGGGCACCATCGTCACCGGCCTCTTTGTCGCCATTTCCATGTGCACCGGCGGCGGCGCTTGGGACAACGCCAAGAAGTACATCGAAGACGGCAACCACGGTGGCAAGGGCTCCGAGGCGCACAAGGCCGCCGTCACCGGCGACACCGTTGGCGACCCCTACAAGGACACCGCCGGTCCCGCCATCAACCCGCTCATCAAGATCATCAACATCGTGGCCCTGCTGATCGCCCCGCTGGTGATGCAGTTCCATGGCGGCACGGCCAAGGCGGCCGAGCCGGCGGCGGCGCCAGCGGCCATCGTGGCGCCTGCCCCGGCCTCGGCACCGGCGGCTGTGCCCGGTGCGGCACCGGCTGCTTCGCCAGCGTCTGACGCGGCTTCGCAGACCAAGTCGTGAGCGTGACGCGCTTCCTCTGAGTTCAACGCGCGGCCTGCACTGGGCTGCAGCGAATTCAACGCAGATGCCCGGCACTGGCCGGGCATTTTTTTTCGGGTGCCCGAGGGCGATGGTCGAAGTGGCCCATAAAAAGACTGAATTTGCTCTTCAATAATCTGAGGGCAAGCGATGCGCTACTCATCACAAGTCAAGCCGATCGGCTACCTCAGGGCAAACGCTGCCGAGGATTTTGCACACATCACCGAGGTGCGCGAACCCATGGTCATCATGCAGAACGGTGAAGCCAAGGCGGTCCTACAACATGTGGCCTCGTTTGAGGAGACCCAGGAAACCCTGGCGCTGCTGAAGGTTCTGGCGTTGGGCAATCACGACGTGCCAGCAGGCAAGGTCAATACAGACCTTGTCTAAGTTTCCGCAGCGCGGAATGCCTGCATGCGGAGACCTTCAAATTGCGTTTATGTAATATAAAAACAATTTTTTATTCGTTCTGGTTTTGAGGCTGCACAACGATCATTGCCCCCCGCAATGACCAAGCCAGCAAAGCCATGACTCGTCGCCTCCTCCCGAACCGGCTGTTCGCCTCAGCGTCGCCCGTCACGCCCCTTGTGGTGAATGTTTCCTGCGGCCACGTGCCGGCGGCGTCATGAGCGTCGTGTTGATCGCCGGCAGCCCATCGACTCATTCGCGCTCGTCAGCCCTGCTGGAGGCCGTGGGAGCGGGCCTGCAGCGCCAAGCCGGCGCACGGCGGGTGCCGGTAGATCGGGTCCACATCCGAGACCTGTCGCCCCAGGCCCTGGTGCTGGCCGATGCGAGCCACGGCAGCATCGCCCGAGCCATCGCCCAGGTGGCGGCTGCCAAGGCCGTCGTCGTGGCCACGCCGGTCTACCAGGCCGCCTACAGCGGCGTGCTGAAAACCTTCCTCGACCTGCTGCCCCAGTCCGCCCTGCGAGGCAAGGCCGTCCTGCCACTGGCCACCGGCGGCAGTCCGCACCACATGCTGGCGCTGGACTACGCGCTGCGGCCCGTACTTCAGTCGCTGGGCGCACGGCACATACTGCCCGGCGTCTATGCCTGTGACGCCCAAGTGCAGCGCGAAGACAGCGGCGCCTACCGCATCGACGCCGATGTCCGCGCCCGCCTGGACGATGGCGTCAATGCCCTGCTGCAGGAAGGTCTGCGACGAGATCCTCTGGCCACCTTCGAGCCGGTGAGCTTCAGCGATGTCCGCTACAGCCATTGATCCGCCGCGGACCGCATCCGGTCTTCGCTTCCCGTTTTCCATCATTTCCTCTCAAGGAGTTTCCATGCCCATCGAAGCCATCAACGTGCGCAACCAGTTCAAGGGCAAGGTGCGCGAGATCATCCGTGGCGACGTCGTCTCCGAAGTCGATGTGGAGACGCCCTGGGGCACCGTCACCTCCGTCATAACGACCCGCTCAGTCGATTCGCTGGGCCTGAAGATCGGCTCCGACGTGGTTGCCCTGATCAAATCCACCGAGGTCTCTCTGGCCAAGCTTTGATCACTGGCCCAGTTTGGGCCTGTCATACCCTGCCCGTGCCGGCGCATTCGCCGCCGACGCCTCCCCGTGAAGTGAATCCATGAATTTCCAACAATTGCGCTCCGTGAGGGAGACCGAGCGCCGCGGTTTCAATCTGACCGAGGTCGCCGCGGCATTGCACACATCGCAACCCGGCGTGAGCCGCCAGGTGCGCGAGCTGGAGGAAGAACTGGGGGTGACCTTGTTCGAACGCTCCGGCAAGCGCCTCTTGGGTCTCACAGACGCTGGACGGGCGCTGATGCCCATCGTCGAGCGCCTGCTCCTAGGCGCCGAGAGCCTGCGGCGCGCCGGCGAGGAACTACAGGGGCGCAGCGAAGGCCGGCTGTCCATCGCGGCCACCCATTCGCAGGCGCGCTACGCGCTGCCGCTGGCGGTCAAGGACTTTCGCGCGCGCTACCCGAACGTGACGCTGCACCTGCACCAGGGCTCGCCACAGCAGGTCGCGCAAATGCTGCTCTCGGGCGAGGCCGACATTGGCGTGGCCACGGAGGCCCTGGCCACCTACGACCAACTGGCCACGCTGCCCTGCTACCGCTGGACGCACAGCATCGTGGTGCCACCGGATCACCCACTGCTGCTGGTAGTCGGGCAGGTCTCGCTGCGAGACCTGGCCCGGCACCCGATCATCACCTACGAGCAGGGCTACACCGGCCGCTCTCACATCGACGCCGCCTTCGCGCGCGAGGCCCTGGTGCCCGAAGTGGTGCTCACCGCCATGGATGCCGACGTGATCAAGACGTACGTCGAGCTGCAGATGGGGGTGGGCATCGTCGCCTCGATTGCGATCGACGAGGCCCGCGACACCCATCTGCGTGCGATCGACGCGGGCCACTTGTTCGAGGTCAACACCACGCGCCTGGGCATTCGCCGAAACCACTGGCTTCCTGGCTTCGCCTACAACTTCATAGAGACCTTTGTGCCCACGCTCACGCGCGAGGTGGTGCTGCAGGCCATTGATGTCTCCAGCTAGTCATTGAATGCGGCACTGCGCGCGACAAAAGCGCGTAGTGCCTCATGCAACGAACGTGCATGCACATCCGGAATGCTTCGTTGGCCAATGCGGATGTTGTCGAGATACTGAGTCGCTTCGCAACGCTACTCAGAAACATCGATGTCCGCTCTCGCTGCTCCGCCTCGAAACCAAGACGCACCCGACCTGGCCACAGCGGCCGAGCCAGACACGCTGCCCACGCCCGCCGACCACACGGACAGCCCGCTGTCCCAGGTGCTTGCCCAACCCCTGCTGCTCGGTCTGTTCCTGCCGATCCAAGACGGCGGTTGGTCTCCGTCAACGCTGCCGCGCACGACAACATGGCACTGGGACTACAACGCGGCGTTGACCCAGCGTGCAGAGGCGTTGGGCTTCGATCTTGCCTTCGGCCTGGCGCAGTGGACCTCCAAGAACGGCTACGGGGGCGCGATCAAGTACCGTGAGACCTCGCTCGATTCCTTCATGACCACGGCCGCACTGGCCGCCGTCACCAAGCGCATCCTCCTGATCTCCACCCTGCACGTGCTCTACGGGCCCTGGCATCCGGTGCACCTGGCCAAGTTCGGGGCCACGCTGGACCATATCTCCGGCGGGCGCTGGGGCATCAACGTGGTCACTGGTTATGCCGAGCGCGAGCCGGCAATGTTCGGCATGAAGAAGGTCGAACACGATAAACGCTACGAGATGGCCGACGTGTTCGCGCAGCGGCTGGAGCAGCTGTGGGCCGCCACCGAGAACCTCACCGTCGACGGGCCGTTCTGGTCGATGGAAGACGCCTTCATTACGCCCAAGCCGCGCTATGCACGGCCGGTACTCGTGAATGCGGCGGGCTCGGCCCCGGGCGTTGCCTATGCCGCGCGCCATTCAGACCTGATGTTCATCACCAGTCCCGGCGGCAACCAACTGCAGGACGCCATCGCCAGCCTGCCCGAGCACATTGCCACGATTCACCGCGCCGGCGCCGGGCGGAAGCATCGCCTGCGCACGCTCATCAACCCCACCATCATCTGCCGCCACACCGAGCGTGAGGCGATTGCCTACCGCGACGCCATCGAGGCCGCAGCCGACACCGCCGCGGTCGAGGGCTTTGCCGAACACGGCCGGCGCGGCGACGCGCAGGCCTGGAAGAACCAGCGGCGAGCGCACCGCGCCATCGGCGGCAACCTGCACCTTGTGGGCAGCCCCGAGCAGATCGTCGATGGCTTCCTCAAGCTCAAGAAGCTGGGCGTCGACGGTGTGCAACTCACGTTCTACGACTTCGCGTCCGACCTCGAGTACTTCGGCGCCAAGGTCCTGCCGCTGATGAAGCAGGCGGGCCTGCGCATCGACCTCCCCGCGCAATGAGTGCCCTTTCCTTCATTTCCTTCCCTTCTTCATTCCCCTGATCCGGAGATTTCCATGACCCTCAACCGACGCCAGGCCATCGGCGCCAGCCTGCTGCCCCTTCTGTCCAGCCCCGCCCTGCTCCATGCGCAAGACGGGCAGCGCGGCGGCACGCTGGTGGTGAACCTGGAACCCGAGCCCTCGAGCTTCCTGTTCAACGCTCAGACTGCCGGCACCCTCAATGCGCAAGTGGTGGAAGGCCTTGTCGAATATGACCAGAACTTCAAGCCCACGCCCTCGCTTGCCGTGAGCTGGCAAGCCTCGCCGGACGGCAAGACCATCACCTTCCGCCTGCGCGAGGGCGTCAAGTGGCACGACGGCAAGCCCTTCACCTCGGCCGATGTCCAGTACACCGTGCTGGAGGTGGTCAAGAAACTCAACCCCCGCGCCGGCACCGCCTACAAGGCCGTCGAGGCCGTCGATACGCCCGATGCGCACACCGTGGTGTTCCGCCTGTCCGAGCCTTCCCCGGCCATCTGGTCGGTGCTTTCAAGCGCCGAGGCGGCCATCCTGCCGCGCCACCTGTACGAGGGCACCAACCCGCTGACGAACCCCTGGAACGCTAAGCTCGTGGGCACCGGCCCCTATGTGTTCAAGGAGTGGGTGCGCGGCCAGCATGTGCTGATCGAGCGCAACCCCGACTACTGGCAAAAGGACCGGCCCCTGGTCAACCGCATCCGCTTCGTCACCATCCCCGACCCGGGCGCGCGTGCCGCGGCCCTGGAGGCCGGCGAAGTGCACTACACGCCCTACAGCGTGATCGCCCCCGCCGACATCCAGCGCCTGAAGGCAGTGCCCGGCCTGCGCGTGCAGACCGAGGGCTACGGCACCTTCATTCCGGTGTTCTTCTTCGACTTCAACCTCCAGCGCCCGCCGTTCAAGGACAAGCGCGTGCGCGCCGCCTTCGCGCATGCGATCGATCGCCAGGCGCTGGCCGAGCGTGTCTGGTACGGTTTTGCCCGGCCCGCGACCGGCCCGATCCCGCGCGCCCACACCGAGCTGTACACCGCCGAGACCAGGCAATACGCGTTCGACCCGAAGAAGGCTGAACTGTTGCTGGACCAGGCCGGTTTCAAGCGCGGCGCCGACGGCGTGCGCCTGCGCATCACTCACCACACCATGCCCTATGGCGACGTCCTGCGCCGCGCTGGCGAACTGCTGCGCGAACAGCTCAAGCAGGTGGGCATCGAGCTCAAGCTGATCAACCTCGACCTCGCACCATTCCTGCGTCAAATCTACGGCGAGCGCGATTTCGACACTTACAGCACGTACTACAGTTCCTCGGCCGACCCGCAGTTCGGCGTGCTGCGCCGCTACTGGAGCAAGGCCATCATGAAGGGCGTGGCCTGGTCCAACGGCACGGGCTACAGCAACCCCGAGGCCGACCGCCTGATCGAGGCCAGCTTCACCGAGAACAACCCCAAGAAACGCCGCGACCTGCTGGTGCGCCTGCAAAAGCTCGCGCAGGAGGAAATTCCCTCGGTGAACCTGCTGGAGATCCAGCACTTCAGCGTGGTTTCCAAGCGCGTTCAGGGTTTGAGCACCTGGCGCGATGGTTACTCCAAGGCGCTCAAGGACGTCTGGCTCAAGAAGGACGATTGAGCCGCGATGCGCCATCTCCGCTACCTGTTCTCGCGGCTGCTGCAGATCCTGCCCGTCGCGTTTCTGATCATCGTCGCCAACTTCCTGCTTCTGCGCCTGGCACCAGGGGACCTGGCTGACGTGATGGCCGGCGAGGCCGGCGCCGCCACGCCGGAGTACGTGGCGGCGCTGCGCAGCCAGTTCGGCAGCGACCTGCCGGTGTGGGATCAGCTGCTGCGTTACAGCGGGCGAATCCTGCAGTTGGACCTGGGCCATTCGTTTCGCCACGGCCTGCCCGTGGTTGACCTGATCCTCGCCCGCCTGCCCGCCACCATCGTGCTGGTGGGCAGCAGCCTGGCGGTGGCCGCTGTGCTGGGCGTGGCGGTCGGCTGGTTCACCGCCGTCACGCAGCGACGCTGGGCCGCCCGGCTGGCATCAGCCGCCACCACCGTGGGCTTTGCCACGCCTTTGTTTTGGGTCGGGCTGATGCTGATCGTGCTGTTCTCGATCGAGCTCAAGTGGCTGCCCACCGGTGGCATCTCCGACCTCGATGCCGACCATGGCGGCTGGGCGCTCATCGCCGATGTGGCCCGCCACATGGTGATGCCCGTGCTGACACTGGCCGTGTTCTACGTGGCCATCTACGCGCGCCTGACGCAGGTAGCCGTGCAGGAGGTGCTGCGCCAGGACTACGTGCGCACGGCCCGCGCCAAGGGCCTGCCCGACGGCCGCATCACCCGTGTGCACGTGCTGCGCAACGCCCTTCTGCCGGTGGTCACCGTCACCGGCATGCAGGTCGGCGCGCTGATCGGCGGATCGGTCGTGGTCGAGACCGTGTTCTCCTGGCCAGGCATGGGACGGCTGGCCTTCGATGCCGTGATGCAGCGCGATCTCAACCTGCTGCTGGGCATCCTGTTCTGCACCTCGCTGCTGGTGATCGTCTCCAACTTGGTCACCGACCTGGTCTACGCCCTGCTGGATCCAAGAATCGAACTGCGATGACACAAGGCACCCACTCCATTCTCCGCCGCCTGCTGCGTGATCGGGCCGCCGCCTTCGCGCTGGCCGGTCTGGCGCTCGCCGCCCTGCTTTCAGTGGCAGCGCCCTGGCTGTTCGGGCATGACGCATTCGCCCTGGTCGCCCAGCCCTTCGTCTGGCCCGGCACCGACCTGCGCTACCCGCTGGGCACCGACATGCTCGGGCGCGATATCCTGGCCGGTGTCGTCTTTGGCACCCGGGTGTCGCTGCTGGTTGGCGCGGTCTCGGCCGCCCTGTCCATTGCCATCGGTGTCTCGGTGGGCTTGGCCGCGGGCTACTTCGGGCGCGCGGCCGACCACCTTCTGATGCGCATCACCGAGCTGTTCCAGACCATCCCGCCGCTGGTGTTTGTGGTCACGCTGGTAGCGATCCTGCAGCCGTCGATCTCCAGCATCGTGGCCGCCATCGGCATCACCAGCTGGCCGCAGACCGCGCGCCTGACCCGCGCGGAAACGCTTCGCATCCGCGAGAGCGAATTCGTGCTGGCCGTCCATGCCATGGGCCTTCATCCGGCACGCATCGTCCTGCGGCATATCCTGCTCAATGCCATCTCGCCAGCCATCGTCACCGGCACCCTGCTGGCGGGCTCGGCCATCCTCACCGAGGCGGCCCTGTCCTTCCTGGGCTTGGGCGATCCGAACGTGATGTCCTGGGGCAGCATGGTCGGCGCCGGCCGCCAGGTGCTGCGCACCGCCTGGTACATCACCGCCATCCCAGGCCTGGCCATCGTTCTCACGGTGTTGGGCATCACCGCACTGGGCAATGCCGTCAATCGCACACTCAATCCACGGCTGCAAGGATGAACCTGCCACGTCCGGCCTTTCACACTCGATGACACAGCAACAACACACCACCCCTGCACACCGCATCACGTGCGACGCCCTGGCCATCGCGGAGGCCGAACGCCTGGCCGCGCAGTTTCGCCAGAACGCCATCGAACGCGACCGCGACCGCCGGCTGCCGCACGAGGAGATTGCGCAGCTCAAGCGATCGGGCCTGTTCGCCATCACCGTGCCTAAAGCCTACGGCGGACTGGAGGCCAGCGCCGTCACGGTGGCCGAGGTCATTCGCATTTTGTCGGCGGCCGACCCGAGCATCGGCCAGATACCGCAGAACCATTTCTGCTTCCTGCCGGTGTTTTCGTTCGGCACGCCCGCCCAGGCCGACTTCTTCTACGGCCGCATCCTGGCCGGCGACAGCATCGGCAATGCCCATTCGGAAGACTCGCGCCAGCGCGCCGGCCAGTACGAGCACGACCTGCGCCGCGTCGACGGCGGCTGGCGGCTGACGGGCCGCAAGTTCTACTCCACCGGCGCCAGCTTCGCGCAGTGGACGCCCTTCATCGGCTACGACGAGGAAGGCCGCCAATTGATGTTCTTCGCGGACGCGAAAGCGCCGGGCGTGACCATCGAGAACGACTGGACCGGTATGGGCCAGCGCACCACCGCTAGCGGCACGACGGTGTTCGAGAACGTGTTCGTGCCCGACTTCCATGTGTTCCCTTACTGGAAGGCCGGCGAGCGATCGCGCCCTACCCGGCTGCTGGCAGCGCTGATCCACTCGGCCATCGACCTGGGCATCGCCGAGGAAGCACTGGCCGACGCGAAGAACTACATCCACACGCAGGCGCGCCCATGGATCGACAACCCCTTCGATGCGCACACCCAAGAGCCCTTCATCATCCAGAACTTCGGCGAGCTGGGCCTGTCGGTGCGTACGGCGCAGCGCCTGCTGCGCCATGCCGCGCAGGAGATCGACGCAGCACGGCAGTTCGGGCACGAGCAACGCGCCCTGGAGGCCGGCCTGGCCACCGCCGACGCACGCATCGCCTGCGGCCGCGCCGCCCTTGCGGCGGGTGACGAACTGTTCGCGCTGACCGGCGCCCGCGCCACCCAGGCCCGCCTGGGCCTGGACCGCCACTGGCGCAATGCCCGCACGCACACGCTGCACGACCCGCTGCGCTGGAAGCTTTTTCACCTGGGCAACTACTACCTCAATGGGGTCGAGCCCGGCCCGCGTTCCCTGATCTGAAGGCACCGTGCCATGAACGATATCGCTTTCCCTCTCGCGAAGCGGACCTGGCGCCAATCGGGCGCCGTTGCAGCGCTCGACACCCGCCCGGGCACCGAAGACTCCGGCGTTCCCCCAACCCTGCGCGTGAACGGCCTCACGACCTCCTTCCTGAGCGAAGGCCAATGGCGCCCCGTGGTGCGCGAAGTCTCGTTCGAGCTCGCGCCGGGCGAAACGCTGGCCATCGTCGGCGAGTCGGGTTCGGGCAAGAGCGTGTCGGCGCTGTCCATCATGCGGCTGCTGGACACTCGGCATGCTCGCATCGGCGGCAGCATCCGCCTGGGCGATCGTGAGCTGCTGACGCTGGATGCGGCCGCCATGAACGAAGTACGCGGCAAGGAGATCGCCATGATCTTCCAGGAGCCGATGACCAGCCTGAACCCGGTGCTGACGGTGGGCAAACAGCTGGCCGAGACGCTTGTCGTTCATCGCGGCCTCGACTGGAAGGCCGCGCGCCTGGAGGCGATCCGCCAGCTCGATCGCATGCGCATTCCGGCGGCAGCCGCGCGCTACGACGAGTACCCTCACCGCCTGTCAGGCGGCATGCGCCAGCGAGTGATGATCGCGATCGCCCTGGCCTGCAAGCCCAAGCTGCTGATCGCCGACGAGCCGACCACCGCGCTCGACGTCACCATCCAGGCGGAGATCCTGGATCTGATCAAGGAGCTGCAGGCCGAGGATGAAACCAGCGTGCTGTTCATCACGCACGACATGGGCGTGGTCGCCGAACTGGCCGACCGCACCCTGGTGATGTACCAGGGCCAAAACGTCGAGGCCGGACCGACGACCGAGATCTTTGAGCGGCCCGCCCACCCCTATACACGCACGCTGCTCAATGCGGTGCCGCGCCTGGGCAGCATGAGCGGGCAGCCACGGCCCCGGCCGTTTGCGCAGGTGGATCCGGCCACGGGCCGAGTGAGCGAATCGCCCGAGCTGCCCGACGCGGTGGATCGCGGCGACATTGCGCTGCTGGAGGTGTCCAACCTCACGACCCGCTTCGACCTGCGCTCCGGGCTGCTGGGTCGCGTCACACGCCGGGTGCATGCCGTGGAAGATGTGTCATTCTCGATGCGCGCTGGCGAAACACTGGCGCTGGTGGGCGAATCGGGCAGCGGCAAATCCACGGTGGGGCGGTCGCTGCTGGGGTTGGTGAAGGCGCAGGCGGGCTCGGTCAAGGTAGACGGACGCGACGTGCTGGCGCTGCGAGGTTCGACCCTGCGTGACCACCGCCGCAGCCTGCAGATGATCTTCCAGGACCCGTTTGGCAGCCTTGATCCGCGGCAGACCATCGGCTCGGCGCTGGCGGAACCGCTGCTCGCGCATGGCCTGGCGCAGCGCGACGAGCTTGCCGCCCGGATCGATCAGCTGCTGGTGCAGGTCGGCCTGGAAGCCGGCATGGCCTCGCGCTATCCACACGAGTTTTCGGGCGGCCAGCGCCAGCGCATCAGCATCGCGCGCGCACTGGCGCTCAAGCCTCGCATGATCGTTGCGGACGAAGCGGTGTCGGCGCTGGACGTCTCGATCAAGGCGCAGGTCATCAACCTCATGATGGCCTTGCAGGCCAAGCACGGCTTGGCGTGGCTGTTCATCTCGCATGACCTCTCGGTGGTCGAGCGCATCAGCCATCGTGTGGCGGTGATGCACCTCGGGCAGATCGTCGAGATCGGCCCGCGCGAGGCCATCTTCGACGATGCGCGCCACCCTTACACGCGCAAGCTGCTGTCGGCGGTGCCGGTGCCCGACCCGCGTCGCCGCCACCAGCGCCATGGCCTGCCGAACTGCGCAGCGCGGTGCATGCCGTCGGCCATGTGGCCACGCCGAGCCCCTTGCGGGAAGTCGCGCCCGAGCACTGGGTGCGCCAGTAGTCCCTGGCCTCGCTCGCCGCCGCAGCCGCGGTTATGCGGCGAGCGTGCATGGACATGCGGATTCATTCGTTTTCTCAAGCGAGTGCGCTCCCCAGAATGGCCTTCATGGGTTGTGCGATGTGTCAATCGCCCCCTTTGATCCGCTGTCACACCTTCCGGGAGTCCGTACACATGAAACGCCGTCTTTTCCTCTCTGCCGCACCAGCCGCCTTCGCAGGCGCAGTCGGCCTTGGCGCCACCCACAGCTTCGCATCCGCGCCCTATCCGACGCGCGCTGTGCGCCTGATCGTGCCTGTGGCAGTCGGTGGCAGCGCCGACAAGCTCGCGCGCACCCTGGCGCAAAAGCTCTCCGAGTCATGGGGCCAGCGCGTCGTGGTGGAAAACGTGGCCGGTGCCAGCGGTTCGCTGGGTGCGGCGCTGGTAGCCAAGTCGGCCCCGGACGGCCACACGCTGCTGCTGGGGGGCGACAGCCTGTCGCTGCTGGCGCTGCAGCCCAAGAATCTCACGTTCGATCCGCTCAAGGATCTGGTCGGCGTGGTCAAGGCCGTGGTGAACCCGCAGTTGCTGCTGGTGCGCCCGGGCCTGGGCGTGAACAACCTCGAGCAGTTCGTGGCGCTGGCCAAGTCGCGGCCCGGGCAGGTGTCGCTGGCACTGCCCGGCGGCATCGGCAGCCTGCAGCATCTGGCCGTGGAACTGCTGGCGCAGCGCACGGGGATCAAGTTGAACAGCGTTCCCTACCTGGGCGGCGGGCCCGCCATGGTGGACGTGATCGGCGGGCATGTGGACGCCACCCTGATCACCCTCGCCGCGGCCACCGAATACGTTCGCAGCGGCAAGGTGACCGCCGGGGCGTGCAATGCCGATGTGGCGGCGTTCATCACCGGTGAACCCGTCGTGTGGGCGATTCCCGGGTCGCTTCCG
>JAZKDA010000185.1:2620-7722 GCA_040387815.1 Pseudomonadota bacterium | reverse complement strand
GCCCTACCGCTCGAAGGCGCTGCCCGAAGTGCCCACCCTGCAGGAGGCGGGCCTGGAAGGCTTCGCCGTCGAGAGCTGGCAAGGGCTGGTCGCGCCCGCTGGCACGCCCCCGGCCATCGTCGAGAAGATCAACCAGGACGTCGTGGCCGTGCTGCGCCAGCCAAACATCGAACGCGCATTGGAGAGCCAGGGCTTTGCCATCTCGGCCGGCCGCCCCAGCGATGTCGACCGCACCGTGATCGACGACAACCGCTTGTACGCCAAAGTGCTGGCCCGCACCGGCCTGCGCCTGTGAACGCCCTCGCCCCAATTCCCCAGCCCTTGAACCATCAACGCACATGACCCTCACCGCCACCCCACCGTCACGCGTGTCCGTCCCCCGGCTTTCACCGTTGGCACTGGATGACCGCCTTCGCACCGGCGCCGAAATCGCCGTGCTGGACGTTCGCGAAGTCGGCGTCTTCTCCCGCAAGCATCTGCTGCTGGCCGCGCCCGCGCCCCTGGCGCGGCTGGAGCTGCTGATCGACCGGCTGGTGCCGCGCCGGCAGACGCCGGTGGTGCTGGTCGACCTGGACGAATCGCTGGTGAACGTTGCCGCTGCACGCCTGCAGCGACTGGGCTACACCGACCTGAGCGTGCTGGCCGGCGGCACCCTGGCTTGGGAGGCAGCGGGCCTGGAGGTCTTCACCGGCGAGAACGTGCCCAGCAAGGCCTACGGCGAGTTCATCGAGGTCGAGGCGCACACGCCCTGGATTGACGTCGAAGGCCTGCGCAGCCGCATCGCCAGCGGCGAGAAGTTGGTGATCGTCGACGGCCGCACGCCAGAGGAATTCGCCAATTTCAGCCTACCCGGCGCGCACAGCGTTCCCAACGGCGAGCTCGCCCTGCGTATCCGCGAGCTGGCGCCCGATCCCAAGACGCTGGTGGTCGTCAACTGCGCAGGCCGTACCCGCAGCATTGTCGGCGCACAGACCCTGATCGATGCCGGTCTGCCCAACCCGGTGGTGTCGCTCAAGGACGGCACTATGGCCTGGCTGCTCGCCGGCCACACGCTCGACCACGGGCGCGTCACGCCGCTGCCGGAACCCACGCCCGAACATGTCGCGGCCGCCCGCGTCGGCGCGCAGGCCTGGAGCCGGCGTGCCGGTGTCCGCAGCATCGACACTGCGGAACTGGCCCGGCTCGAGGCGGACAGCAGCCGCACCATCTATCACCTGGACACCCGCGGCGCCGACGAATACCGCAGCGGCCACCTGCCCGGCTGGCGCTGGGCGCCCGGCGGCCAGCTGGTGCAGGCGACCGACCAGTACGTCGCCACACGCGGTGCCCGGGTCGTCCTGGCCGATTGGGATGGTGTGCGCGCCCATGTCACAGGCGCCTTGCTGGCGCAGCTCGGCGGCCTGGAAGTTCTGGTCTACGCCCCGCCCGCACATGCGGCGCTGGAGACCGGCGAAGAACGCTGGAAGCTGCTGCGCGACCCGGCTCTGGCCGATGCGCCCCTGCTGTCGCCCCTTCAGGCCCACGACCTCGCCCAATCCGGCGCCGCCGTGCTGTTCGACGTCGACAGGAGCCTACCCTACGCCAAAAGGCACGCGGTCGGCGCCTGGTTTGCCGCGCCGAGCCGCGTACATCAGTTTCTGCCGACGCATGCCACGGGCAAGATCGTCATCCTCACGTCGGCCGATGGCGTTCTGGCGCAGCGGGTGGCGAGCGATCTGCGGCAACAGGGCGTCGAGGCCCGCGCGATCCGCGGCGGCAACGCCGCTTGGTTCGAGGCGCTACTGCCCACCGGCACCGGCCACGCCAAGGTGCTGACGGGCGACGACGACGCCTGGTACAGCGGCTATGCGTACGAGGACATCGCCGAACGCAACGCCAGGTTCCAGGAATATCTCCAGTGGGAAGTCAACCTGGCCGACCAGCTCCCGCGACCTGGCGCCCGGCCGCCGTTTCGGGTTTTCCGTCAGGCTACGGCGTAGTCAGCAAGCCCCCCCGAAGCGGCTCATCGGGTGGGGCCGCCTCCCCGAACACTTCTTGATGCGCATGCGGGCGCAGGCACAATGTCTGGATGCAGTTCCACTTCATCGCCAACGCGGCGCACGAAGGTGCTTCGGGCCGCACCATTCCGGTCATCGACCCGTCCGACGGGCAAGCCTTCGACGCTATTCAGCGCGGCAACGCCGATGACATGGCGCTGGCCGTGCGCGGCGCGCGTCGCTGCTACGACACCCTCTGGAGCAAGCTCAGCGCCGCCGAGCGCGGCCGGCTGCTGATGCGCCTGTCGGCGCGCATCGCCGACCATGTCGACGAGCTCACCGCCATCGAGCAGCGCGATTGCGGCAAGCCCACGCGCCAGGCGCGGGCCGATGCGGTGGCCTTGGCGCGCTATTTCGAGTTCTATGCCGGCGCCTGCGACAAGCTGCACGGCCAGACCATCCCCTACCAGGACGGCTACACCGTGCTCACCTGGCACGAGCCCCACGGCGTCACCGGCCACATCATCCCGTGGAACTACCCCATGCAGATCTTCGGCCGCAGCGTGGCCGCATCTCTGGCAGCGGGCAATGTGTGCGTGGTCAAGCCATCCGAGGACGCCTGCCTGTCGCTGCTGCGCGTGGCGCAACTGGCGGCCGAGTGTGGCTTTCCGGCAGGCGCCATCAACATCGTCACCGGCTACGGGCACGAGGTCGGCGAGGCGCTGGCACGCGATCCCGGCATCGACCACATCAGCTTCACCGGCAGCCCGCGCGTGGGCACGCTGATCCAGCAGGCCGCCGCCGAGCGGCACTGCCCCGTCACCCTGGAGCTGGGCGGCAAGAGCCCGCAGATCGTTTTCGACGACGCCGATGTCGAAGCCGTGCTGCCCGCGGTGGTCAATGCCATCGTGCAGAACGCCGGCCAGACCTGTTCGGCCGGCTCGCGCCTGCTGGTGCAGCAGGGGCTGTACGAGCCGCTGCTGGCGCGCCTGGGGTCCCTCTTCGCCAACCTGCGCGTCGGCCCCGCCGCGATGGACCTGGACGTGGGCCCCCTGATCCGCGCCACCCAGCAGCAGCGTGTGTGGGACTTCTTGTCCGACGCACAGGTGGCCGGCATTGCGATGGTGGCGCAGGGCCACATCGTCGACAACGCCCCTCAGAGTGGCTACTACCAGGCTCCCGCCCTGCTGCGCGACGTGCCTGCGTCGCACCGGCTGGCACAAGAGGAAGTGTTCGGCCCGGTGCTGGCGGCCATGAGCTTTCGCGATGAGGACCATGCGGTCGAGCTCGCCAACGCCACCCAGTTCGGGCTGGTCTCAGGCATCTGGACACGTGACGGCGGCCGCCAGCTGCGCATGGCCCGGCGTGTGCGCAGCGGGCAGGTTTTCATCAACAATTACGGCGCCGCCGGCGGTGTGGAGTTGCCCTTCGGCGGCGTCAAGGCCTCCGGCCATGGCCGCGAGAAGGGCTTCGAGGCGCTGTACGGTTTCACCACGCTCAAGACGGTCGCCATCCGGCACGGCTGACCGCGCCGGGGCACCTCATGACTTGATGCGGGCCGTGCTGACGACGCTCTCGGCCTTGGGCGCGAGCTTGCGCCAATAGGCCAGCTCGGGCGCCACATAGGTCATGGCAAACAGCTCGTTCTTGCGTACGGCGACCCAGCCCGTGCCGCGCAATTGCAGGTCGTCGCGCTTGCGCACGACGCTGAAGTCGAAGCGCACACCGGGCTCGCCGGCGAATACGGCGGTCTGGACCCGCGTCGCCGTGAAGCGTGAGCCATCCGCGGAATACAGCAGCTCGAACAGGCTGACCAGCTGGTCGGGTTCCATGCCAGCGGTGAAGGTGGGCATCCGGGGAGGCTTCTGCCCCGAAGGCACGCTGCCCGGCGCAATCGTCATCAAGGCCTGGCCGGGCTGGATGCCCGCCCAGAAGCGCAGCTGGTCCAGCGCAGCGCCTTCCAGGGTCCAGGTTTCGTACGGCTGCTGTCCGCCGTACGAATTCAGTTTGTTCCACGACTGGGTGAGCCTCACGTTCAGCCGCCCATTGATGACCTGGTCACCCTCCACCTTCACGACCGTGGCGCAGCCCGCCAGGACGGCAAGCGCGCAACATACCAGTATCTTCTTCATGGTCTCAGCTCCGACAGATAGCTCTTGATCAAGCCCGCATCTCCCGCGTCGGGGGCGAGCGCCAGATATCTTTCAAAGGCCGTGGCGGCCGCGGGTTTGTCCATTTTTCGCTTGTGCACAAGCCCAAGCGAACGGAAAGCGTCGGCTGGCGCGTCGGAGGCTGCGGTCGCGGCCAACAGGTCGTCCTCGGCCTTGGCCAGGTCGTCCGCCACATTGCGCAGCCTGTAGACCTCGCCCCGCGCGAACAGCAGCCCGGCATCGGACGGGTTTTGCAGCAGCAAGCGATTGAACAGCACCAGGCTTTCCTCGAACTGCCCACGGCGGACTTCCTCCATCAGCCACCCAAAGCGATGCGCCGCAATCGCCGACGCCAGCGCCTCCCGGCCCAGGTTGCCGCCGGCGTTGCCCGCCAGGGTCATCAGCTCATCGCGCCGGTGTTCCGGCGGCGGGTGCATGGCAAACATTGCGCTGCGCCGGCCGGCGTCTTCTCCACCGGTGACCTTCAACTCCCCGAGCAGGTTGTCCCACACCTGGGCCGCCTGGGCCGCGTCGTAGCCGGCGCGCCGCATCAGCCACGAGCCGATGCGATCGGCCCTTTGCTCCTGGTCGCGTGTGAAGCTGTAGGCCGATGCCACAACGCCCAGGCTGGCGACCGCGCCGACCAGGCCGAACACGCCCAGGAAGGCCGCGAGCGCAGATTTGCTCTTCATGTCGCGCAGGCGCTCCAGCGTGTGCCGCTCGAGGTAGTGCCCCAGTTCGTGCCCGAGCACGGCGGCGAGCTGCGCCTCGTTGTCGACGCGCAGCAGCAGGCCGGACCACACCTGCAGCAGGCCATTGGGCCCCATGGACGCGTTAAATTGCGGCGTGCGCACGACCTGGATCCGCACATCCGAACAGTGCTCTCCCCCCAGCTTGCACACGATGTCCTGCAGGTACCGGGTCAGCGCCGGATCGCGGATCAGGAAAGAGCTGCGCCGCACTCGTGCCTCCTGGC
>JAZKDA010000185.1:0-2610 GCA_040387815.1 Pseudomonadota bacterium | reverse complement strand
GTCCATCAGGGCCCACAGGCCGCCTTCATCGGTATCGACCGCAGGCCGGCTGAACCGGGCTGGAAGCTCGAAGGCATCTTGCGCCTGCGCCGCCCCGGCCGTCCAGCCCAGGGCCGCGCCAGCGCAGCACCCGCAGCTCCAGCGCAAGAACCTGCGACGGTCGGACCGTGCCATCATTTCTGGAGCGCAGGAAAGTCCTTGAGCAGCGCTTCCACGGTTTCTTCGGCCGGCTTGGGTTCTCGCAGATCACCGCTCATGCGCAGGAGATTGTTGAACCACACCACACGCCCGTCGCGCAAGTCGACCAGCGAAGCGTAGGCGATCTGGCTGCCGCCCTGGATGCCGACGCCGAGCAAGGCCAGGGCGAGCATGGCGGCCTTGCGTTCGGCGCTGGCGTAGCTGTCGCGCACCCAGAAAAACAGTGCGTAGTCGGCCTGCGTCTTGGCACGCAGCGGGTCGACCGCCTCACCAAGTGTCCAGTCGAGCGTGTCGTTCTTGGTCGGCAGCTTTGGGCTCCCCATCATGTGATGAACAAAGACCGACTCCGCCACCGCCGCATGCAGCGCATTGAGTTGCGGCATCTCGTCCATGTCCTGATCGCGCAGCTCGGTCACGCGCTGGCCAAGCCGCGCCTCCAGGGCCTTGAGGCCGGCGCGAAAGTTCTTCTGGGCGGCCTCCGTCCAGTCCGCCCGCGGCTCCGCCACGCCGCCAGCACTCAGGGAGAAGAGCTCCATGTCGGGGGGAATGATCACCAGGGCCGACCCCGCCGTTCGGGCCGTGAAGCCGGGCGCAAGTTGCCGTGACGTCTGAGCCTGGGCCGTGGCGGCGGCCAGGGCCAGCACCATCGATACGCACATCGCGCGCAGTAGTGAACGCATCCGCTCTCCTCCTTGGGTGGCGAAAATTCTATACGACCAAGACTGACTCGAAACAAACCGTTAACCCGCGAATCCGTGGCGTACAACCCATGCATCGAAGGCGGGAGATGGCTGGTGCAACAATGTGAAGGCTAGGGCCATCGCACCAGCGCGGCGCCAGGCACCGATTCATCGAAAAGGAGTCTCGATGCGAGTCCAGGACAAATCCATCATCGTCACCGGCGCCGGCAACGGCATCGGCGAAGGTATCGCCCGCCGCCTGGCCGACGAAGGCGCGCGCGTGATCGTCAATGACATCCACGTCGCCCACGGCGAGAAGGTGGTGGCGGACATCGTGGCCGCCGGCGGGCGTGCCTCGTTCTTCGCGGCCGACGTCACGAAGTCGCGGGACATGCAGGCCCTGGTGGCCGCCGCGGTGGCGCGCCACGGCCGCCTTGACGTGATGGTCAACAACGCTGGCTGGACCCACCGCAACCGCCCCGCTCTGGAGGTGAGCGAGGACGAGTTCGACCGCTGCTATGCCGTCAACGTCAAGAGCATCTACCTGGCCACCGTGCATGCGGTGCCGGCGTTTCGCGCCAACGGCGGCGGCAGCTTCATCAACATCGCCTCCACCGCCGGCATCCGACCGCGGCCGGGGCTGACCTGGTACAACGGCTCCAAGGGCGCGGTCATCACCACCAGCAAATCGCTGGCGGCCGAGTTCGGGCCCGAGAACATCCGAGTGAACTGCATCAACCCGGTGTTCAACCCCGACACCGGCCTGTCGGCCGAGTTCGCGGGCGGCCCGGTCGACGACGCACGGCGCGCGAAGTTCCTGGCCACCATTCCGCTGGGGCGTTTTTCCAGCGCGCTCGATGTGGCCAATGCCGCGCTGTACCTGGCCAGCGACGAGGCGGCCTTTATCTCCGGCGTGTGCATCGAGGTCGATGGCGCCCGCTGCGTCTGACCCTTCCGACGCCCCCAGCATCGCGCCCATGCCACACTCGATGATCTTTTCTATGCGCCCGAATGGCTGAACGCATCATCCCCCTCGTTGTCGAGCGACCCGCCGGCCGGCCGGTCGCCGTGCCGGCGCAGGCGCACCCGGCCGACGGGCGGCTGGTCGACACACTCGCACGCCCCCTGCGCGACCTGCGCATCAGCGTCACCGACCGCTGCAATTTCCGCTGCAGCTATTGCATGCCCAAGGAGGTGTTCGACAAGGACTACCCCTACCTTCCGCATGCGGCGTTGCTGAGTTTTGAAGAGATCACGCGGGTGGCACGGCAGTTCGCGGCGCATGGCGTACGCAAGATCCGCCTGACCGGCGGCGAGCCCCTGCTGCGCAAGAACATCGAGGTCTTGATCGAACAACTCGCCGTCCTGCGCACCGTGGATGGCGCGCCGCTGGATCTCACGCTCACCACCAACGGCTCGCTGCTCGCCCGCAAGGCGCAGGCGCTCAAGGATGCCGGCCTGCACCGCGTCACCGTCAGCCTGGACGGGCTGGACGACACCGTCTTCCGGAGCATGAACGATGTCGACTTCCCGGTAGCCGAGGTGCTGGCGGGAATCGACGCCGCAAAGGCCGCGGGCCTGGGCCCGATCCAGATCAACATGGTGGTCAAGCGCGGCACCAATGATCACGAGATTCTCCCAATGGCGCGGCATTTTCGGGGCACCGGACACGTGCTTCGCTTCATCGAATACATGGACGTGGGCGCCACCAACGGCTGGCGCATGGACGAGG
>JAZKDA010000184.1:7236-7799 GCA_040387815.1 Pseudomonadota bacterium | reverse complement strand
CGGCAGCACGCGCGCCACCTTGCCCAGGTAGATGTTGCCCACCAGGCCGCGCTCGAGCGTGCGCTCGACGTGCATCTCTTGCACCGCGCCGCCCTCGACGACGGCCACGCGCGTTTCTTGGGGAGACCAGTTGATCAGGATGTCTTGCTGAAGGCCCATGGATGATTGCGGCTGGATACCCGCGCCCGTGCGGCCGCTGCCGAACGCGCGATGTTGTTCTAGGTGAGGATGCCGAAGGCGCGCAGCAACTGCGCGGTCTCGTGCATCGGCAGGCCCATGATGCCAGAGTAGCTGCCGGCGATGCGCGTTACGTGCATCGCCGCCCTCCCCTGTATTGCATAGGCGCCCGCCTTGCCCAGGGGCTCGCCGGTGGCGACATAGCGTGCGATCTGGGCGCGGGTCATGGGCTCGAAGGAGACGCGCGAATCGCTCAGCGCTTCGGCCCGACGCCGCGCCGTGCCCAGGGCCACCCCCGTGAGCACCCGGTGCGTGTGGCCGGCCAGCTCGGCCAGCATGCGGGCGGCATCGGCCGCGTCGGCGGGCTTGCCGTAGATGCGCCGGCC
>JAZKDA010000184.1:4271-7226 GCA_040387815.1 Pseudomonadota bacterium | reverse complement strand
GGTGTCGGAGCACAGCACCGGCGCCGGCGGCAGGCCCCGGCGCTCGCGGCGGGTCAGCGCGGCGTCGAGCTTGAGCCCGGTGACACGGCGCACGTAATGGGCGGGCGCCTCACCGGGCAGCACCGCCTCGATCGCCTCGGCATCCTCGTCGTGACCGGGCAGCAGCAGTTCGTGCGCCACGCCCAGTTGATCGAGCAATTGCCGTCGGCGCGGGCTTTGCGAGGCAAGATAAATGAAGGTCGGACGGCTGGCCATGCGGGCTCACTCGCGGTGGTAGGGGTGGCCGGCGTTGATCGACCAGGCCCGGTACAGCTGCTCGACCAGCAGCACCCGCACCATGGCGTGCGGCAGCGTGAGGTCGGACAGGCGGATGCGCTCGTGCGCCTGCTGGCGAAACGCCGGTTGCAGGCCGTCGGGACCGCCGATCACCAGGGCGACGTCGTCGCCGCCCAGCTGCCACTCCTTGAGTTTGCTGGCCAGGGCCATGGTGGTAAGCGTGGCGCCGCGCTCGTCCAGCGCGACGACCCGGGCGCCGCGCGGAATCTGCGATTCGATGCGCTCGCGCTCGGCCGCGTGGATGGCGTCCAGGGTTTTCGAGGCGCGCGGCTCGGTCTTGACGGCGCGCAGCTCGAGCTTGAGTTCCGGCGGGAAGCGTTTGGCGTAGTCGTCCCAGGCGGTCTGGGCCCAGTCGGGCACCCGCTGGCCGACCGCCACCACGCACAGCTTCATGCGCCGGACTTGGGGGCCGGCTTCTTGGGGGCCGATTTCCTGGCGGGAGCCTTCTTCGCCGGGGCTGCCTTCTTCGCCGGTGCAGCCTTCCTGGCGGCAGAAGGCGTGGTGGCGCGGCTTGCCACCGCCGGCTTCGCCGGGGACTTGGCGCTCGTGCGGGCGGCGCCGCCTGCGGCGCTCTTGCCGGCCGCCGACCTGCCGGTCGTGGACTTCCCGGCAGCGCTGCGGCCAGCCGGCTTCTTGCGTGCCGGCGCTGACTGTTCCTTGGCCTTCTTGGCCTGGACATCGGCCGCCTTTTGCGCCGACCTGGCCGCGCTGCTGCGTCGCAGCATGGGCGCATCGTCGTCCGTCTTGCGGGCCGACGCCTTCCTGGCGGGGGCGGCGGCCGGCGCGGCGGCGGCGGTGGCCGGCTTGGGCGCGCCGAGCTTCAGGCGCACCGGCTTGTCACCCCAGATCTCCTCGAGGTGGTAGTAGGTGCGTATGGTCGGCTGCATGATGTGGGCGACGGCCGGGCCGCAGTCCACGATGATCCATTCGCCATTTTCCTCGCCCTCGATGCGGGGCTTGCCAAAGCCTGCGTCACGCACCGCGTCGCGCACGCTGGCGGCCAGCGCCCGCGTCTGGCGGTTGGAGCTTCCGGTGGCGACGATCACGCGCTCGAACAAGGGCGACAGGTGCTCGGTGTTGAAGACCTGGATGTCCTGCGCCTTGACGTCCTCCAGCCCCTCCACGATGGCACGTTGCAGGCGTTGGGTGTCTTTTTTGGCGGCGGTTTCTTGGCTCATCAGGTCGGTTGGTAAAGGTGGTGTCGGTCAATATAGCCTGCCACGCCGGTCGGCACCAAGTGGGCAATGCCCTGACCGGCGGTGGCGCGTTCGCGGATGGCGGTGGCGCTGACGGGCATGGGCGCCAGCGCCACAGGCAGCCAATGGCCGCCGGGTACGTGGGAAGCGTCGAAGGGAACAGGGGTCTGGGCGGGGCGCGCCCGCTCGGCAATGGCGATGGTGGCCAGCGTGGGAATGGATGCGCTGTCGCGCCAGCCGGCCAGCGCCTCGGCCTGGTCGGCGCCAATTACCAGCACCAGCTGGGCATCGGGGTATTCGGCGCGCAGCTCGCGCAGCGTGTCGACGGTGTAAGTGGGGCCGCTGCGAGCGAGTTCGCGGCCGTCGACCACGGCGCGCGGCACCTCGGCGAAGGCGATGCGGGTCATGGCCAGGCGATGGTCGGCCGGTGTGAGGGTGCGCGCCTTGTGCCAGGCCTGGCCGGTCGGGAACACCCGCAGCATGTCCAGGCCCAGCTGCTCGACGGCGGCGCGGCCCAGCGCGACATGCGCCAGGTGCGGCGGGTCGAAGGCGCCGCCGAACATGCCGATGCGGCGCGGCGCCGGGCCGCTCAAGCCCACTCCCGCGGCACCAGGAACTGGCGGGTCAGCGCGTCCTCGGGCGTGCCCGGCTCGGGCTGCGACTGGTAGGCCCAGCTGGCCAGCGGCGGCATGGACAGCAGGATGGATTCGGTGCGCCCGCCCGACTGCAGGCCGAAATGCGTGCCCCGGTCCCAGACCAGGTTGAACTCGACATAGCGGCCACGCCGGTACAACTGGAAGGCGCGCTCACGCTCGCCCCAGGGTGTGTCCTTGCGCCGCCGCAGGATGGGCAGGTAGGCCGGCAGGAAGGCGTCGCCCACCGCGCGCAGCATGTCGAAGCTGCGGGCCTGGCCCAGCTCGGAAAAATCGTCGAAGAAGATGCCGCCCACGCCGCGCTGCTCGCCACGGTGCTTGAGGGTGAAGTACTCGTCGCACCAGGTCTTGAAGCGCGGGTATTTGTCCTCGCCGAAAGGTGCCAGCGCCGCCTTGCAGGTGGCGTGGAAGTGGCGGGCGTCTTCCTCGAAGCCGTAATAGGGCGTGAGGTCCATGCCGCCGCCGAACCAGCAGACGGGGTCACGCCCCGCCGGGGTGGCGGCGATCATGCGCACGTTCATGTGCACGGTGGGCACATAGGGGTTGCGCGGATGGAATACCAGCGACACGCCCATGGCCTCGAAGGGCGCGCCGGCCAGCTCGGGCCGGTGCTGCGTGGCCGAGGGCGGCAGCTGCGGGCCGGTGACGTGCGAGAAGCCGCAGCCGGCGCGCTCGAACACGTCCCCGCCTTCCAGGATCATGGTCAGCCCCTCGCCCTGCAGGCGCTCACCCTGCGGCTTGCGCCAGGGGTCGGACAGGAAGGCCTTGCC
>JAZKDA010000184.1:0-4261 GCA_040387815.1 Pseudomonadota bacterium | reverse complement strand
TTCTCCGCCTCCTTCGCCTCTGCGTTGCTGGGCCCGGCCTTGCCGTCCGCCTCGGTGCAGGCACTGGTGATGCGCTGCTGCAGGCCCAGCAACCAGGCGCGGACATCCTTGACGGCGGGGGTGGCGTTCACGGCGTGGAACGGATGGCACGGTGGCCGATGTCGCGGCGCCACTGGGCGCCGTCGAAGTGGATGCCGGCGACCAGGTCGTAGGCGCGTTGCTGCGCGGTCTTGACGCTGTCGGCCAGGGCGGTGACGCACAGCACCCGGCCGCCCGAGGTGACCACGCGGTCGCCGGCCTGCGCGGTGCCGGCGTGGAAGACCATCGCGTCGGGCGCCGCGGCCGGCAGACCGGTGATGGCGTCGCCCTTGCGCGGGTTGAGCGGGTAGCCGGCGGCGGCCATGACCACGCCCAGCGCGATCCGGCGGTCCCATTGCAGCTCGAACTGGTCGAGCCCGCCGGAGGTGGCGGCCATCATCAGGTCGAACAGGTCGGACTTGAGCCGCATCATGATGGGCTGGGTCTCGGGGTCGCCCATGCGGCAGTTGAACTCCAGCGTCTTGACCTGGCCCTGGCCGTCGATCATGAGGCCGGCATACAGGAAGCCGGTGTAGGGGATGCCGTCTTTTTCCATGCCGCGGATGGTGGGCAGGATCACCTCGCGCATGGCGCGGGCGTGCACGTCGGGCGTGACCACCGGCGCCGGCGAGTACGCGCCCATGCCGCCGGTGTTGGGGCCCTGGTCGTCGTCGCGCAGGCGCTTGTGGTCCTGGCTGGTGGCCAGGGCGGCGACGTGACGGCCGTCGCACAACACGATGAAGCTGGCCTCTTCGCCCAGCAGGAATTCTTCGATCACCACCCGGGCGCCGCCCTCGTTGTGGGACACGCCGAGCTTGTTGTCCAGCAGCATGAAGTCGATCGCCTCATGCGCTTCGGTGGCCGTCATGGCGACGACCACACCCTTGCCGGCGGCCAGGCCGTCGGCCTTGACCACGATGGGCGCGCCCATGCGGTCGACATAGGCATGGGCCAGGGCCGGGTCGGTGAAGGTCTCGTAGGCGGCAGTCGGGATGCCATGGCGCTTCATGAAGGCCTTGGAGAAGGCCTTGGAGCTCTCCAGCTGGGCGGCGGCCTTGGTCGGGCCGAACACCCGCAGGCCGTGGCTGCGAAAGTCATCGACGATACCGGCGGCCAGGGGCGCCTCGGGGCCGACGACGGTGAGCACCACCTTGTGGTCGATCGCCCACTGGCGCAGCTGGGCGATGTCGGTGATGGGCAGGTTGTGCAGGTCGGGATCCAGCGCGGTGCCGCCATTGCCGGGGGCAACGTGGACCGAGGAAACCTTGGGCGATTGGGCGAGCTTCCAGGCCAGGGCGTGTTCACGCCCGCCGCTGCCGACGACGAGAACCTTCATTCCGAGATGTCCGCGTTGTGATAGACGTCTTGCACGTCGTCGAGGTCTTCGATCATGTCCAGCAGCTTTTGCATGCGAGCGGCGTCGTCGCCAGTGAGTTCGATGGTGTTTTCGGGGCGCATGGTGACCTCGGCCACCTCGGGTTTGAGGCCGGCGGCCTCCAATGCGTTCTTGACGGCCTCGAAGGCGCCGGGGGCGGTGAGCACCTCGATGGCGCCGTCGTCACCGACGATGACGTCGTCGGCGCCGGCCTCCAGGGCGACGTCCATGACCTTGTCCTCGCTGGTGCCCGGGGCCAAAAACAGCTGGCCGCAGTGCTTGAACTGGAAGGCCACCGAGCCCTCGGTGCCCATGTTGCCACCGTACTTGCTGAAGGCGTGGCGCACCTCGGCCACGGTGCGCACCTTGTTGTCGGTCATGGTGTCGACAATGATCGCCGCGCCGCCGATGCCGTAGCCCTCGTAGCGGATTTCCTCGTACTGAACGCCTTCGAGGTTGCCGGTGGCCTTGTCGATGTTGCGCTTGATGGTGTCGGCCGGCATGTTGGCGGCCTTGGCCTTGTCCACCGCCAGCCGCAGGCGCGGGTTGGCTGTGAGGTCACCGCCGCCCTGGCGGGCCGCGACCATGATCTCGCGGATCACCCGCGTCCAGACCTTGCCCCGTTTTTCGTCCTGGCGCCCCTTGCGGTGCTGAATGTTGGCCCATTTACTGTGTCCAGCCACGAAGTTCGTCCTTGTACTGTCGTCTGCGTTACGCTTGCGCGAAAGTCGTCATTCTACTTTTCACACCATGGCCGAACCTCTGCTCATCGCCCGAAACAGCCAGACCACCTGCCAATTGCTGCCCGCACTGGCCAACCGGCACGGTCTGATCACCGGCGCCACCGGCACCGGCAAGACCGTCACCCTGCAGACCCTGGCCGAGAATTTCAGCCGGATCGGGGTGCCGGTGTTCATGGCCGACGTCAAGGGCGATCTGACGGGCATCAGCCAGGTGGGCAGCCTGCCGCCCAAGATGGCGGCCATCCTCAAGGAGCGGGGCCTCGAAGAACCCACCCATGCGGCCTGCCCGGCCACCCTGTGGGACGTGTTCGGCGAAATGGGCCACCCGGTGCGCGCCACCGTCTCGGACATGGGCCCGCTGCTGCTGGGCCGCATGCTCAACCTGAACGAGACCCAGGCCGGCGTGCTGCAGATCGTCTTTCGCATCGCCGACGCGCAAGGCCTGCTGCTGCTCGACCTGAAAGACCTGCGGGCCATGTTGCAGTACGTGGGCGACAACGCCAAGCAGTTCACCACCGAGTTCGGCAACATCAGCGCCGCCAGCGTGGGCGCCATCCAGCGCGGGTTGCTGCAGATCGAATCGCAGGGCGGCGACAAGTTCTTCGGCGAGCCCATGCTCAACATCGACGACTTCATGCAGACCGATGGCAAAGGCCACGGCATGGTCAACATCCTGGCCGCCGACAAGCTGCTGAACTCGCCGCGCCTGTATGCCACCTTCCTGCTGTGGATGCTGTCCGAGCTGTTCGAGCAGCTGCCCGAGGTGGGCGACCTGGACCAGCCCAAGCTCGTGTTCTTCTTCGACGAGGCCCACCTGCTGTTCGACGAGGCGCCCAAGGCCCTGGTCGACCGCATTGAGCTGGTGGTGCGCCTGGTGCGCTCCAAGGGCGTGGGCGTGTATTTCGTGACGCAAAACCCGCTGGACATCCCCGACAGCGTGCTGGCCCAGCTGGGCAACCGGGTGCAGCACGCCCTGCGCGCCTTCACCCCGCGCGATCAGAAAGCCGTCAAGGCCACGGCCGAGACCATGCGGCCCAAGGCCGGGCTGGACATCCAGGCCGCCATCACCGAGCTGGCCGTGGGCGAGGCCCTGGTAAGCCTGCTGGACGCCAAGGGCCGCCCCAGCGAGACCGAACGCGTCTACGTGCTGCCCCCGGGCAGCCAGCTCGGGCCGATCACGCCCGCCCAGCGGCAGGCGCTGTTGGCAGGCTCGCTGGTCGCGGGGGTGTACGAGAAGACGCTCGACCGTGAATCGGCGTATGAGCTGCTGCAGTCGCGCACCGCCGCGGCGCAGGCATCCGCGGCGGCGCAGCCGGCGGCCGGCACTGCCGGTGGCGATGGCGGCGGCCTGATGGGCGGATTGGGCGGCATCCTGATGGGCTCGACCGGCCCGCGTGGGGGCCGTCGTGAAGGTTTGGTGGAGATGATGGCCAAGTCGGCCGTGCGCACGGTGGGCAGCAGCATCGGCCGCGAGATCATTCGCGGGGTGCTGGGGGGGATCATGGGTGGGAAACGGCGGTAGGGTGTTGTCTTTGTCTTTGTCTTTGTCTTTGTCTTTGCTTTTGTAGTGATCGTGGCAAGCCGGGTCTCGGCCCGGCGGCCGAGTTACTTTCTTTGCTTCGCCAAAGAAAGTAACCAAAGAAAGGCGACCCCACTGTCCGCGTCCCCTGCGCGCCTGCCGGCGCTCCGGGGCAACCTGCGGTGCTCGCGGCGGGCGGGGAAGCGCTCGAACTCGCCCCTGCGGGGCTCAAACAGTCGCGCTTCCTGATCCGCCCGCCGCTGCGCTCCTCGGCGCGGCCACAGGGGCTTTGGGGTCAACACGGCCTGCGGCCGTGTCCTTCGTGTTTTTAGGGGCTGGCACGCTGGCGCCTCTTCGGCGGCCCGCGCGTTGGTATGCACACATTTCCTGGTCCCCCGCGTGCGCGGGGGTGACGCGTCAACCTCCACACACGAGCGTAGGCCCCGCGAAGGCACGGACCCAGTATCTGGCAAGCGCAGCGAGCCGTTCGGGGCCGAGCGCAGCGATGGCCCGTCGGGGCCCCCGCCCCTGTGTATGCGCCGAGGA
>JAZKDA010000183.1:611-24571 GCA_040387815.1 Pseudomonadota bacterium | reverse complement strand
GGCCCAGGGTGACCTTGACCGCGTTGGCCAGGATGTTCACGCCTTCGACCATGCGAGCGCGGGCTTCGCCGCCGAAAATTACGTCTTTTGCTGCCATTTGATTAATCTCCGAAATTCATTACAGGGGTTGGTGCGCAACCGACTTTTGTCTATGGCCGGGCCTTCGGCCCTTAACTTGGCTGCGCCAAGTTAGCCTGCGACGAAAGTGATCGCTGCGCGATCACTTTTCAACGACCGCGAACAGGTCATCTTCTTTCATGACCAGCAGTTCGTCGCCATCGACCTTGACGGTCTGGCCGCTGTACTTGCCGAACAGGACGCGATCGCCCACCTTGATGTTCATGGCGACCATCTCGCCCTTGTCGTTCTTGCGGCCGGGGCCGACGGCCAGCACTTCACCCTGATCAGGCTTTTCAGCGGCGTTGTCCGGGATCACGATGCCAGAGGCGGTCTTGGTTTCTTGTTCCAGGCGCTTGACGATCACGCGATCGTGCAGGGGGCGAAGCTTCATGGGATCTCCTTGGCTTTCAGTATGGGTGACATCAAAAAGCGCCAACAGGACATTAGCGCTTTGTATTTACTCTGGGGGAGTGCTAGCACTCGGCCTCAGCGAGTGCTAATCATAGCGCCAGTCCGGGCGGTTTCAAGAGGTGGTGCAATCCAGGACTGCTGAAAGCTGTTCGGATCTACATTCCACGGATGACCCAGGCACCCGAATTCACCGTCCATCACATCCCTGTGTGCCCGTTCTCGCAGCGGGTGGAAATCCTGCTGGCACTCAAGGGGGAGAGCGCGCGAGCCCGCTTCCACGTGGTGGACATCACCCGCCCGCGCGATCCGGCCCTGCTGGCCAAGACCCGCGGCACCACCTCGCTGCCGGTGCTCGAGACCGCCGACGGCCGCATCCTCAAGGAAAGCCTGGTGATCATGCGCTACCTCGAGGATGTGCTGCCGCAGCGCCCGGTGGCCCAGCGCGATCCCTGGCGCCACGCCGTGGAGGGCATGCTCACGCGGATGGAGGGTGGCTTCACCAGCCAGGGCTACACCCTGGTGATGAACCAGGACCCCTCGCGCCGCGCGGCCCTGCACGAGGGCATGTTGCGGCAGTACACACTGCTGGACGAGTTCCTGCGCGAGCATGCGCCGCAAGGCCCTTGGTTGTTCGACGACTTCGGCTGGGCCGAGGCGGTGTTCACGCCGATGTTCATGCGTTTCTGGTTCCTGGCGTACTACGAGGATTTCGAGTTGCCCGCCGATGGACGCCTGGAGCGGGTGCGGGCCTGGCGCGACGCCTGTCTGGCGCACCCGGCGGCGCAGCAGGTCTGCCGCGAGGAGATCGTCAAGCTGTACTACGACTATGCCCAGGGGCTTGGCAATGGCGCCCTGCCGCCCGGGCGCCAGCGCTCGTCGTTTGTCTTCGAGCCCCACTGGCGCGAGCGTCCCTGGCCTCCACGCGACAAGTACGGGCATCACGCGAGCGACGCCGAGTTGGGTTTGTAGCCGCCGGCGGGCGGCCTGGTCAGGGTTGCCGGTTCGACACGCCCGCCGCCACATGCCCGGCCGGCACGTGCCGCGCGGCATGGTTCACATGGCCGGTCTGGTCGTCGAAGAAGAAATCGGGTTCGAACTCGCGCAGGAACTCGCCCTTGGGCAGCCCGCCCAGGAACATGGCTTCGTCGACCTGGATGTTCCAGTCCATCAGCGTGCGGATCGCCCGCTCGTGCGCCGGGGCGCTGCGGGCGGTGACCAGGGCGGTGCGGATCTTCATGGACGGCGTGCCGGCCTGCTGCAGACGGTGCAGCGCGGCCAGCAGCGGCTTGAAGGGGCCCTCGGGCAAGGGTTGCGACACCTTGCTCGTCTCGTGGTGCACGAAGGCGTCCAGCCCTTGCGCCTGGTAGACCTGTTCGGCCTCGTCGGAGAACAGTACCGCGTCGCCGTCGAAGGCGATGCGCACCTCGTCGGGGTAGTTGTTGCCCGCCAGCACCGATTCGGTCAGCACCCGCGCGGCCGGAAAGCCGGCATTGAGCGCCTCGCGCACATCGTCGGCATTGGCCGACAGGAACAGGTGCGCTCCCAGCGGCCGGAGGTAGCGAAAGGGCGGGCGTCCCTGCGTGAACACGCCGCGCTCGAGCTTGATCTGGTTGGCCTTGCCTGAGCGGAAGATGCGCATGCCCGAGACCGGATCATTGCGCGAGAGGATCACCACCTCCACGCGCTGCAGCCCCGGCTCGTTGAAGGCCAGCAGCTTGCGGATCAGAGAAAACGCGATGCCCGGCTTGGCCGGCAGCTCCAGGCGCTCCAGCTGCAAGGCCATGTACGCGCCCGGGTCGCCGCTTTCGAAAAACCGGTTCTCCTCCTCGAAGTTGAACAGGGCGCGCGAGGAGATCGCCACCACCAGTTGGTCTTGCAGGGTCGCGGCCATCACTTGACCCAGGTGTTGAGCTGGATGATCGGCAGCAGCACCGCCAACACGATCAGCATGACCACCAGGCCCATCGCCACGATCAACAGCGGCTCCAGGATGGTGGCCATCTGCATGGCCCGGCGCTGCACTTCGGCCGACAGCTGGTTGGCCGCGCGCTGCAGCATCACCGGCAGCTGGCCGGTCTGCTCGCCCAGCCGCGCGAACATGGGCAGCAGACCTGGAAAGCGTTTCTTTTGCGCCAAGGCCGACGCCAGCGGGGCGCCTTCGCGCACCATCACCAGCGCATCCATCGCGTCGGCGCGCATCGAGCGGTTGCCCAGGGTCTCGCCGGCGGCCTGCAAGGCCTTGAGGATGGGCACGCCGGCGCCCGCCAGCATGGCCAGCGTGCCGGCAAAGCGCGCCGCGTTGTAGCCGCGCGCCAGCCGTCCGATCAGCGGCAGCGTGAGCCAGGCGGCGTCGAAGCGCTCGCGAAAGGCCGGCCCGCGCAGCGCCAGGCGCAGGGCGGCGAACGCGGCGGCCAGCACGGCGGCCGCCAGCCAACCCCAGTCGCGCACACCGGCGCTGATGGCCAGCATGGCCGAGGTGAGGAAGGGCAGGGCGCGCTTGCTGCCGGCGAAAACGCTGGCGACCTGCGGCACCACATAGGTCACCAGGAACAGCACGATGACGATGGCCACCAGTGTGACGATGGCCGGATACAGCGCCGCGCCGACCAGCTTGGCCTTGAGTGCCTGACGCTCTTCCAGATCGTCGGCCAGGCGCTCGAGCACACGGCCGAGCTGGCCGCTTTGCTCGCCCGCGCCGACCACGGCCACATAGACGTCGGGAAACTCGCGCGGAAACTGCGCCAAGGCCTTGGCGAAGGCCGAGCCGGCATTGACCTCGGCGCGCAGCGCCGCGACCAGGCCGCGTTGGCGCTCCTCGTCCGCCTCGTCGGCCAGGGCCGTGAGCGCCCGCTCGATCGGCAGGCCCGAGGTCACCAAGCCCGCCAGCTGGCGCGTCCAGATCGCCAGGCCGGTGGCGGAAAAGACCGGCCGGGCCGACCAGCGGCCGCCCAGGCCTGCGCCGGCCGCCGAGCCGGTCTGGCCTGCATTGACCGGAGACACCTGCAAGGGCACCAGCGCCTGCGCGCGCAGCAGGCCGCGCGCGGCCTTGGCCGTGTCGGCTTCCATCACGCCCTTGCGTGTCGCGCCCTGGCTGTCGAGTGCTTCGAATGAATAGGCGGGCATGCGGGGATTATGGCCAAGGGGGCGCCGCAAGCGGCCCGGCGAAGCCGGTTCCGCGGCGGCCTGGGATTGCGCTGGCGCGACAGGCGCGAGTTGACGCGCGGCGCAACCCGTGTCAAGAATTGACCCTCATGGATGTACTAGTTCGCAGGATCGCGCCTCGAATTGAAGGCGCGCCGGTCCCGATGGCGGTGTCCGTCCCGGGTGGAAAACGCATCGGAGCGTCGGACGCGGCCGTCGCGCTTCGCTTCGAGAACTGGTCATCCATGGCCACCCTGGCCGGCGGTCAGATCGGCAAGGTGGCCGAGGACATCGTCGAAGGCCGGGTCGGCTTCGAAGGCAATATGCGCGACCTGATGTCGGCAGCGGCCTACCTGCTGCCCGGCACGCCTGTGGCCACCGACACCAGCTGGTGGACCCACGTGCTGCGGCGAACCCGCTCGCTGGTCGCGCATTCGCAACAACGCGACGCGCGGCAGATCCAGTTCCACTACGACGTCTCCGACGACTTCTACGCCCTGTGGCTGGACCCTCGGCGCGTCTACTCCTGTGCCTATTACCGCGACGCCGACATGACGCTGGCGCAGGCCCAGGAGGCCAAGCTCGACCACATCTGCCGCAAGCTGATGCTGCGCGAGGGCGAGCGTTTCCTCGACATTGGCGCCGGCTGGGGCGGGCTGCTGCTGTGGGCTGCAGAGCGCTACGGCGTGCAGGCGCGCGGCATCACGCTCTCGCGCAACCAGCATGCGTACGTCAATCGCCTGATCGAGGAGAAGCGCCTGGGCGGTCGTGTGCGGATGGACCTGCTCGACTACCGCGATCTCGACGAAACAGAGGGGTACGACAAGATCGCGTCCGTCGGCATGTTCGAGCATGTCGGGCAGGTCAACATGCCCAAGTACTTCACCAAGATCCAGCGCCTGCTCAAGCCGGGCGGCCTGGTCATGAACCATGGCATCACCTCGGGCGGCCACGACAACGGCCAGCTCGGCGCCGGCATGGGCGACTTCATCGAGAAATACATCTTTCCGGGCGGCGAGTTGCTGCACGTGAGCCGTGTGCTCAAGGAGATGTCGGTGGGCGGCCTGGAGATGGTCGACACCGAGAACCTGCGTCCCCACTACGCGCGCACGCTCTGGGCCTGGTCGGACGCGCTGGAGTCTCAGCTGGACCGGGCGCTCGAGATCCTGCAGGCGACGGCGCCGGAGCGGGCCATGCAGATCCTGCGGGCCTATCGGCTCTACCTGGCCGGCTGCGCGATGAGCTTCGAGCGCGGCTGGATCTCGCTGCACCAGATGCTGGCCACCCGCCCGGACGGCGCTATGCACTCCGGCGCCCTGCGCGGCGCGCAATCGGCGTATCCTTTCAGCAGGGATTACATCTACCGCTGAAACCGCATGCTCTACAAGTTCAAGTCCAAGGCCTCGGGTGACCTCATCATGCTCGAGCCCAATGGACGGCGGGTGCTGGAGATCATCGGCAAAGCCCCCGGGCCCACCGGCATCATCCTGCCGGCCGAGATGGAGACTGCCGCCGCTGCCCTCGAGCAGGCGATTGCCCGCGAAGAGGCCCAGCAACAAGCCCAGATCGGAGAGGCTCGCGCCGCCGGAAAGGAGCCCGTCGCGTTCGAAGGCATCAGCCTGCGCCAGCGCGCGTTTCCCATGATTGACATGCTGCGCCGCTGCGCCGCGGCCGGGCGGGAGATCGTCTGGGGCGTCTAGCCGCCAGACGACACTTCAAGCGCGTCAGTCGACGTAGACGCCGGCCTTCTTGATGATCGGGGTCCATTTCTGGATCTCGTTGGTCACGAACTTCCTGTGCTCGGCCGGCTCGACCCGGTTGTCCGTCACGATGACCGCGCCCAGGCCTTCCTGCTTCTTGATGAAGTCAGGGTCTTTCAGGGCGACCTTCAGCGCGGCATTCAGGCGTGCCTGCGCCGCCGCTGGCGTACCCTTGGGCGCATACAGGCCGTGCCAGATGGTGACCTGGAAGTCCTTGAGGCCGGATTCCTGCAGCGTGGGGAGATCCTTCAGCGCGGGCATTGTCAGGCGCTTGGTCGTGGTGACGGCGAAGCCCTTGACCTTCTTGGTCTCGATCTGCGCGGTGGTGTTGGTGGTCTGGTCGCACATGATGTCGATCTGCCCGCCGATGAGGTCGGTCATGGCCGGCGCGGTGCCCTTGTACGGAATGGCCGTCATGTCGACGCCCAGCGCCGTTTGCAGCAGCAGGCCGCACAGGTGCGAGGCCGAGCCCACGCCGGCGTTGCCGAGGTTGATCTTGGCCTTGTTCTGGTTGATCCAGCCGGCCAGCTCACGGTAGTTGTTGGCGGGCAGGGTCGGCCGGCCGATCAGCGTCATGGGGACTTCGTTGACCATGCCCAGGTACTCGAAGTCGCTCTCGACCTTGAACGGGATGTTGCGCACCAGGGTGGGCATGGTGGCCATGCTGATGTGATGCAGGAGAATCGTGTAGCCATCGGATGGGGCCTTGGCGACCTTGTTGGCGCCGATAGCGCCGCCAGCGCCACCGGCGTTGTCTACCACGACGCTCACGCCCAGCGGCTTGCGCATGGCTTCGGCCAGATCCCGCGCGACGCGGTCGGTCGGGCCGCCGGCCGCGAAGGGCACGACGATGGTGACGACGCGGTCTTTTGCGGGCCACTCGGTTTGCGCCAGGACGCCGGTCGCAAGCGTCGCGATGGCCGCGAACGCCACCGTCGTGTGGATGAGTTTTTTCAATGTCGTCTCCTGAAAGTGGATGGGGCATGCTAACGGCCGGACGCTGGGCTTGCTGTTGCCGGAACTACTTAGGGCCTTTCTCGCATGGTGGTGTTCCGTCGGTTGGGGTTTTCACGTGTTTCACCTGTCTGTGGGACAGCGGCTGTGCCACGGGCGGGTCGGCGCAAGCGCCGGGTTCGGGAGGCATCAGCACGCGCCGCAAGGTCCAGCCCGCCGTGCCCACGGTGATCGGTAAGGGGACGGCCCAGGCGGGCACCCGGCCGGCCTGCGTGATGTAGGCGGCCGGCACCTGATTGAACAGGCCCATGGGGATGAGGCTCAGGAACCGACCCCAGGCGACCCGTGTGAGGTCTGCGGGTGGCGTGCTGTCGCGGGCGTTGGGCCTGGCCGCGCGTGCCCGCTGCGCGGCCAGCTCGTTGGCGGCGCCCGCGACACCACAGGCCGTCAGGGTGACGGCACTGGTCGCCGCGGCGCCCCGCAGGGTGTTTGCCGCAAACTTGGGCAGAAAGGGCGCGCGCAGGTAGAACAGGTTGACGAACAGCAAGGCCAGCGACGCGATGCTGTCCGTGGCCAGCGTGGGCTCGTCCAGGGGCGTGGGCTTGCAGTCCAGCAGCGCGCGCGCCGCCTGGTCGGCCGGCGCGGTGGCCGCCCCGCCGGCCGCGATCAACCCGCCCGCGGCCACCTTGATCACCGGATTGCCGGTGAGCCTCAGGAAGTTGACCATCGCCAGTGTGCCGCTGAACACCGCGCCCTGGCCCAGCATGCTGGCCAGCCCGCACGACAGCACCTTGCCCGCCTCCAGGCGCCGGCGCGCCGCCGCCGGGTGGGCAGGGTCGGGCTCTCCGGTCGGCGTCGCGAAGCCATGTGTTCGATGCGAGGCGATGGCCAGATGCCCGCCGCGCGTGGAGGTGCTCGTGCAAAGCGGTGTCGTGGGGGTGTCTTGCGCCGCGCTCGAGGCGAAAGGGTTGGCCTTGCGGGTCACGTGCGGATAGAGGCTGAACATGCTTGTCCCTGTCGACTTGTTGTGAGTGCTAAAGTTATAACCTCGGGTGCGCTCGAGAGGAATCGGGTTTTGGAGCATCGGCCTTTCGGATAATGCGCATCGCATGACGGACTCCTCCCCCTCCACCACCCGATTGAACAAGCGCATGGCCGAACTGGGGCTGTGCTCGCGGCGCGAGGCCGACGACTGGATCGCCCGGGGGTGGGTCCGTGTCGACGGCCGCGCCGCCACCATGGGCCAGCAGGTCGGCGCGCAGGCGCGAATCGAGATCGACCCCGCGGCGCGCGGCCAGCAGCAGCAACAGGTGACGGTGATCCTGCACAAACCGATCGGGTATGTGAGCGGTCAGGCCGAGGATGGCCACCAGCCGGCGGTGACGCTGGTGCAGGGGCGCAGCCACTGGCATGGCGATGCGTCACGGCTGCGGTTCGCACCGTCGCAGCTGCGCGGCCTGGCGCCGGCAGGCCGGCTCGACATCGACTCGACGGGCCTGCTGGTGCTGACGCAAGACGGCCGGGTGGCGCGCCAGTTGATCGGCGAGGATTCCGATGTCGAGAAGGAATACCTGGTGCGGGTCACCTACGGCGATGCGCAGACCGATGTGCAGGCCGCTTTCCCGCCGGCCGCCCTGGCCCGGCTGCGCCACGGCCTCAGCCTGGACGGCAAGGCGCTGCGGCCCGCGCGGGTGGACTGGCAGAACCCGGAGCAGCTGCGCTTCGTGCTGCGCGAAGGTCGCAAGCGCCAGATCCGCCGGATGTGCGAACAGGTGGGGCTCAAGGTCGTGGGCCTCAAGCGCGTGCGCATCGGGCGCATCACGCTCGGGCAGTTGCCTCTGGGGCAGTGGCGCTATCTGGGGCCCGCCGAGACGTTCTGACGGCTGCGCGTCAGGGCGCAGCGCCGCAAACCAGCGAGCCGGTCTCGATCAGCGCGTCGTCACGAGCCGGCACTTCCAGCACGAAGCGGCAGCGGTGCGCCTGCAGCATGGCCTGGCCCTCGTAGCGGCCCGGTTTCAGGTTCTCCAGGTACAGATCGCCGTCGCGTCCCGTGAAGGTGTCCAGCGGTGTGTCGCCGACACGAAGCGACACGCGGGCCAGCGGCCAGGGCCCGGTGTCGGCGGCCCCGCCCCCGGTGTTGGGGCCGATCAGGCGCGCCGTCACCGCCTGGATGCGGGTGATGGGGAAGTCGATCACCGCGCCGCCGCGCGGCGCCAGCATGAAGCGCCGCCGCAGCGCGGGCACGGACACGTCCAGCGGCAGCGCCTGGGCATCGAGCGACACGTCAGCGTGGGTGTACGAGGCGATGGTCGGAATCAGCACCTCGCCGCGTGCGTCGGTCTGGCCGATCGGTGATCCGTTGAGCGCCACGGGCACGTCGGCCAGAGCGCCTATCCGCACCAGGGCGAAGCTGTCCTGCACGGGCCTCGTGAGGTGCAGGCGACCACCCAACCAGACCAGGCCACCACTCGCACCGACGCGCAGGCTCTCGGCTTGGCTGCCACCGTCCCCGGGCAGCCCGCCCCGAAGCTCGGCGCTCAGCACGGCATGAGGGGCGTTCCACTGACCGTTGGCGCGCCAGTGGCTGGCCGGCGAGGCGCCTGCGGCGTGCTCGGCGGTGAGGTCCATGCCCCAGCCCTCGCCGATGGGAACTGCGCGGGTGTACTGCACGCCCAGGGCGCTTTGCTCGCGATGAGCGCGGGCGCTGGTGTGGACTGCGCTGCGCCCGTCCAGGTAGACGCTGATGCCGATCGTCGCCTCGACCCGGTGGCCACGGTCGTCCCGCAGGTCGGCCAGGCCCAGGCGCAGCGACATGCGGCGCGCGGGGTACGAGACGGTGTAGCCCAGCGACGTCGATCGCAGCAAGCGCGTCGGGCCGCCGGCCGGTGTGGCCGCGAACCGGCTGCGCTGGGCGGCGAGCCACACCGTGCCGAGATCGCCCCACTGGCGGCTGGCGTAAAGCTGGGTGAACTGTTTGGCGCTGACGCCGGACGGGTCGTCGGACAGGCCCGCATACGCGGACGAGTCGCGCCGCAGCGAGGCGCCAAGGCCCCACGACGCGCGCATGTAGGTGTAGCGCAGCAGCGCGGCGTGGCCGGTTCCGGCGGCGGATCGGCTGGCGCCGAAGGCGGCCGAGACCACGCCCGCGGCTTCGCCCAGGCTGGCCGTCAGCTGCGCGCCGGCGTTGGCCAGCCCGGGCCGGCCCTCGGCGCGCAGGCCGGCCGTCAAGCCGTGGTTCAGGCCGACGCGGTGGAAGGCGGCGTAGGCGAGCGGGCCGTACGATGAACCCTCGACCCCGTACCGCTGGCGCAGCGCCCCGAGAGCGTATTGGTACTCGTGCAGGCCGGGCCGCAGCAACTGGTCGGAGGTGTAGAGCGACTGCTCAAAGGTCTGGGTGCGGCCGAAGTCATCGCGCACCACCAGCCGCACCGAACGTGCGCCTTGCTGTGTGACCAGGTCCTGGATCTCGAACGCGCCCGGGCGAACGCGCTCGGTGCGTACCCGTTGGCCATCGACATACACGTCCACCTCGCTGGCCGCGATGGCACGGCCCTGCAGCACGCCCAGCGGGTAGCGAAGCAAAGAGGGTTCCATCTCGAAGCGCGAGGCCACCGACACGCCGCCCAGCAGCGCACCCTGCCCGAGTTCGGGTGCGATCGCCACCAGGTCGCCGGCGGTCCAACGCTGCAGCGCAGCCGGGCGGTCCCAGCTCAGTTGCGTCATGAGCCGGGTGAAGCGGCCCGCCTCACCCCCGTCGCTGGCGGCGCTGGTGTGCAGCAGCACCGGGCCCAGGCGCAGCCCGGCTTCCGTGGACAGGCCGGTGGTCTGCCGGCCCTGCGCGCGGGCATGGTTCAGGGCCCAGTTGAAGAACGCGCTGTTGTCGACCAGCCGATCGAGGGCCTGGGGTGTGCGTGCTTCGATGCGGCTCAGCCCGAACAGGGCGGGGTCGGCCGACAGGCGGGCGGTCTGGCGGCGCTCGTCGATCTCAAAGCGCAGGCCGTCGATGCCTGCCAGGGACACGTAGTCCTCGCCGTCCAGGCGCAACGCGACCGGTGCTGTGGCGGCCAGCCCGGAGGCCTTGAGGTCGTCCGGCCGCACGAGCAGGTCGCCCTGCGGCGTACGCAGCACCATCCAGTCGCCGCGCCGGGCGTCGTTGAGCACCACCGCCAGCACCCGCTGTTGGAGGGCCGACAGATCGGTCGGCTCAACGGACGGTGCATCGGGCGCGGCGACCTGGGCGCCGGCGGACAAGGCCCAGGCGGTCAGCGCGGCGAGCAGCCCATGCCGCAGCCGGCGCGCGCCTTCGGCGCCCCGCGCACGCCGCCTCACGGACATGGCGGGGCGCCGAAGGCGATCTCTCGGCGGACCTCGGACTTGTCTGTCAGCACCTCCAGCGTCAGCCGGGCCAGCCGGCCGCAGTGGTCGGGCGCAATCTCCAACGTGGCGCGGCGGCTGTGGCCTGCCAGCAGATAGCGATCGGGCAGCTCGCGCGAAAAGAGCTCGGCGCCGGCCGCATCCAGCCCGCGCAGCCGGATGTGCGAGAAGCGCTCGTGCCGGGTGCCCTCATTGCGCAAGGTCCAGCGCGCCTGGCCGGCGGACGCGTCGAACGCTTCCAGTGCCAGCTTGTGCGCCGGCTGCACCGGCCGCACGAACACCGGCGCACCGAATCGCACGAGAAACTTCACCCGGTTGGCCGTGGCTTCGTCACCACCGGGCGCGGCCAGCTCCTCGATGAACAGCCGATAGGCTTTCTCCAGCGGCACCAGGGTCTGACGGGTGCCGATGCGGATTACCGCCTCATGGCCGGGTTCGAGCTTGAGCAGACGCGGAAAGAACACCAGTTCGGGCGCCGGCTCGTAAATGTCCTGGCCCGACTCGTCCTGCCGCCAGGACCGGCCCTCGACCTGGAACATCAGCGCCACCTTGTCTTCGTTGCGCACCGTCACCGCGCCGCTGCGCATGGCGCCGCCCAACTCCAGGCGGATCGGGCTGACGGAAAATTCGCCGGCCTGGGCCGCCTGGGTGGCGGCCAGGAGGAGGGCGAACGCGAGGTGCACGATGGCTTGCATGACAGACTCCAACAACAGCGAGGGCGGGCGGCGGTGCGGGACCGCCGCGCGTCATGGGGTCACTTCGACCGTGATGTTTCGCTCGGCGTACAGGCCGGGACGCGCATTGCGGTAGGCCTGCGGGGCGATGGTTCCGGTGATGCGGATCCGGGTGTGGGCGAAGTTGCCCGGGCCCTGCAGCTGACCGGGTTCCACCGCCAAGGTGTAGGGAATGACCGACTTGCCATCGGTGTGGGTCAGCACCTGTCTGGCATTCGGGAAGCGCACCCGCAGCGGCACCGAGAAATGGCAGTCACCGACTTCCAGGCTGCCGGCGGGGCCGCTGGCTTGCTGGACGACCGTCGTGGGCTGGGTGGGCAACTCGCCGAAGGCCAGCGTCAGCGGCCCACGCACGCGAAATGCGCAACTCTGGTCCTTGGCGAAGGCAGCGCCCGGTGCAAAGGCAACCAGGGCGGCCCCGGTGCCCAGGCACACTGCGTGCAGCACTCGCCGAGTGGGCGGCACGGGCACAGGCGCAGGCATCAGCCGGTCAGGGCGAAACGCTGATGGTGACGTTGTCGGTGTAGGCGCCAACAGGCACCTGGCGCGCGTTCGCCTGGGTGACGGTGCCGGTGAGGGTGACCGTCGCCTCGGCGGCGCCGTCGAGACCCTGCCACTGGATGGCCTGGGGCGGCGTCCATTGCAGTGCGTACGGCAGCCTGTTCTGGCCGTTGACCATGTTGCCGGTGAAGCTGCCAGTGGCGTTGCCGTTGACGGTGAAGGTGAGCCCGGAGGCGCCGTCATTGCACTTGTAGCTGAAGTCGACACGGCGCACGGTGTCGTTGGTGTCGGTGGGGTTGATGTCCTGGAAGTCGAGCGTGCTGGCCTTCTGGCTGAAGACGCAGGCCGGCAGAACCATGGCGGTCACTTGCAGCGTGGTCTGGTCGCCGGCGTGGGCGGTGAAGCTGGTCAGTGCGGCCAGGGACAGGAGGAGGGGGGCGTGGAGTTTCATGGTCTGGCGGGGGGTGAGGGCCAAAGGGGTTGAGAACGAGGGGCCGATTCTGTTGAGTTGGCTTGCCGGCGTGCTGAGCCGTGGCTGACGGCGGCTTGGCGGCCTCAAGGGTTGAGGGTCACGGTGACGGTGTCGAAATAGTCCACCGCCGCTCGGGCGGCGCGGTAGTGCGCCGGCAGCATGGTTCCGGTGAAAGTCACCGTGCTGGAAACCATGCCAGGCGAGGCGGCCGGTGACGTGTCTGGTGCCGTCGTCCATTCGAGCTGGTAGGGCAGCCGGTCCGAGGACCCGTCCGGTCGTATCAACTGGCGCGTGAGTGGCCCTTGCGTTTTTCCGTCGACCTGGAGTTGCCCGGCCACGCCATCGCTGCATTCGTACTCCATCGTCGCCGTTCGGGTGCGCTTGGTGCGGTCGGTCGCGTCGATCTCGCCGAAAATGAGGTGGTACATAGGCTGGACAAAGCGGCAATAACCGAGGATCCGCGCGCTGACGGCGAGCGGGGCGTCCGCCGCCACCGAGGTGAGCGGCGCAAGCGTCGTGGCCAAAGCGATGGCGATGGCACCCGTGGCATGTTTCATGGAGGCTCCCTGGTTGGTGTGCCGCGAATGCTAGTAGTGAAGCTTTGGCGCGCGGCTTGCAAATTCCCGACGACCCGCACCTTGAAACCGGCTGCGCCGCCCATATCCTCGGCAGGCAACCGATCGTGCGGGCCGTCATGGCCCCGTCAACTTCCATGAGCCAAGACAAACAAACCCTTTCCTTCCAAGCCGAGGTCGCGCGCCTGCTGCACCTGGTCACGCACTCCCTGTACTCCAACAAGGAGATCTTTCTGCGCGAGTTGGTGTCCAACGCCTCCGACGCCTGCGACAAGCTGCGCTTCGAGGCGCTGGACAACAGCGCGCTGTACGAGGACGCGCCTCAACTGGAAGTGCGTGTTGGCTTCGACGCCGCGGCCCGCACCCTCACCATCACCGACAACGGCATCGGCCTGTCGCAGCAGGAGGCGATCGAGCACCTGGGCACCATCGCCAAGAGCGGCACGCGCGACTTCGTCAGCCGTCTCTCGGGCGAGCAAAAGGCCACGGCCACCGAGCAGGGCCAGCTGATCGGCCAGTTCGGCGTGGGCTTTTATTCGGGCTTCATCGTGGCCGACCGCATCATGGTCGAATCGCGCCGCGCCGGCCTGGCGCCCGAACAGGGCGTGCGATGGTCCAGCGGCGGCACCGGCGAGTTCGAGGTGGAGGCCATCACCCGCGCGCAACGCGGCACCAGCGTGACGCTGCACCTGCGCGAAGATGCCAGCGAGTACCTCTCCACCTGGAAGCTCAAGTCCATCATCGGCAAGTACTCCGATCACATCTCCCTGCCGATCCTGATGCGCAAGGAAGAGTGGAAGGAAGGCCAGGACAACCAGCCCGGCCAGATGGTGCTCACCGACGAGTGGGAAACCGTCAACCAGGCCAGTGCGCTGTGGTCACGGCCCAAGAAGGACATCACGCCCGATCAGTACCAGGAGTTCTACAAGCAGATCAGCCACGACTACGAGGCGCCGCTGGCCTGGGCGCACAACCGGGTCGAAGGCGCCACCGAGTACACGCAGCTGCTGTACATCCCGGCGCATGCGCCGTTCGACCTGTGGAACCGCGACAAGAAGGCGGGCGTGAAGCTTTATGTGAAGCGCGTCTTCATCATGGACGACGCCGAGTCGCTGATGCCGACCTACCTGCGCTTTGTCAAGGGCGTGATCGACTCGGCCAACCTGCCCTTGAACGTCAGCCGCGAGCTGCTGCAGGAAAGCCGGGACGTGAAGGCCATCCGCGAGGGCAGCACCAAGCGGGTGCTGTCCATGCTGGAGGAGCTGGCCCGCCACGAGAAGGACGAAGCCGCCAGCGCCGAGGACAAGGCCAAGTACGCCAAGTTCTACGCCGAGTTCGGCGCCGTGCTCAAGGAAGGCCTGGGCGAGGACACCGCCAACCGCGAACGGCTGGCCAAGCTGCTGCGGTATGCGTCCACCACCAGCGACACCCCCAGCGTCTCGCTGGCCGACTACAAGACCCGCATGAAAGAAGGCCAGGAGGCCATCTACTACATCACCGCCGACACGCTGGCCGCCGCCAAGAACAGCCCGCAGCTGGAGGTGTTCCGCAAGAAGGGCATCGAGGTGCTGCTGATGACGGACCGCGTCGACGAATGGGGGTTGAACTTCCTGCCCGAGTTCGACGGCACGCCGATGCAATCGGTGGCCAAGGGCGCGTTCGATCTGGGCAAGCTGCAGGACGAGGCCGAGAAGAAGGCCGCCGAGGACGCCGCCGAGGCCTTCAAGCCGGTGCTGGCCAAGCTCAAGGAAGCCCTCAAGGACCGCGCCGAGGACGTGCGCGCCACCACCCGCCTCGTCGACTCACCGGCCTGCCTGGTGGTGCAAGACGGCGGCATGAGCCTTCAGCTGGCGCGCATGCTCAAGCAGGCCGGCCAGAAGGCGCCGGAGACCAAGCCGGTGCTGGAGGTCAACCCCGAGCACCCGCTGGTGAAAAAGCTCGACGGCTCGGTGCATTTCCACGACCTGGCGCACATCCTGTTCGACCAGGCGCAGTTGGCCGAGGGCGGCCTGCCGGACGACCCGGCGGCCTATGTGCGGCGTGTCAACGCGCTGCTGGCCTAAGGAGGATCAAGGGGTCGATCGAGCGGACGCTCAAGGCGGTCAATCGGTGAACGCCTGCGTGCTGTAGTCCCCGATCGCGGGGCGCTGCAGCGGTGTGCGGTTTCGCACGTACCACAGCAGCTGGTCGGCTTCTTCCAGCGGCAGATCCTGGCGAAGCGCGCCGGTGAGGGCGTCATAGCCATCGCCACCACTGGCCAGGTAGGCGGACGTGACCAGGCGCAGCGTGGCCGCCGGATCCAGTGCCACGTACATGCCGGCGCCGTTCCTGACCTGCACATTGCTCAGGCGTGAGCCGCGCTGGGCGCCGAGGTTCACGTCAAAGCGCAGACCTGCCGCATACGGATACGCGCCGGTGTTGCCCGGCGTGCGCACCAGATAGTCGAGCCCATCCTCCAGAGCGGTCTTGAGCTGCGCGCCGCTGAGCGTCAGGCGCACCAGCGTGTTGCGAAACGGCAAGGCGTCGTAGACCTCGGCCACCGTGATGTCGGTGAAGCCAGGGTCGGCGAACAGATCCTGCCCCGGAAAGTCGGTGCGCACGCCGCCGCCGTTGATCAACGACAGATCGGCCGGGCCGTGGGCGCGCGCGGCTTCGAGGTAGGCGATGGCCGCCAGCTGCTGCATGTCGCCGCCATGGGCGATCACCCGTGACGACAGGTTGCAGGCATCGCCGAGTACGGAGCGAGCCGGGTCGCGCACCGTGCCGGGGACGCGCCGCTCGCAGAAGGTCTGGGCCGCGCTCGCGACCACGTCCTGGTCGAACAGGTGGAACGCGCCGACCTGGATCAGGCAGCCCGAGAGGCCGGCGGCCAGGCACAGACAGCCGAGCCAGCGGGCCAAGGCAGGGAAGGGGGCTTGCATGCGTCTCTCCTGCGACGAACGTCGTGAAACAAACAGAGGCTCGCAACACACTAGCATGAGCGCATGACCAAGCAAATCCGCATTGGCGCCATTTTGATGGCGCGCCTGTCTTTCATCGGTATTGCGGCCACAGCCTTGTCGGCGTGTGGCAGCGTGGGTGCCGGCATCGGCCTGAGCGTGCCCGTGGGGCCGGTGTCGATCGGCGTCGGCGCCGGATCGGGCGGCATGTCGGTGGGCGTGGGCACGGGTGTCGGACCGGTTGGCGTGGGTGTCGGAGTGAACCAGCGCGGTCAGGTCTACGGCGGCGCGGGCGTGGGCGCCAGCGTGCCGGTGGGCAACAGCGGCGTGCGCGCCGGTGTGGGGGTGGGCACGGGCACCGTGCTGTACGACCCGAACACAACGAGTCGCGTCTCGGGGCCATAGGTGCGCACAGGCCCGCTGCACCCGCGCGGTCAGGCCACCAGCGGCGGCTCCGCCATTGCTTCGAGCTGCTCCTCCAGCACCTGCACCTGGCCCTGCCAGTAGTCGCTGCTGCCGAACCACGGGAAGGCGCGCGGAAAGGCCGGGTCGTCCCAGCGGCGCGCCAGCCAGGCGCTGTAGTGGATCATGCGCAGGGTGCGCAGGGGTTCGATCAGGGCCAGCTCGGCGCGGTCGAACTCGCGCATCTGCTCGTATCCGTCCAGCAAGGCGCCCAACTGTCGCTGGCGTTGCGTCCGCTCGCCCGACAGCAGCATCCACAGGTCTTGCACCGCCGGGCCGGTCCGGGCGTCGTCGAGGTCGACAAAATGCGGGCCGGCGTCGGGCGTCCAGAGGATGTTGCCCGGATGCACGTCGCCATGCAGCCGCAGCGTTTGCACCGGATGTGCCTTCAGCGCGCCGGCGATCGCGTCGAGCGCACTATCGCAGACATCGCGCCAGCGCGAGGTCATGTCCAGCGGAATGGCTTCATGGCCCAGCAGCCAGTCGCGCGGCTCCCGGCCGAAGCTGTGCAGGTCCAGCGCCGGCCGCACCGCGAACGGCCGCGCCCCGCCCACGACATGGATGCGCGCCAGGAAGCGGCCGATCCATTCCAGCACGTCCAGGTCTTCCAGCTCGGGCGTGCGTCCGCCGCGTCGAGGGCTGACGCTGAAGGCGAAGCCGCCATGGTGGTGCAGGGTGCGCCCGTCGACGACGAGCGCGGCGACCATCGGGACCTCGGCGGCTTCAAGCTCGGCGGCGAAGGCATGTTCTTCCAGGATCGCGTCGTCGCTCCAGCGCTCGGGCCGGTAGAACTTGGCCACCACCTGCCCGTGGCCCTGTTCGGGCGACTCCAGCTGCACCTGGTAGACGCGGTTCTCGTATGAGCTGAGCGCCATCAGGCGTCCGTCGCCATGCAGGCCGATGCTCGCTAGCGCGTCCAGCACCGCGTCCGGGGTCAGCTGCTCAAAGGGGTGAAGGGCATGGGACATGCGCCGATTGTCGGGGCGTGTCAGGGCCCTGCCTGGCCCAGCTGCGTAAAAGGCGTGCTTTGCTTGACCAGCATCACGTTGCAGGGCGCGGCCATGGCCACGCGCATTGGCACGGTGGGCCGCACCCGTTGCAGAGAAAGGCCGTGGGTGGCCGCACCCATCACCAGCAGGCTGACCTGATTGCCCTGCGCGTAGGCGATCAGCGCCTGCGCGGTATCGGAGGCCTCGATGACATGAAACGACACCTGGTGCCCTTGCAGCGGCAGCCCGTCGGCCCAGCGGCGCAGACGCTCCAGGTGCCTTCGCTGCAGCTGTGCTTCGTCCATGCCGGACTCGGTTGCGACGACCGTCACGCAGGCCAGCCTCGCACCGGGGCGGATGCCCAGCGAGCGGGTGGCCGCCTGGCGCAGCGAGTACAGGGTGCTGTCGCTCGTGTCCTGGTAGGGCACGGCCACCATCACGATCGGCGCCTCGTCCACCTGCGCCCGGGGCGCCGGGCTGGGGCGGTACTCGACGCCCGAGGCCTTGATCCATCGTTTGAGGTGGGTGCGCCAGGGCGTCACGCGCGTGCGCAGCCCGCGCTCGGTCAGCGTCACCTGCGTCGGGTTGGCCAGGTCGAAGGCCAGCTGCGCCGCCGATGCATAACGCTGCGCCGCTTCTGGCGCCAGGCAGCGCAGGATGATCTCCTGCAGCCACGGCGCCAAGGTGGGCCGGCGAACGCGCGGCGGCACCGGGTCCATCCACAGGCGCTGACGCAGGCCACCGGCGGTCCGCGGCACGCCGAAGGGCAGCACGCCGGTGGCCAGCTCGTACAGCATGACGCCGATGGCGAAGATGTCGCTGCGCAGGTCGCCACGCACGCCCACCACCTGCTCAGGCGCGATCCAGGCCGGTGAGCCGACGGCGGTGCGCAGCTCCTCGGCGAGCAGGTCGGGTTGATGCGCATGCCAGCTCAGGCCGAAGTCCAGCAGCACGGCCTGGCCGTTGGGGCGCAGCACCACATTGGCGGGCTTGATGTCCTGGTGCACGGCATTTTGCAGGTGCAGGCTGTGCACCGCGACCGCCACCGCGTGGCCGAGGCGGGCGACCTCCTCGTCGGTGAGGGCGGCGCCCGGCGGCTGGTCGTCGAGCAGCTGCTGCAGCGTGTGCCCCGGCACCCATTCCATCACCAGATAAGGCAGCCGCGCCATGTCACCGGCGCTGACGAACCGCGGCACATGCGTTCCGCTCAGGGTCTGCAGCATCATCTCCTCGACCTCGTAGCCGACGATGTTTTCCGCACCGTCGCCGCCAGCCATGCGCGGCACCTTCATCACCATCGCAAAGCCCGGATCGGCCCGGCCGTTGGCGTAGTGCACGCGGTACAGGTGGGCCATGCCGCCGGTGTGCACGCGCTCATCGACGACGAAGCCGTCGATCTCGATTCCGGGGGCGGGCTGGGTGCTCACAGGCCGGTCTCCAGCCGGCGTGCCCAGCGCTCGGGCAGTCCGGCGCGGCGCACCGCGTCGGCGGCGGCCAGGTGCTCGTACTCGACGCGAAAGAAGGTGAGCGTGGGCACAGGCCCGGGCGCGAACAGGGCATAGGCGGCCCGGGGGTCGCCGTCGCGCGGTTGGCCGACGGCGCCCACGGTGGCCAGCCAGCGCCGATGCGGCGCCAGCCGCACTGGCTCACCTGGCGTGGGGTCGAAGGGCATCACGTCGCCGACACGGCCCTGGAACCACATGCGCTGACGGTGCACGTGGCCGCCGAACACGCAGCGCAGCTGGTGCAACTGCGCGGCCGCCTCCATGCTGCGAGACACCCGCACCGGGTGATCCGCATAGTGCCAGGCAGGCGGCGCGTCAGCGGTCGCGTGCACCAGCAGCGCATCGCCATCGGCGTGGGTCAGTGGCAGCGAGCGCAGGTACTCGCGTTGCGCTGGCGTCAACTGGTCATGGGTCCAGGCGGCACCGATCTCGTCTTCGCGCTGCGGTGTGTTGGCCGGCGGCAGGCCCTGCGCGGCCAGCAGGTCGTGGTTGCCGGCCAGCACCGGCGCGCCGGACTGCGCCAACTCGGCCACCACCTGCACCACTTGTGCGGGTTCGGCCCCGTAGCCCACCAGGTCGCCCAAGACCGCGTACCGGGTCGCGCCGGCGGCGCGCGCATGCGCCAGGCAGGCGTTCAGCGCGCGCAGGTTGGCGTGCAGGTCGGACAGCAGGGCCAGGCGCATGGTCGTCTGATCATCGCCGCGGTGCAGCGGCGCACGCTTGAGCAATCTCAAAGGCTTGCGTCGATCGGCTTAAGAAATGTTTAGGGTTGGCTTAGCCAATTCTTAGGAACGCAACGCGCGGGCCCTTCCTAGACTTGCCCGCAAGGTCCGGGCGCATGGGGCGTCTGGCCTCTCAAAGGCGAACACCATGAAGATCGACACTCAGGAAATGCTTGCGCTGGCCCGGCCCGAGGCTGTGCGCGTGGACATCTATGCCGGCATCCACAAGGCCATGCGCGCGCTCATGTGCGATGTGCTTCAGGCCGTGGGGCGCACCGACGTCACCGATGAGGTCGTGCTGCGTGACAGCATCCTGCGCGTGAAGGAGCTTGGGCACCTGTGCCGCAAGCACCTGGAGCACGAGAACACCTTTGTCCACACCGCGTTGGCCGAGCGCTGTCCCGGCGCCTGTGACCAGGCCGAGGCGGAACACGTCGAGCATCTGCACCACATCGACGCGCTGGAGGCCGCCGCCGATGCACTGCTGCAGCTGCCGGCGTCCGAGCGCGACGCGGCGGCGCTGGCGCTGTACCGGCAACTGGCCCTGTTCGTGGCGGACAACTTCCAGCACATGCAGATGGAGGAGGGTCGGCACAACGCCGCGCTGTGGTCGGCCTACACCGATGGCGAGCTGCTGGAGCTGCAAGGGCGGATCGTCGCCTCGCAGCCGCCGCAGGAGGCCCTGCAGGTACTGCGCTGGATGCTGCCGGCGATGACGCCCGCCGAGCGCGCGCAGGTGCTCGGTGGCATGAAGGCTCAGGCGCCGGCGCCGGTGTTCGAGGCCGTGCTCGATGTGGTGCGGCCTTATCTGGACACGACGGCCTGGGGCAAGCTCGTGCGCAGCCTGCGGCTGGCGCCTGCTGCCGGCGTGAACAGGCCCTAATCGGCTTCCTGCAGCTGCACCGCGTGCGCCACCGCCAAGCGGAAACGCCCGCGACCGGTCTTCTCGATCAGCAGGCCGCAGGCCTGCTCCGCCAGCCGCCGTTGCAGCAGGATCAGCCGGGCCTCCAGGTTGTCGTGCAGGTCGGGCAGCCCGATGGAGGCGTCCAGGCGCAGCTCCCGGTTGCTGAACTCGCTGCGGCCGCTGCCCTGGTGGTCGCGCAGCAGCTTCCACAGGATGGCGCCGGCCACGCCCTTGATCAGGTAGTTGTCATTGACGAACACACTGTCGTTGCTGCGAAAGCGCTTGACCTGCAGGACATGGGTGTCGGTGGGGCGGGGCATCGCCGGGCCTGGTGGCGCGCTGTCGGCCATCTCGGGCTGGGCGCGCAAGGCCTCCATGGCGGCGGCCAGGTGGCCCGCGATCGCCACCAGCAGGTCCTCGTCCTCGTGGGTGAACCGGCGCTCCTGGGCACTCTCGACGAACAGCACGCCGCGCAAGCTGCCTGCCGACACCAGCGGCGCCGCCAGCTGGCTGTGCGGCTGGGCCAGACCGGGGTAGGGGATCTCCTGCGGCGGCGCGGCGCCGCTGCCTTCGAGGCTGATGCGCATCGCCTGGCTGTACAGCGCGGCGTTGGCCATGTGGCCGATGCGCACCGCGGTGCGCTCTCTGGCGCACACGCCGATCACGCCTTGGCCGAAGCGCACCTCGGAGCCCACGCCGGAGGTCGGGTAGCCGTGGCTGGCGATGGTGTACAGGCGCTGGCCCACCGGGTCGTTGAGCAGCAGCATGGCGTGCTCCATCTCCAGGGCGCCGGTGACCGTGCGCAGCGCCACGTCCAGCGCGTCCTCCAGCGTCATGCAGCGTGCCAGCGCCTCGCTGCAAAGGCGCAGCACCGCCAGTCGGCCGGAACGCGCCAGGGCGCAGGGCAGCGGGTCGCCGGGCACCTGGTCGATGCGCTCGACGCGGTAGATGTCCGCGCCTCGCAGCTTGAACACGTTGTCCATGCCCGTGTGGGAGGCGATGCCCGCCAGCTGCGCCTTCATGCTCTCGAACACCGCGCCGCTGTCCTCGGTGCGCAGGTAGCACAGATGCAGCCGCCATTGCTGCGCCGTGGTCGGATCGATCAGCAGCACCGCGGCCTGCGGGTTGTCCAGGATGTTCTTGCGGGTCTTGTTGAAGAACTGGAACGACACCGCGACATGCTGTTCGTCGACATAGAACACCTGGGAGACGTAAGCCGTGTTGGGCATGCCGTCGGCGCCGCAGGTGCACAGCGCCGCGGGAATGACGCCGTCGAGCGCGTCACGCAGGTCGCACAGGCGCGGCGCGTTCATAGCGCCGCTCCGGCGCGCGGCCCCGGCGTCTGCAGGAAGGCCTGCTCGGGCGCGAAGCGCACCACCGCGAGCTCGTCGTGCCGATGCGCGAGCAGCGCGCGCGTCATGACAGGGGGAAAGCCCACCGCGCCGATCTCGATCTCCATCGACGCCAGGTAGCGCTGGAGCAAGGGCCGGTCGGCCGGCGTCACCGGCAGGATGTCGGCCTGGCGCGCCTTGAGCTGCAGCGCCTGGTGCGAGCTGGGCTGGCTAAATACCACCGCCACATGCCCGGTGGCGCCGATATCGCGCAACAGCTGCACCGACTGCGGCCGCCACAGGAATACCCGCACGCAACCCGCCTGCGCATCGAGGTCGCTGCCGACGGCCCGCACCACGCTCGGGCGCAGGTCCGCGCCGCGCGAGCCGACCAGCACCGAGGCGCCGCCTCGGAGCATCGAAAGCAGCTCTTGGGGTAGACGCGCCAGAACGCCGGTCATGGTGAATGCGCCTAAGCTCGAAAGCGCCGCCGCGTCAGTGCGAGCGCGATCCAGAACGCGGCCACCGCATAGGCGGCCAGCACCAGCAGGTGCCGCACCGGCGCCTCGGGCCAGCGGTCCATGAACATCGGTCGCACCAGCTCCACCGCGGTGGTCAGCGGCAGCCATTCGGACGCCGTCCGCAGGGGCGCGGGCAACTGGTCGCGCGGGAAGAACACCCCCGACAAGAACATCATGGGCGTGAGGAACAGCGTGAAGTAGTAGGTGAAAAAATCGTAGCCCTTGGCCAGCGCGTTGAAGACCAGCGCGATGGACGAGAAGGTGATGCCCGCCACCGCCAGCACCAGCCAGGCCACAGCCAGCTTGGGGCTGGCGCTGATGCCCAGCGCCAGCATCACGCCCAGGATGGCGGTGACGGTGAAGGCCGACTTGTAGGCGGCCCACAGCATCTCGGCCAGCACCACGTCGTCCAGCGAGACCGGCGCGTTCATGATGCCGTCCCAGGTCTTTTGCACATGCATGCGCGAGAAGGCCGAGTACAGCGCCTCGAACGAGGCCGCGTTCATGGCGCTCATGCAGATCGAGCCGCTGGCCAGGAACAGGATGTAGGGCACCTGCTGGCCGTGCAGGGTGACTTGCCCCACCAGTGCGCCCATGCCGTAGCCGAAGGCCACCAGCCACATCAGCGGCTCGGCGATGTTGCCCACCAGGCTGGGCACGGCCAGCTTGCGCCACACCAGCAGGTTGCGCAGGAACACCGGCCACCAGCGGGTGGAGATCACGGGCGGGCGCCACAGGCTGGCGTCGGTCAATGTGGGGCGGCTCATCCCTCCTCCCGAATCTGGCGGCCGGTCATCTTCAGGAAGAGGTCTTCCAGGTTGGCCGGCCGGTGCAGGGTGCGCAGGCGCGGGTGGGCGGCAAGCGCCTCCAGCAGCGGGCGCGCATCCTGCGTGTAGAAAAATACCGTCTCGCCGCTGACCTCGATGCGCCGCGCCAGGGCTTGCAAGGCCGGCGCTTGCGCCAATTGCAGCGCCCCGTTGCCGTAGGCCTCGACCACGTCGGGCTCCAGGTGCTGGGCGATCAGCGCGCGTGGTGTGCCCTCGGCGATCTTGCGGCCATGGTCGAGCACCAGCAGGCGCGAGCACAGGCGTTCGGCCTCGTCCATGAAGTGGGTCGTCAACAGGATCGACTTGCCCTGCTGCAGCAGCAGTTGCAGGCGCTCCCACATCAGGTGGCGCGCCTGCGGGTCCAGCCCGGTGGTGGGCTCGTCCAGCATCAGCAGGCGCGGGTCATTCACCAGCGCGCGCGCCAGGCTCAGCCGCCGGCGCATGCCGCCCGACAGCTCGCCGGGCCGCGCATCGGCCTTGTGCGACAGCGCCGCGAATTCGAGCAGGCGCGGAATGCGCTCGCGGATGACGGCCGAGCGCAGGCCGAAGTAGCGGCCGTACACCATCAGGTTCTCGGCGCAGCTGAAGTCGGGGTCGAGCGTGTCGAACTGGCTGACCACGCCCAGCTGGGCTTTGATCGCCATCGCGTCGTCTGGCATGACCAGGCCCAGCGCACCGATCGAGCCTTGGTCGGGCACGGTCAGCCCCAGGCACATCC
>JAZKDA010000183.1:0-601 GCA_040387815.1 Pseudomonadota bacterium | reverse complement strand
GATGTGAAAGGACAGGTCGTCGACCACCACGGCCTGGCCGTAGCGCTTGGTCAGATGGCTGGCTTGAAACAGTGGGGGGGTGTCGGGCATGTCGACGGCTATTGTGTCGCAGCCGCCGGGCGCTTGTCCGGCCTCTAGAATCCTGGCACCCCCGCCGCATCCCTCCAAGTGTTTCCTCCTCTTTCCATCCAGCAACAGTACCTGCTGCCCAAGCGCCTGATCACCCAGTTCGGCGGCCTGGTCGCCCGGATGCACGGCGGCCCCATCACCCGCGCGATCATTCGCGACTTCATCGCCCGCTACCGGGTGAACATGGACGAGGCGGCCGATCCGCGGGTGGAAAGCTACGCCAGCTTCAACGAGTTTTTCACCCGCGCCCTGCGCGAGGGCGCCCGCCCGACGGCCGACGCGCCCTTTGTCTGCCCGGTCGACGGCGCGATCAGCCAGTTCGGCCCGATCGAGCACGACCAGATCTTCCAGGCCAAAGGGCACAGTTACTCCACCACCGCGCTGGTGGGTGGCGACGGCGCGTTGGCCCGCCAGTTTGACCACGGCCATTTCGCCACGCTGTACCTGGCGCCCAAGGACTACCACCGCATCC
>JAZKDA010000182.1:0-28184 GCA_040387815.1 Pseudomonadota bacterium | reverse complement strand
GCCCACGTAGTCCCACATGAAGCGGCGCAGCTCGTCCCAGTTGTGCGAGATCACCACCTGCTCGTCGGCGTCGGTGACGCGGCTGTCGTCCCAGTCGGGCAGCGCGGGCGGTGGCGGCAGCGGGTGCTCGCCGATGTCTTGCGTTGCCGAGCGGGCGAACACCATGCATTCGAGCAGTGAGTTGCTGGCCAGCCGGTTGGCGCCGTGCAGGCCGGTGCAGGTGGCCTCGCCGACGGCATGCAGGCCCGGCAGGTCGGTGCGGCCGGCCAGATCGGTCATGACGCCGCCGCAGGTGTAGTGTGCCGCTGGCACCACGGGAATGGGCTCGCGGGTGATGTCGATGCCCAGCTCCAGGCAGCGCGCGTGGATGTTGGGGAAGTGTTCGCGCACGAAACCGGGCGGCTGGTGCGAAATGTCCAGCAGCACGCAATCGAGGCCATGCTTTTTCATCTCGAAGTCGATGGCCCGGGCCACGACGTCGCGCGGGGCCAGCTCGGCCCGCTCGTCGTGCGCCGGCATGAAGCGTGTTCCGTCGGGTAGCAGCAGTCGTCCGCCCTCGCCGCGCACGGCCTCGGAGATGAGAAAGTTCTTGACGTGCGGGTGGTACAGGCAGGTGGGGTGGAACTGGATGAACTCCATGTTCGCGACCCGGCAGCCAGCCCGCCAGGCCGCGGCGATGCCGTCGCCGGTGGCCGAGTCGGGGTTGGTGGTGTAGAGGTACACCTTGCCCGCGCCGCCAGTGGCCAGCAGCGTCTGCGGCGCGCGGAAGGTCAGCACCTCGTCACGCTCTTCGTCCAGGGCGTACAGGCCAAGGCAGCGTTGGGGCGACTGCTCGAGCTTCTCGGCGGTGATCAGGTCGACCATCATGTGCCGCTCGAACACCGTGATGTTCGGTGTGCGCCGCACATGGTTGACCAGTGCTTCTTGCACCGCGGCGCCGGTGGCGTCGGTCACGTGCACGATGCGCCGCGCGCTGTGGCCGCCCTCGCGGGTCAGGTGCAGCTGGCCGTCCTCCTGGGTGAAGGGCACTCCCAGTGTCTGCAACCAGGCGATGCTCTCGGGCGCATGCTCCACCACGAAGCGGGTGGCCGCCGGGTCGCACAGGCCGGCGCCGGCCACGAAGGTGTCCCGCATGTGGGCCTCGAACGTGTCTCCGTCGGCCAGCACCGCGGCGATGCCGCCCTGGGCCCATCCGCTGGAGCCATCGCCCAGGCCGCGCTTGGTGATCACCGCCACGCGGTGCGTGGGCGCCAGGTGCAGCGCCGCGGACAGGCCGGCCAGGCCGCTGCCCACGATCAGAACGTCGAAGTCGAGGGGGGCGCTGGACGGCATGAGAGGGAAAAAGGTTCAGGCCGGCTGGTAGGCCAGGCGCACGTAGATGGGGGCGAAGACTTCGGCCTGCGTCACCTCGATCAGCGACTCCTTGGCGAGCTCCAGCATGGCGATGAAGGTGACGATCAGCACGGGCACACCGCGCTCGGCGTCGAACAGATTCTCGAACTCGACGAAGCGCCGGCCCTGCAGCTTGCGCAGCACGATGCTCATGTGCTCGCGCACCGAGAGCTCTTCGCGGGTGATCTTGTGGTGCTGCACGAGCTTGGCGCGTTTGAGGATGTCGCGCCAGGCTTCCTGCAGATCGATCGCGTTCACGTCGGGAAAGCGCGGCTGCAGCGATTGCTCGATGAACACCTGGGCCCGCAGCACGTCGCGCCCGACCTGGGGCACCTCGTTGAGGCGGGCGGCGGCCAGTTTCATCTGCTCGTATTCGAGCAGCCGGCGCACCAGCTCGGCCCGCGGGTCCTCGGGCTCCTCGCCCTCGGCCGTCTTCTTGGGCGGCAGGAGCATGCGCGACTTGATCTCGATCAGCATCGCCGCCATCAGCAGGTACTCGGCCGCCAGCTCCAGGTTGCGGCTGCGGATCTCGTCCACGTAGCGCAGGTACTGGCGCGTCACCCCGGCCATGGGGATGTCCAGGATGTTGAAGTTTTGCTTGCGGATCAGGTAGAGCAGCAGGTCCAGCGGACCTTCGAAGGCCTCAAGGAACACCTCCAGCGCGTCGGGCGGGATGTACAGGTCGGTCGGCAGGGCGAACAGCGGCTCGCCATACAGGCGGGCCAGCGCCACCTGGTCGACCACCTGCGGCATGCCGTCGGAAGCCGCGTCGGGGGCCGGCGCTGGCAGGGTGTCGGGGGTCGGATCGGTCATCGGGTGGGGAGATTCTAGCGACGCCGCCGACCTCGGCCAGACCCTGGACGGTGGGAACTGCCGGTACGGGTGCGTTACTCAGTGGCATAGGCGCCCCTGGGTCGGGCGCGGTCCGTCACCTCCTTGCGGAAAGTATTGCGATGAGTCAGATCGACATCGGCGCGGACCATGTCCTCGTCAACCACTGGTTGCGGGGCCTGAGCGCCAAGACCGGCCTGCAGCTTCACCTGAACGAGCAGGGCGTGTGCGCCATCGGCCACACCAGCGGCCTGGACTGCGCCATCGAGGTGCCCGACGGCCGGGGCCGGGTGTACCTGCACATCCCGCTCATGGCCTGGGCCGGCTCGCCGGCCTCGCTGGCCGAACACTGTCTGGGCGAGAACTTCCTGGGGATCAACACCGACGGCGCGTCGTTCGCCATCGACCGGGAGGAAGGTCAGATCGTGGCCTGGATCACGCGCCGATTGGAGACGCTGACCGAGGTGAGCTTTTGCACCTTGATCGTCGACTTCTTCGAGACCGCGGCAGAGCGGCGGCGGGAGCTGGAGGAGTTCTGCCGGCGCGAGGCTTCGCAGGACAACCCGCACCTGGAGCGGGAACAAGCCTTTTTGAGGGGTTGAGCATGGCCGGATCCACCATCGTTGCGGCGGGCGATGCCAGCGCTGTGCTGCGGGCGTCCGCAAGACCGGCGGTCGACAGCGAGTACGTCAGGCGCTTGCAGTCGCTCATGCCGGCCAAGCGCAATTTCTTGCAACGGCTGGCGGACCGCATTATGGGCCGTCCGGCCGTCCGCAACGAGCAGGTGGCTTACGCCGCCTTGCTGCACGGCCGCATGCAAGTGAGCCGGCTCCAGCGCGACCAGCTTGTGCGAGGTGGCGCGAACGATCTGCAGGGCGAGCCGGTGATTTCCCTGAAAAGCTTTGCCGCCCAGCTGGTTCAGCAAGACGACGCGGGCAAGACGCTCGCCGCGTTTGCGGAAACGGTGGCCAAGTCGGTACGACAGAATCCGCGGCAGGCACGCCACGTTCTCGAGCGCCATGGCGCCGCCATCGTCGAAGGCGAGATCTTCAAGGTCGCCAAGGACCTTGCCGGTGTCGACGACGCAAAGGCGCGGGCGCTGGCCAGGGTCGCCCACACCACCATGGTCGCCAATGTCGCACTGGCGGACGAGGAAGGCACCGGGACGAGCACCAGTGTTCGCAGCGAGATCGACAAGGCTTTCGGCAAGTTCGAGGCGGCCGGCACGATCACGGACAAGCTCACGGCGCTCAGGAACATCGAGCACCGCATCGACTTGGCCGTGCTGCTGTCGCCCGCGGCCAAGCAGCACTACATGGCGCGCGTCGAGCTATTGCGCAACCATGTGGTCGACCCGGGCCAGGCGCACAAGGAGCTACTCGCCCTGCGCGACGGCGTGACGACAGACACACCGAAGGACAAGCTCGATGAGCGACTGGCGGCCGTGAGGGTACTCGTGGCGATCATCACGAAGGACCAGGCGCCAAGCGCGAAGCAGAGGGCCGAACTGCTGGAGCAGGCTGGCAAGCTCGACGCCTTCCTCTCGGCCTTGTCGACCCGCACAGAAGACCTTGCCGCCCTTGCGCCCTATGCCAACCTCCATACCCAGGTGGGCAAACTGGACGCGCAAGCCTACGTGGACACCCACGAGCGGCTGCGCCACATCCGAAGCACGGCCAGCAACATGGGCGGCGCGGCCGCGTTGAAACGCCTCGACGAGATGGTCATCGATCAGGACTCGTTCCGGTGGATCCAGGACGTTCGCGACGGCGACACGGGCATCGTCGACATGATCTTCAAGGGCGCCGAGTGGCATGAGGACGCCTGGCGGCTCAAGGCCGCGGTCATCGCCCCGGGCGACGAGCGGGCGCTCAAGAACCTGGACGTGCAGCACAACCTGCGGATCGTCGCCTCCGAGCTCGACCGGGTCATGCAGGAAGAGACGCTGCGTGGAAAAGACGGTGCCGATCTGCCGAGAAACGTTTTCAGCGCCACGCGGGCCGACCCGAACCTGATTGGCTGGTTCATGCGCCATGCGCCGGGCGTCGTGGCCGAGCGCAACCTGGTCATCGCCAACTGGATCAGCCTGTCGTGCTACGACCCGGCCACCGGCACGGTCGACGCGAGCAAGACCAAGCCCTTGTTCGACAGCCTGCGCCTGCAGGGGCTGGATCCGGCCCACATCGAACCGTACATCCAGCAAGGGTTTCGCAACAGCGCCGCGGTCGTCAAGTGCAGGGAACAGGTCTGCAAGTTCGCCCGCGCTTTGGACGATGCCAAGCTGCTCAAGGAGATGGAACAGGCGCGCTCGGTGCGCTTTCGCGCCGAGGCCCTCACGCAGCACATGCTCAAGGAGGCGCTCGGCGTCGACCCTGCCGGCATGAGCAGCGAAGACATTGACACGCGGATGCGGGCCAGCCTGAAAAGCGCGGTGGCCTTCGCCACCAAGAATACGCAAGCCGATCTGGACGCGCTGACAGCCCGCCGGGATGCGCTGGTGACACGGATCAAAAACAGTGCGGACAAGCTCAAGGCGCTGGGCGGCGATCCCAAGCTGGAGGATCTGTTCAACACCCCGGGCAAGGTCGTGGAATCGGTCGCCTTGTACCGGCACGCCCTGGATGCCCTGGCCGACCAGGAAACGGTCGACAACGGGAAAACTCCGGCCGACCAATTGGCGGCGGCCAAGGGCCGCGACGCGCACCTGGCCGCGTTGAAGTTCTTCAACATCGCCAAGCTGCGAGAAAACACCGACGTGCCCTTCAAGTCGCGCGAGCGCGGCCCCAAGCGCAGCATCGAGAACCTGCGCAAGATCAAGGACGAGCTGCTGCTCCTGCTGGAGTTGGCCCAGGTCGAACGCAACCTGGAGGTCGCCCGCGCCAAGCAAGGCAGCTCGACCGTGTCCGACATGTTCGTCAAGCGCGCGATGCGGGTGGCCGTCCTCCAAGAGGCACTGTCTTCGGGATCCGACGATTTCACGCCGAAGGACAAGGCGGGTGCCATCCTCAAGCGCATGGCCGGGTTCGGCTTCCAGGTGGGAACGGCCAATCAGCACATGAGCGACATCCTGCGCACGACCACCGAGGACCTGATGCGCAACACCCACGGCTTGCCCGCGTTGTGTACGCTGTATGAGGCCGAGGAGCAAATCCGCGATGCCGGCAAGCGGGTGGCCGGCAAGGTCGAGCCCGAGTCCGAGCCGGTCAGCGACGTGCAGAAAAAGCGCGCCGAGAACGCGGGGATCATTCGCAGCCAGCTCAAGGAGCTGGCGCCCAACACATCCTTCGCGATCCGCTATGGCACCTTTGGCGAGGTGTCGGTGTCCCTGCCCGTGTTCCTTGGCATCAGTGTGTCGGGGGAGACGCGGGCCCAGCGCGACAACGCCGTCGTCATCAGCCACGAAGTGGCGGACGGCAAGGACCGCTTCACGCTCAAGCTGGTGGGCGGCGCCAGCGTGCGCCAGGGCGTGTCGGTGGACGCTATCGCCGACCTGCTGTCGGTCAAGGGCTTTGTCTCGCGTGGCAGCGACCAGGGTTACAGCTTCACATTCGACGACCGCGACGCCTGCATGAACCTGGCCCTGGCCCTGGCCAGTGGCGATGCGGCCGATCCGCGCCTGTGGACCGACGCCAAGATCCAGACCGAGCAGTCCGCGAACAAGGGCCTGGGCGCCAGCATCCATGCCGGTCTCGACCTCGGGGCGCTGGCCCTGGAGGCGCAGGCGCAGATCCAGGGCAGTCGCGAGCTGGCCGTGCAGACCTCGGGCTTTGGCCGCACCGAAACCCACGGCCGCCATTTCGAGGCCACCGCCTCCGCGTCCGCCACCTTGGCCGGCGACCTGGGCGCCAAGGACGCCTCGGCCGGCGTCGACCGCACGGTGAGCCGCACGGTCACGACCTACCTGGGCATGCTCGCGCCCGACTGCGAGTTGAACGTTTCAGCCAAGCTGATCAACGGCAACGTGGACAACTGCCTGAAGTACGTGCTGCCGCCCGCGCTGGCCGGGCAGATCGCGTCCTTCAAGAGCCAGCTGGAGGGCGTCGAGGACGGCACCCGCATCTTCGTGCGTTGCCGCCTGGACAAGGATGTGCGCAGGGATGCCAACGTGCTGCTCGGCCAGGCCGAGAAGATCCTGCTGGATGCCACGCTGATCACCGGCGACAACGCCGCCCGGCGCCGACAAGAGGCCAAGGACGCCGCCCGCGCCCTGGTGGTGCAGGCCTATGCCCTGACGGCCAAACCCGAGGCCTACATCCCCGAGGGGCTGGGCTGGACCACGCAGGCTCTGGTGGAGGTGACCAGCAGCCGCAAGGCCTTCGACTACTTCGCCAGCAGCGAGGCCCTGGAGACCCGCTTCGTGCCGTTCGAGTCGCCGGCTGGCCTGCTGCGAAGCGACATCGAGGTCTGAAGCAGGCGCCGGCAGCCACGGCGCCACGGGGCGCTTACTTCGATTCGCTGCCGTAGACGTAGGCCTTCTGCCGCACCCGCGCCTGCTTGTACTCGGCCTGCTCGTCGCGGTCGATGCGCTTGTCCCACAGCAGGGCGCGGCCGGCGCGCTGCTCGGATTCGAGCTCGGGCTTTTGCGACTTCAACAGATCGATGAACTGTGTAACTTCCGAGTTGTAGTCGGGACGGCGGAAGATGCGAAGCAGCGTGGACATAGACTGGTGGCGGGTTTTGTCCTTGGATTCTACCGATGCACATCAGACAATTACGAACGGCCTGGCGGCTGGCCGCCTGCGCACTCTTGTGCCTGGCCTTGGCGGGCTGCGATGCGCAGCGCATCAGCGAGCTGGAGGAGGGCGTTGCCACCGAGGCGGATGTGCGGGCCCGCTTTGGCGTGCCCGAGGCCATCTGGGACGCGCCGGGCGGCGGCCGCACACTGGAATACAACCGCAATCCGGCCGGCTACCAGAACTACATGATCACCATCGGCCCCGACGGCCGCATGAGCGCCTTGCGCCAGGTACTGCACCCGGCCAACTTCGCCAAGGTCAAGCCCGGCATGAGCATGGAAGAGCTGCGGCGCATGCTGGGCAAGCCGGCCCAGCGGCAGCGTTACGCCGCCAGCGGCGAAGCCAGCTGGGAATGGCGCTGGATGGACCCGCCCAACCGGGCGATGCTGTTCATCGTGTGGTTCGACGGCGATTGGCGTGTCGCGCGCACGGGCATGCAGGAGGATCCGCAGGCCCAGCCTGGCGTGGCCAAGTGACGGCGGGTGCCTAAGCCGTCACCTCCTCCGACACCCGGTGCTTGGCCAACTCCTCCAGAAACCCCGCCCGTTCCATCACCTCGCGCGGCGCCGCCTGCACCGATTCCAGCACCAGCGTCCCGCCGCGCAGCAGCACCGCCTTGTGCAGCTGGCGCAGGGCGTCCAGGCCGGTGGTGTCCATGTGCACCAGGTGCAGCGCGTCGATCACCACTTGCGGCGCATCGGGGCCGGTCTCGACCGCCTGCACGGCCACGTCGAGCTTGGCGGCGGCGCCGAAGAACATCGAGCCGTACAGCCGAAAGCGCACCGTGCCGTTTGATTGCGGCACGTCTTCCACGGTGAACAGCGTGTTCATGCGGCGGATGAACAGCACGCAAGCCGTGATCAGCCCGACCTCCAGCGCCACGGTGAGGTCGAACACCACCGTGAGCGCGAAGGTGCCCAGCATCAGCACGCGGTAATGCACGCTGTAGTGCGACAGCGTGGCGAACTCGCGCCACTCGCCCATGTTCCATGCGGTGAACAGCAAAATGCCGGCCAGCACCGCCAGCGGCACGTTCATGGCCAGCGGCGCCGCCAGCAGCACGATGGCCGCCAGCGCCACCGAGTGCACGATGCCCGCCACCGGCGAGGTGGCGCCGGCGCGCACATTGGTGACGGTGCGGGCGATGGTGCCAGTGGCCGGCATGCCGCCGAAAAACGGCACCACCGTGTTGGCGATGCCCTGGGCCATCAGCTCCTGGTTGGGGTCGTGCTTGGGCAGGCCGCTGACCTGGTCGGCCACGCGCGCGCACAGCAACGATTCAATCGCGCCCAGCGCGGCGATCGTCAGCGTGGGCGTGACCAGCAGCTTGACGGTCTCCCAGGAAAAATCCGGAAGCGCGAAACCCGGCAGTGCCTGCGGGATGCCGCCAAAGCGGGTGCCGATGGTCTCGACCGGCCATTGCAACGCCCAGGCCAGCAGGCTGAGGGTGAGCAGGGCCACGACCGGCCCCGGGATGCGCGCCCCCACCACCGCGGCGCTGCGCACCAGCGGCAGGTCGAGCGTCGGCAGGTGGGGTGAGCGCGCGCCCCAGATCTTCGGCCACACGTACAGCCCCACCACGCAGGCCAGGCCCAGGCCGAGCGCGTAGGGGTTGGTCGCGCCCAGGTTCGTGGCCAGCACGCGCACCTGGCCGAAGAAGTCGGCCGGCATCCGCGCCACGGGCAGGCCCAGCCAATCCTTGAGCTGTGACAACGCGATCAGCACCGCGATGCCGTTGGTAAAACCCACCACGATGCTCACCGGCACATAGCGCACCAGGTTGCCCATGCGCAGCAGCCCCATCAGGAACAGAAGCACGCCGGCGCAGGCGGTGGCGATCAGCAGGTTGGCCAGCCCGTAGCGCTCGACGATGCCGTAGACGATGACGATGAAAGCGCCCGCCGGCCCGGCGATCTGCACATGCGAGCCGCCGGCCAGCGCGACGATCAGGCCGGCGATGATGGCTGTCCACAATCCCGCTTCGGGCTTGAGGCCTGAAGCGATGGCAAAGGCCATGGCCAGTGGCAGGGCCACGATGGCGACGGTCAGGCCCGCCCCCAGGTCGCTGAAAAAGCGGCGCCGGTCATAACCGCGCAGGGCGGAAACGAGGCGGGGCCGGAACGGGGCGAGAGTCAGCGGCGGGTTGGGCGACATGCTGCGGGCTATTTTGCCCCGCCTCGCATCACGGGTTAACGCCTACGCGGCATGGATTGACCCGGACACCGGCCGAGTCATACCATAGCTGAAGGTACAGTAGTGGACGATCGACCGAGCGCCGCGAAAGCCGGGCGGTCACTTCAATCAGGAGACACGGATGGCGGCAGAGCCGGCTTTCGACCGCACGGCGTACGAGGACCGCCTTCGTGCGCAAGGCTGGTGGATCGATCGCACGACTGACTCGCTGTTCACCGACGTCGCGGCGCGGTTTCCGGACCGCGAGGCGATCGTCGCCTATCGCGCCGACAGGAAGGACGAACCCCCTGTACGCATCACCTACGCCGAGCTTGCCACCATGGCCGCGCGCGCGGCGGCGGCACTGCGGCGGCTGGGTGTGGGGCCGCGCGATGTGGTCTCGCTTCAGCTGCCCAACTGGTGGCAGTTCGTCGTGGCGGTGCTGGCCTGCGGTCGCCTGGGCGCGGTCGTCAATCCGCTGATGCCGATCTTTCGCGAGCGCGAGCTGGCCTACATGCTGCGCTTTTGCCAGGCCAAGGTGCTGGTCGTGCCCAAGCGCTTTCGTGGCTTCGACCACGAGGCCATGGCGCTCGGCCTCCAAGACCAGTTGCCGGACCTCCAGCACGTGCTCGTCGTCGATGGCCACGGCACCAACGATTTCGAACACTGCCTGCTCGAAGCCCGGGACACCGTCGCGCCGCCCGCCAGCGCCGCGCAGGCGCCCGCGCGTGCGGACGAACTCGCCGTGCTGATGTTCACCTCGGGCACGACCGGCGAGCCCAAGGGTGTCATGCACAGCCACAACAGCCTGGTCGCCTGCACCCGGTCCATGGGGGCCCGTTTTGGCTTGACCGACCAGGATGTCGTCATGGCCTGCTCGCCCGTCGGGCACATGAACGGCTACGCGGCGACCATGTTGCAAGGTCTCATGCTCGGTTGCACCGTCGTGTTCCAGGACATCTGGGAGCCGCGCACCGGCGTCGAGATCCTCGCCGCCGAGCGGGTCACGCACACGGCGGCCGCCACCCCCTTTCTCAACGACATCTGCGACGCCGTGGCCGCCGGCGCCCCTCGGCCGGTGCTCAAGACCTTTCTGTGCGGCGGCGCGTCGATTCCGCCGGTCACGGTCGAGAGGGCCATCGCAACGCTGGGCCTGCGCATCTCCAGCTTGTGGGGCATGACCGAGTCCTTGGGGGGGACGCTCACCGAGCCCTCGCGCGCCCATGAAAAATCGGCGTCCACGGATGGCCGGCCGCTCGAGGGGGTCGACATCCGCATCGTCGACGACAAGGGCCAGTCAGTGAAAACCGGTGAGGTCGGCCACCTGCAGGTGCGCAGCGCGCAGACCTTCATGGGGTATTACAAGCGCCCGGACCTGCGGCCTTTCGACGCGCAGGGCTGGTTCGACAGCGGCGACCTCGCCCGCATGGACGCCCAGGGCTACATCCGCATCACGGGGCGCACGAAGGACGTGCTGGTTCGCGGCGGCGAGAACGTGCCGGTCGTCGAGATCGAGAACCTGCTGTGGAAGCACCCGGCCCTCTCCGGCGCCGCGATCGTGGGCTACCCCGACCGGCGCCTGGGCGAGCGCGGATGCGCCTTCGTGACAGTGCGCCCCGGCATGCACTTTGATCTTGCTGCGCTGCAGGCCTACATGGCCGAGTGCAAGGTCGCCAAGCAGTACTGGCCCGAGCGGGTTGAGGTGATTGACGCCTTCCCCTGCACGCCCAGCGGCAAGGTCCAGAAATTTGTGTTGCGCGAGCGCGCCAAGGCGTTCGGCGATGCATGAATCCGGCTGAACCGAGCCGGCCCAACCCACAAGGAGACTTTCTCTTGAACTTTCAGATGCCCGCCGAGATCACGGCCAAGCTTGCCGAGCTCGACGCATTCGTCGAGGCTGAGATCAAACCGCTCGAGCGCGAGAACATCCAGTATTTCGACCACCGCCGCGAGTGGGCCCGCACCGACTGGGAGAACGACGGGCGCATGAACCTCCAATGGCGCGCGGTCGTCGCCGAGATGGAGCGGCGCGCCGACAAGGCCGGCCACCTGCGCCTGGGACTGCCCAAGAGTTGCGGCGGGCAGGGCGCATCCAACCTCATGATCGCCGTCGTTCGCGAGCACCTTGCGGCCAAGGGCCTGGGTCTGCACAACGACCTGCAGGACGAGAACTCGGTGGTTGGCAACTACCCCATCGCCCCCATGCTGGCCGACTACGGCACGCCGGAACAGAAGACCTATATCGACGGCATCATCACCGGCGAGAAAAACCTCGCTTTCGCACTGACCGAGCCGGCCCATGGCAGCGACGCCACCTGGATGGACACGCATGCCGATCGGGCCGGCGACGGCTCAGGCGACTGGATCATCAACGGCATGAAGTGCTGGAACGGCCGCGTGCGGCGTTGCCATGGCAACCTGGTGTTCGCGCGCACCTCGGGCAAGGCCGGCGACGCCAAGGGCATCACTGCCTTCATCGTGCCCACCAGCACGCCCGGCCATAACATTCTGTTCAACCACTGGACCTTCAACATGCCGGCCGACCACTCGCAGGTCGAGTTCAAGAACGTGCGTGTGCCCCACAGCGCCATCTTGCACCAGGAAGGCGAGGGTCTGGTGGTGGCCCAGCGCTTCGTGCACGAGAACCGCATTCGCCAGGCCGCCGCCAGCGCGGGTGCCGCGCGCTTTTGCATCACCGAGGCGGCCAAGTACGCCAAGTCGCGCATCGCCTTCGGCGAGCCACTGTCCAAGAAGCAGGCCATCCAGTTCCCACTGGCCGAGCTGTACGCCGACAGCGAGATGGTGCGCAACTACATCTTTCGCACCGCCTGGGAGATGGACCGCCGCGACCCGCTGGAGATCAGCGACATGGTGTCGATCTGCAACTTCCGCGCGAACCGCCTGGTCTGCGAGGCCGCCGACCGCGCCATGCAGATCCACGGCGGCGTCGGCTACAGCCGCCACATGCCCTTCGAGCACATCTACCGCCACCACCGCCGCTATCGGATCACCGAAGGCACCGAGGAAGTGCAGATTCGGCGGGTCAGCCAGTACCTGTTCGGCTTTTCTGGGAAAAAGGCGAACACCACCGCCGTCGCCTACGGTCCGGCCCATGCCGTAAGCGAGTGACATCAATGGACCGCACAAACCTTCCATATCGGAGACACACCATGGTCAGTATCCTTCGCCGGGGCCTCACGGCCTCCCTGCTCGCGCTCGCGGCGCCGTTCGCATTCGCCCAGCCGGCACCGATCAAGATCGGCTTGCTCATCATCGACAGCGGCCCGTTCGCCACCTATGCGAACCTCATGGAAACCGGGGCCAAGACCGCCGTCGACATTCTCAATGCCGAAGGCGGCGCGCTTGGACGCAAGTTCGAGGTGGTGGTACAGGCGCACTCGGGAACGCCGCAGACGGCCATGGCCGCTGCCCAGCGCCTTGCCCAGCAGGGCGTGACCATGATCACAGGCCAGACGATCAGCTCGCATTCGCTGGCCCTGGTGCCGCGCCTGGAGCAGATGAACGTGATGATGATCGACACCTACTCGTCGAGCGTCGATCTGCTGCAGAAGGTGTGTTCGCCCAATTATTTCCGGGTCAGCCCGAACGACGCCATGACCACCAAGATGATGGAGGAATTCGTCAAGGCCAGCGGCGCCAAGACCTGGAACATGATCTCGATGGACTATGCGTCCGGCCGCAGCTTCGACGCCACGTTCACCGAACTCGTGAAGTCGATGGGCGGAAGCGTCAAGCAAAGCCTGTTCACGCCGACCGGCACCACTGATTTCGGCGGCCAGATCTCCCAGTTGTCGACGCCGACCGACGCCCTTGTGGTGACGCTTTTCATGAGTGACGGCCAGTCGTTCGCCAAGCAGCAAAAGCAGTTCGGCCTGTTCGAAAAATACAAGCTGGTGCTGGGCAACGGCTTTGCCACCGACTTCCAGCTCGAAGCGCATGGCGACAACGTCCTGGGCGTCGTCAACGCTCTGGGCTGGACGCCCGAGCTGCCAGGCGCCCGCAATGCCCAGTACGTCAAGGAGTTCACGGCCCGCGCCAAGCGCCGCCCCTTCTACACCGACTCCGACCTGATGGTCGCGATGGAGGTGTTCCGTGCCGGCATTCAAAAGGCGGGTTCCACCGACATCGTCGCGATTCGCAAGGCGCTGGAAGGCATGAACATTCCGACCATCTACGGCACCAACGAAATGCGCGCCGCGGACCACCACCTGATCCGCCAGCACGGCATGGCCCAGGTCGTAAAAGGCCCGGACGGCAAGAACCGCTTCGAGATGCGCTTCATCAAGCAGGGCAGCGAGATCTTCCCGCCGCCCAATCCCGGCTGCAAGGTCTCCTGATCGCGGGCCCGGCGCGGGGGCGTGGGCCGAACTGGGCCTGGCGCACCCGCATCTGGCGGGCCAACCCTCACTGCCCCGGAATCATCAGGCTGGCCGCCGCTCCCACGGCGCGGCCCGTGATGCGTGCAGTGCCAATGGCCGCATCTGCGGCCAGGCCAGCGCCGCTGGCCGCGATGCTGACCCCGGTGGCCGCGACGCTGGTCGCCGCGCTGGCCACCGAGATGACGGCGCAGCCGGACAGGCCGGCGGCAAGCAGGGCGAGGACGGCAAGCCGGGCGAGCCGTGCGGTTGACTTGCCTGGCGTGGCTGGCGGCCGGTAGGACGAGGCTTGCATGCGGTCCAGCTTAACGCACGCGCATCCCCGGCTGCGCGCCTGGCCCGGGTTCCAGAATGTAAATACCGGCTTGGGCCTTCTCGTCGGCGTGGCTGGCGGCCAGCACCATGCCTTCGCTGATGCCGAACTTCATCTTGCGCGGCGCCAGGTTGGCCACCATCACCGTGAGTTTGCCCACCAGGTCTTGCGGCTGGTAGGCGCTGGCGATGCCGGAGAACACGTTACGGGTCTTGCCCTCGCCCACGTCCAGCGTCAGGCGCAGCAGCTTGGTCGAGCCTTCCACCGCCTCGCAGGCCTCGATGCGGGCGATGCGCAGATCGATCTTGGCGAAGTCGTCGATGGAGATGGGGGGGGCGATCTCCTCGCCACCCGGCACCACGGCTTCGGGCGCGGCTTCGGGCGGCGGCTCGAACAGGGCGTCGAGCTGCTTGACGTCCACCCGCTGCATCAGGTGCTTGTATTCGCCCACCGCATGGCCGGCGGGCAGCGGGGTGGCGGCGTTGGAGAAATCGAGCGGGGCGCACTGCAGGAAGGCCTCGGCCTGGGCGGCCAGATTCGGCAGCACGGGCTTGAGGCAGGCGGTGAGCACCTTGAACATCTCGATGCACTCGCTGCAGACCTGCGCCGCAGCCTCGGCCTGACCTTCCTTGACCAGCTTCCAGGGCGCGGCGCCGTCGAAGCGTAGGTTGACCTCATCGGCAAACGCCATGATCTCGCGCATCGCCTTGCCGTACTCACGCGTCTCGTACAGGTGACTGATGCTTTCGACGAACGGCGCCACGCGCGCATTCCGCGATGACGCCACCAGCTTGCCGCCAGGAATGAACTTCACCGCCCGGCTGGCGATGTTGACGTACTTGCCGATCAAGTCGGCATTGACGCGAGCCACGAAGTCGTCGGGGTTGAAGTCGACGTCTTCCACCCGGCCATTGAGCTTGGCGGCGATGTAGTAGCGCATCCACTCGGGGTTCATGCCCAGCGAAAGGTACTTGAGCGGGTCGATGCCGGTGCCGCGGCTCTTGGACATCTTCTCGCCGCTGACGGTGATGAAGCCGTGCACATTCACCTGGCTGGGCGTCTTGCGGCCAGAAAAATGCAGCATGGCCGGCCAGAACAAGGTGTGGAAGTACACGATGTCCTTGCCGATGAAGTGCACCTGCTCCACTTGCGGGTCGGCCACGAAGGCGTCGAAGCTGGCGTCGGTGCGCGAGGCCTCGTGCCAATGGTTTTTCGCCTGGCCCTTGTCAAAATGGTTCTTCAGGCTGGCCAAGTAGCCCACCGGCGCGTCCAGCCACACGTAAAAGTACTTGCCCGGCGCGTCGGGGATCTCGATGCCGAAGTAGGGCGCCTCGCGGCTGATGTCCCAGTCGGCCATGCCGGCCTCGAACCACTCGCTGGCCTTCTTGGCCATCTCAGTCTGCAGTTTGCCGTCTTGCGTCCAGGCCTTGAGGAAGTCGACCACGTCGGGGTCGGACAGCTTGAAGAAGAAGTGCTCGGAGCTGCGCAGCTGCGGCGTGGCGCCAGTGAGGGTGGAATAAGGGTTGATCAGGTCGGTGGGCGAGTAGACGCTGCTGCACACCTCGCAGCTGTCGCCATATTGGTCCTTGGCGTGGCAGGTGGGGCATTCCCCCTTGATGTAGCGGTCGGGCAGGAACATGCCCTTGACCGGGTCGTAGAACTGCTCGATGGTGCGGGCGGCGATCTTGCCGTTGGCCTTGAGCTGCTTGTAGATGCCCTGGGCCAGCTCGGTGTTCTCGGGGCTGTCGGTCGAGTGCCAGTTGTCGAACCGCACATGAAAGCCATCCAGGTACTGCTTGCGGCCGGCGGCGATCTCGCCGACGAACGCCTGCGGCGTCTTGCCGGCTTTTTCCGCGGCGATCATGATGGGCGCGCCATGGGCGTCGTCGGCGCCGACAAAGTGCACCATATGGCCCTGCATTCGCTGGAACCGCACCCAGATGTCGGCCTGGATGTACTCCATGATGTGGCCGATGTGGAATTTGCCGTTGGCGTAGGGCAGGGCGGTGGTAACGAAGAGCTTGCGCTTGGACATGGGGGCTTCCGACGGGGAACCCGTGATTTTAGGATGCCGCGCCGGGGCTTTGCCCGCTCGCTACACTGACCGGCCCAGACCCACCCTCCGCCATGCCCACCTCCGACCAGCTGCTCGCGGCCCTCGCCGCCGTCACCGACCCCCACACCGGCCGAGATTTCGTCTCCACCCGTGCCCTCAAGAACCTGCAGGTCAGCGGCGGCGGCGTGGCCTTCGACGTCGAGCTCGATTACCCGGCCAAGAGCCAGTGGCCTGCGTTGCGGCAGGCGTTCACCGCTGCCGCGCGCGGGGTGGCCGGCGTGACCGACGTCAAGGTGAACCTCTCGACCCGGGTCACCGCCCACGCCGTGCAGCGCGGCGTGCAGCTGCTGCCGGGTGTCAAGAACATCATCGCCGTGGCCTCCGGCAAGGGCGGGGTGGGCAAGAGCACCACCGCCGCCAACCTGGCGCTGGCCCTGGCGGCCGAGGGTGCGACGGTGGGCATCCTCGACGCCGACATCTACGGCCCCAGCCAGCCCATGATGATGGGCATCGAAGGCCGCCCCACCAGCGGCGACGGCAAGACCATGGACCCGATGGAAAACCATGGCGTGCAGGTGATGTCGATCGGCTTCTTGATCGACCCCGACCAGGCCATGATCTGGCGCGGCCCCATGGCCACCCAGGCGCTGGAGCAGCTGCTGCGCCAGACCGAGTGGCGCGAGCTCGATTACCTCATCGTCGACATGCCCCCCGGCACCGGCGACATCCAGCTGACCCTGTCGCAGCGCGTGCCCATGACCGGCGCGGTGATCGTCACCACCCCGCAGGACATCGCCCTGCTGGACGCGCGCAAGGCGGTGGCCATGTTCGAGAAGGTGGGCGTGCCCATCCTCGGCCTGGTGGAGAACATGGCGGCCCACGTGTGCACGAACTGCGGCCATGTGGAGCACATCTTCGGCGAGGGCGGCGGCCAGCGCTATGCGGCCGAACGCGGCATCGACTACCTGGGCGCCCTGCCGCTGGACATCGCCATCCGCCTGCAGGCCGACGGCGGCCAGCCCACGGTGGTGGCCGACCCCGGCGGCAAGGTGGCGGGCATCTATGCCGACATCGCGCGCCAGGTGGCGATCAAGGTCGCGGCCAAGGCCAAGGATTTTTCGGCGAAGTTTCCGACCATCACGGTGTCCAAAGACACCTGAGAGCGGGCGCCCCAGAGCGCCGCTTGGCTCGCAGCGATTTAGCCCAGACCTTCTACCTCCGGCTCCTGCTGCACCGGTGAGTTCAGGATCCCCGGCGCCGGCGGTGCACTGCCTTCGGTCGCCATCCGCACTACCGCCTGCAGCGTCGAAACCAGTCCGCCCATGGCGGCGCGCAGCTGGCCCAGGGTTTCCGGCAGCAAGGTGGCACGCTGGAGGTTGAGCACGGTCATGTCCAGCGTCGCCAGCCAGGCGGGTGCCTGCGCCGGTGGCGGCGTGAGCCCGGCCAAGCCCTGGCGCAGGGCCAGCAGCGCTTTCTCGTTGTCGGTGCGGCGCGTCGCCCGGTCCATCCGGGTCTGCATGTCGTCGATGTCCGAGACGAGCGCGTCGAGGGTGAGGTGGATGTCGTCTACGTGATCCCTGACCTTGGCGAGGAAGGCCTCCGTTTGCGCTTGCGGTGCGTCGTTGGCTGGCGGCTGAAAAACCCATTGCAGGTTTATCGCCCGACCGAAGATCGCCGGCGTGTACAAGGCGGTGATCGCCTGGCTGGTGCGCAGGTACAGCTCGGTGTGGTCAATGCTCGGCTGGCCGTCGTCGAGCGAGGTGATGTCCTCCTGCATGGCGCGCAACTGCTCCAGCATGAAGTTGCGCGCGCCGCGCAGGTCGATTCCCTGCAGGTGGTCGGCACCATGGCGCACCAGCGTCAGCACGCATTCGATCCGCAGGGCACGCTCGGCCTGGGTGAGCGAGCCCTGTGGCAGGCCAATGAGTGAGGTCAATTCCCGGCGCGAGAATTGAGCCGTCATGCGTTCCTTGTCGCCATAGAGGATGTCGAGCCAGGCCAGGCGTTGGGGGCCGGACATGTCCGATGCGCCCATCTGCCGGATCAGATAGTACGGCTCCTTCACGAACTGGACCGCTTCCTGGCAGACCTTCTTGCGTGCCGCGTCTTCTGCGGGCGCCACGACCGCCGGCCCGCTGGCGCCCGGCAGGCTGGCCGGGGGGACGGGCCTGTTGAACTCGGCTTTCAGCGCGCCCAGGTCCGGCACCTGTGCCGCCTTGCCTGCCACCGCCCACGCCAGGGCCCAGTCGCGTGTCTCACGGATCGTCAATGCCGGCTCACCGCAATGGCGTGGATGGCCTTCGGGCGGCGGCGCCGCAAGGTGCAGCGCGAACGAGCGCCGGATGCCCGTGAAAGCATGGGTATGGCGCAGCAATGCGACCTTTTGCGCCGGGGAGAAGTCGCGGGCGGCCTTGAACAGCACGTCGGCCGCAGCCTCGTGGTGGCACAGGCCGGTCACCAGATATTCGAAGGACTCACGCGCTTCGGGCAGGGCGGCCGCGAAGCGCAGTGCTCTTTGCAGCGGCTCGCCGCGGCCGATCGCCTCCGCCAATCCCCGGCCAAGGGCATGGGCCGCAGTGACAGAGACCTGAGAGGCGTGGACGACGAGCTGCTCCAGTGCCGCGTCGTGGTTGCGCGCGTCGACGGCCCGCGCGACGCAGCTGGCCATCAGCCGCGGCTGTTCGGTGCCATCAGCCCACTGGCTTGCGAGCCGCTCGCCCGGGTGCAACCACAAGTGCTGCGCGGACCATGCGGCAACCTCGTCGGGTTTGCCCAGCGCCGTGGCGCTGCGAAGCGTCCATTCCACCGTCGTGGCGATGCGAGTGAGCAGCGCCAGGCGCGCGGCCCGATCGGGCGGCGCCTCGCGGACGGCAGCCGTGTCGAGCGCGTGCTCGAGCAAGGGCCGCAACAGCGCGGCATTGGCCGCCATGGCATTGCGCGGGCGGATGGCCGCTTGCAGCAAGCCCGTGACGATCGGGTCGGTGCCCGCGCCGGTGGCCGGTGGCGCCGCCAACTGGAACAGGCGGTGCGTGCGCTCGGCCAGCCCTGCACGGGCCAGCGGTTGCGCGCCATCACCCTCGCGGCCCAGGCCCAGCCGCCAGCCCAGCACCAGGGCGTCGTGTGTCTGGGCGGCGCTGTCCAGGCCTGTCGTGTCGCGCCTTTGAAACTGCTTGACGCGCTGTGCCACCGCCTCGGGTGTCAAACCGGCTTGCGGCGGCGGCAGGTGGGCCTGCAATTGCGCGAGCGCCTCCTCGAGTTGGGCTTGCATCGCGGCAAGTTCCGAAGGGGCGGCCGAGGTAAGCAAGGCCCGGCGTTCGCCTTCGAGCGCCAGCCACAGGCGCGCCGCCTCGCGGTCATGGGCGCACACCTCGGACAAGGGCGGCCGGGCTGCGGGCGCCGCGCCCAGGGCGTCGATGGCCGCGCGCAAGGCCGCGATCCGTGTGCTGGCTTCGGTGAGCAAAGAGACCGGCGGTGCGCCGGCCGCGCCGGGCAGGTCCCAGGGGCGCTGCGTCACGGCCAGCGCCTGGTTGAAGCGCAGGGCGCCCAGTTCCGCGCGCAAGGTGACCCTGGCCTGGTTTTCGTTGGTGTGAGGTTCGCCGCCGGTCTGTGCCCGCGTTTCGTTCAGGGCGCGTGTGATCTGCCGCACGCGCTCCAGCGGCAGGGATGCGCCGCCCAGCCCCGAGACCAGGCCTTCGACGAAGTCCGTGACGCACTCGGCGGCAAGCAGCCGCAGGCGCGGCGCGAGCGCCGTCATGCAGGCATCCATCGACTCGGCGCTGATCGCCGCGCCGCCCAGGCCCACAGCCACGGCGTGTCCGACGGTGCGCGCGGCCGCGCCGTCTTCTGCGGTCAGGCCGTCTGCCAGGCCGTTGACGAACCTGGCGAGGCGTTGCTCCAGGTCGAGGCGGCCGACCATGCCGCCTATGAATCCTTCGACCAGCGGGACCATGGACAAGCCGGGCGTGCTGGCGCATTTTTTGAAGATCCACTGGAGCAGTACGTGGCCTTCCTTTTGCACCTTCAGAGGGGCCAGGGACCGGTTGCTGTTTTCTGCTCCCAACTGCGCAAGACGCTTGAGCATGGGCTCGGGCATCCCGACGGAAAAGTCCACCAGGGCGTTGAAGTAGCTGTCGGTGCGCAGAGATGATTGCGGGCCGCTGGTGGGCCGCTCCAGTGCGGCCACAAGCAGCGCCTGCCCGCCGCCACCGGGCGCCAGCATGCCGCGCAGGTGAATTTGCGAAAGCAGCTCGCCGAAGAACGCAGAAAAGGTTTCCCGGTCGCCTACGGTCATCAGCTCGGCGCTGGCTTGGCGCAGCACCTCGGCGCATTCGTCCGGGGTGAAGGTCTCCAGCAACAGATCCAGACAGCGGGGCAACACTTGCGCGATGGCCTCTCGCTCGGCCGGGTCCGCTTTCGCGGCGTCGAGCAGGTGCGCGAAGGTGCCCATCACCAGCGATGTGTACTTGCGAAAATCAGGAACCTTGGTCCGTGTCGACTCGACGAACTTGCTGAAGTTCGGCGGCGGCCGGCGCTTGACCAGCTCGGGCCCCATCACTCGCTGGCGCGCCAGAAGCTTCTCGGGCTCGCGGGGGCTCAGCCACTGCTCGACCAGCGCGTTGTGCTGGGCACGGTCCAGACCCTGCGCCCACAGGCCTTCGCAAAACGATGCGAAGCCTGCGCGCAGATAGGCGGTGCGCGTGGCCGCGTCCTCTCCGTTCGATGCGCGGGCTTGGGTGCCAACCAGCGGCCCCACCAGCTCGCACAGCCGATCGGCCGGCACCGCATGGTCTCGGCAAACCGTGCCCAGGCACTGGAAGAACTGCTGGGCCAGGGCGCTGTCCTTGCCGTGTTCAACCACCCGCAAGACGAGCCGGTCGAGGCCATCGACATCGTCGTGCGCGAGGCTGTCGCTCAAGACGGCCTGCCAGACCCCCGCTGTCGCCGGGCTCGGTGCCCGGCTCAGGAGGTCGTCGACCACCGTCTGGCGCTGCTTTTTTCCCTTCGCGCCCTGGTAGATCCGATCGCCCATTTCATCGATCAGCAGGCGCGCGAACGTCGCCGCTTGGTCACCCAGTGATGCGCACCATTCGCAAAGGTGGGTTGCCACATGTTCGGATGCCGCCGGGCGGTAGGCCGTCAACTGGCCGATGGCGCGGGTGGCGACCTCGAAGGCGGCAGGCGGCAGGTGGCGCAGGCTGGGGACGATCTCGCCCAGTGCGGCGCACAGCTTGCCCAGGCCACGCGCGTTCTTGGCAAAGGCCTCGCGCAGTGTTTGCGAGAGCGTCTGTGCGTCGATGGCTGGCTCGAATTCGCGCGCCGCCGCTTGCGCAGCCGCCAGCGCACCCATCTGCGCGACCGAAAGCTGTGCCGGGGCGCTGCTGCTGGACGAGCCGCCTTGCGGGGCGCCGTCCCAGCCGGGCCGCAGCCCCAGCAAACGCCGCAGTTCGGCCACAGGCTGGCTGGCGTCCATGGTCAAGGGTGTAGCCGTGGGCCGGGCCGCCTTGCGGCGTTTGATGGGGTTGGCCGCTTTCGTCGGCTCGGATGATTCCCGTTCGACTTCGTAATCCGAATCCTCGGATTTGCGGTCCTTGCGTTTGGACGCGCGCGCGGGCCGCGCGCCTGAACTCGATTTGATGTCCTCGCGGGCGCTGGGCGAGCCTTCGTCCTCGTCGTTGGACGATCCGCCGTCCATCCTGGCGTAATCGACCTGGGCTTTCGCACGCTTGTGGGACAGGATGGGGGCCTCGCCCGCTTCTGGCTCGCCGCGGCGGCGGACTCTGTCCCGCAATCTGGACCCGGCGACGCCGGTGGGCGACGGCTCGGCCGGCACATCGCCCAGCGGGGGTGCCTGCAGCTGGCGCGGGCTGAGCGGCGGGGGCGGCAGGTGCTTGTGATCCTTGCCATCAGGCAGGCGGGGCGTGCCGGTGTGGCCGAATTTCGGGTTGACGGGTGTGGGGTACATGGTGGGTCCGGACGAGGGCGCACGGCTTCGTGCTCGCCGGTTTGTACCCATCCGGGTCTTCTCGTCGCTGCGCTTGGGCTGACGGCGCGGACGGCGCAGGGAACCATGGCGTTGCGGATCTCCGTGTCGCTAAACTGACCGCCATTCAATGAAAGGCAGTGGATGACGCAGACACCGGTGCGCTGGTTCCGGGGCGGTGAGCGGGCGGGGCGGCTCAAGGGCCGGCCGGTGGACGAGGCCGCGCTGACGGCGGTTGGTGACCTGATCGGCCCGCGCCCGGCGCAGGGTTATGCGCGTGACCTGCTGATCGAGCACCTGCACCGCCTCCAGGATCGCTACCACGGCCTGCACGAGCGGCACCTGGTTGCCCTGGCCCAGGCGATGAACCTGCCCATGGCCGAGGTGTTCGAGGTGGCGAGTTTTTATCACCACTTCGACATCCTGCGCGGCGACGAAGCCGGGGCGGCCTTGACGGTGCGCGTGTGCGAAGGCCTGCCCTGCGAGATGGCGGGCGCGAGGGGACTGCTGGAGCGCCTGCCCGCGCTGCTGGGTCCGGGTGTGAAGCTGGTGGCCGCACCCTGCATCGGCCGCTGCGAGCAGGCCCCAGCCGCGCTGGTGGGGCAGGTCGCGTGCGGGCATGCGACCGTACAGGACATCTCGCGGGCCGCCGGTCAGGCGACCTCACGGGCTGAGGCCGCGCCGCCCGTCGTGGCGCAAGCGGAGGGCGCGCCCGTTCGTTACGCAGACTACCGGGCGGGCGGCGGCTACGGGCTGGCCGCCACGGTCGCCCGTGGTGAGCGCGAAGCCGAATCCATCATCGCCACGCTGGAGCACGCCGGCCTGCGCGGCCTGGGCGGCGCGGGCTTTCCGGCGGGGCGCAAGTGGCGCATCGTGCGCGAGCAGCCGGCCCCGCGCCTGATGGCGGTCAACATCGACGAAGGCGAGCCCGGCACCTTCAAGGACCGGTATTACCTGGAGCGCGATCCGCACCGCTTTCTGGAAGGCATGCTGATCGCGGCGCGGGTGGTCGGCTGCGAGGCGGTCTACATCTACCTGCGCGATGAATACCACGCGTGCCGCGCCTTGCTCCATGCCGAGATCGCTGCGCTGCAGGCCGATCCGCCTTTCGATCTGCCAGCGATTCACCTGCGGCGTGGCGCAGGCGCCTACATCTGCGGCGAAGAGTCGGCCATGATCGAGAGCATCGAGGGCAAGCGCGGCGAACCGCGTCTGCGGCCACCCTACATCGCGCAGTTGGGGCTGTTCGGGCGGCCCACGCTGGAGCACAACTTCGAGACCTTGTACTGGGTGCGCGAGCTGGTGGAAAAAGGCCCCGAGTGGTTCGCCTCGCAAGGCCGCCATGGCCGCCAGGGCCTGCGCAGCTTCAGCGTGAGCGGCCGCGTGCGCGAGCCGGGCGTCAAGCTGGCGCCGGCGGGCATCACGCTGCGCGAATTGGTGGACGAGTATTGCGGCGGCATGGCCGATGGGCACGCGTTGTATGCCTACCTGCCGGGCGGCGCATCGGGCGGCATTCTGCCGGCCTCGCTGGCCGATGTGCCGCTGGACTTCGATACGCTGCAGTCGCACGGCTGCTTCATCGGCTCGGCAGCCGTGATCGTGCTGAGCCAACATGACAAGGCGCGTGACGCGGCCCTGAACGTCATGCGGTTTTTCGCCCACGAAAGCTGCGGCCAGTGCACGCCCTGCCGGGTGGGCACCGACAAGGCGGCCCAACTGATGCAGGCTGATCGCTGGGACACCGCCACGCTGGAAGACCTGGCCCAGGTGATGGCCGACGCCAGCATCTGCGGCCTGGGCCAAGCCGCGCCCAACCCGATTCGTTGCGTGCAAAAGTATTTCCCCCATGAAGTCACCTGACCTGCCCCTCGTCTCCTTCAGGCTCGACGGCCAGGATGTCCAGGCCGTACAGGGCGAGACCATCCTGCAGGCGGCGCGCCGGGTGGGTGTCGACATTCCCCACCTTTGCTACAGCGAGGGCCTGCGCCCCGACGGCAACTGCCGCGCCTGCGTGGTGGAAATCGAAGGCGAGCGGGTGCTCGCGCCCAGCTGCTGCCGTGCCGTGGTGACGGGCATGGACGTGAAGGCGCGCAGCGAACGCGCGCTCAAGAGTCAGGCCATGGTGCTGGAGTTGTTGCTGTCGGACATGCCGGCGCAGGGCCAGAAATGGAGCGACGCCGGTCAACACGGCGAGCTGTCCGACTGGGCGCAGCGCCAGGGCGTCGCCGTCCGACCCGAACTGCAGGCCCTGTCCCGCCCCGAGCCGGCACCGGACCTCTCCCACCCTGCCATGGCCGTCAACCTCGACGCCTGCATCCAATGCACCCGCTGCGTACGCGCCTGCCGCGAAGAGCAGGTCAACGGCGTGATCGGCTACGCCGGCCGCGGCGCCGCCAGCCACATCGTGTTCGACCTATCCGACCCCATGGGCGAGAGCACCTGCGTGGCCTGCGGCGAGTGCGTGCAGGCCTGCCCCACCGGTGCGCTGATGCCCAAGAGCTTGATCGGCTCGCAGGCGGTCGACCGCGAAGTGCCCTCGGTCTGCCCCTTCTGCGGCGTGGGCTGCCAGCTGACCTACAAGGTGCGCGGCAACCAGATCGTGGCGGTCGACGGCCGCGACGGTCCGGCCAACCACGGGCGCCTGTGCGTCAAGGGGCGCTTCGGCTTCGACTACGCGCACCATCCGCATCGCCTGACCACACCCCTGATCCGCAAGGCCGGCGCGCCCAAGGATGCCAACGTGCTGCGCGACCCGTCTCTGTGGCACGAGGTGTTCCGCGAAGCCACCTGGGACGAAGCGCTGGCCCTCGCCGCCGGCAAGCTGCGGCAACTCAAGGACACCCACGGCCCCAAGTCGCTGGCCGGTTTCGGCTCGGCCAAGGGCACCAACGAAGAGGCCTACCTGTTCCAGAAGCTGGTGCGAACCGGCTTCGGCAGCAACAACGTCGACCATTGCACGCGCCTGTGCCATGCCTCCAGCGTGGCAGCGCTGCTGGAGGGCGTGGGCTCAGCGGCCGTGAGCAACCCGGTGGCCGATGTGGCCCACGCGCAGCTGGTGCTCGTGATCGGCTCCAACCCCACCAGCAACCACCCGGTGGCCGCCACGTGGATGAAAAACGCGGCCCAGCGCGGCACGAAGATCGTGCTGGCCGATCCGCGCATCACCGACATCGGCCGCCATGCCTGGCGCACCCTGCAGTTCAAGGCCGACACCGACGTGGCCCTGCTCAACGCGATGATCCACACCATCATCGAAGAAGGGCTGGCCGATCGCGCATTTGTCGAAGCGCGCACCAGCGGCTTTGACCTTTTGCGTGACACCGTGCGCGCCTTCAGCCCCGAGGCCATGCAGGCCGTGTGCGGTGTGCCGGCCGAGCGCATCCGCGAGGTGGCGCGGGCCTTTGCCGCCGCCAAGTCGGCCATGATCCTCTGGGGCATGGGCGTGAGCCAGCATGTGCACGGCACCGACAACGCGCGCTGCCTGATCGCGCTGTGCAGCGTGGCCGGCCAGATCGGCAAGCCCGGCAGCGGCCTGCACCCCCTGCGCGGGCAGAACAATGTGCAAGGCGCCAGCGACGCGGGGCTGATCCCCATGATGTTTCCCAACTACCAGCGGGTCGACGGCAGCGCCGCCCACCAGTGGTTCGAAAATTTCTGGGGCGCCAAGCTCGACGCCACGCCCGGCTACACCGTGGTCGAGATCATGGACAAGGCGTTGGCGAGCCAGGCCGATCCGCACAAGGTGCGCGGCATGTACATCGTGGGCGAGAACCCGGCCATGAGCGACCCCGACCTGAACCACGCCCGCGAGGCGCTGGCTGCGCTGGCGCATCTGGTGGTGCAGGACATCTTCATGACCGAGACCGCCTGGCTGGCCGACGTGGTGCTGCCGGCCACCGCCTGGCCCGAGAAGACCGGCACTGTCACCAACACCGACCGTATGGTGCAGCTGGGCCGCCAGGCCATCGATCCGCCCGGCGATGCCCGGCCCGATTTGTGGCTGATCCAGCAGATGGCGCTGCGCATGGGCCTGGACTGGCACTACGAAGGCGAGCATGCCGGCGTGGCGGCTGTGTACGAGGAAATGCGCCAGGCCATGCACGGCGCCATTGCGGGCATTAGCTGGGAGCGCTTGCAGCGCGAGGGCTGCGTCACCTATCCTTGCCTGTCCGAGGACGACCCGGGCCAGCCCATCGTGTTCACCGATCATTTCCCCACGGCCGACGGCCGCCTGCACCTGGTGCCCGCGCAGCTCTTGCCGGCTGCCGAGAAGCCCGATGCGCAGTACCCCATGGTGCTGATCACCGGCCGCCAGCTCGAGCATTGGCACACCGGCAGCATGACCCGCCGCAGCGCCGTGCTCGACGCCATCGAGCCCGTGCCCACCGCGTCTGTCAACGCCCGCGAGCTTGCGCGCTTGGGCCGCGCGCCAGGCGAGATGATCACCCTCGCATCGCGGCGCGGCCAGCTGCGCTGCCAGCTGAGGCGCGACGACGGCACACCCGACGGCACCGTGTTCATGCCCTTCGCCTATGCCGAGGCGGCGGCCAACCTGCTGACGAATGCCGCGCTCGACCCCTTCGGCAAGATTCCCGAGTTCAAGTACTGCGCGGTGAGGCTCGAATGAACGCAGCATCAAGATGAGCGAACGTCCCAGCCTGCGGGTGGCGGTCGTGATGCGCCGAGTGGCGCAGGACAACCGCTGGCAGGCGTTTCGCTGGGAGCTGGCCGACGTCGTGCCCGACGAGCCCGCCTTCGGCACCACGCCGCGCCTGCTGCGGCGCGACGAGCGCCAGCAGGAGTGGCTGCACCCCGGCTTCACGGTGGAATTGTTTCGCGATGATGCCGAGGGTTACTACCTCAACGCCACCGCGCCCGCGCCGGGCTGGTTCGTGTTGTGGCGCATGGAGGATGAGGCCAGCATGGCCGACGAGCCGATCGCGATTCCGGCCATCGTCACGCTGAGCTACCACGACGCCGGCCGCTGGCTCGATGCGCAGGAAACCGTGGAGACCGTGCCCGCGCCGGCCGAGGTGGTCGAGTGGATGCGCGAGTTCGCGCAGGCCCACTATGAGCCCGAGCCCAAGCGCCGCAAGCGCCCGGAGAGCTTCCGGCCCCTCCAAGACCGCTTCGGCAATCCGGCCACGGTGAGTACGGACAAGGCGCGCGGCGGTGGTCGTGGCGGGGGAGGGGCGGGCCATGGCTGAAGGCTTCCTGGGGCGTTGGTCGCGCCGCAAGCTGGGGGTGGCGGACGAAAAGGATGTCATTCCCGCGCCCCCTTCCGTCATTCCCGCGAAGGCGGGAATCCAGGCCCTGGCCGAGCAAGGCGATGGCCCGTCGCGAGCCGACGAGACCGCGCCCCTGGATCCCCGCCTTCGCGGGGATGACGAGAATCTTCCTCCCGCTCCCACCCTCGACGACGTCGCCGCCCTCACGCCCGAGTCCGACTTCAGCCGCTTCGTGCGCAACGAGGTCGACCCGCAGGTGCGCAATGCCGCGGTCAAGAAGCTGTTCGCCGACCCGCACTTCCAGATCATGGACGGCATGGACGTCTACATCGACGACTACTCCCAGCCCGACCCGATCCCCGAGCGCATGCTGCGCACCCTGGCCAGCGCCGAGTTTCTCGGCCTGTTCCGCGAGCAAGACACCCCCGAGCCCGATGCGCCGAAGGCAAGGGTCGATGCCGATGATGCGGCCGGCCAATCCGTGCCACAGTCCGAGCCAACTGAACCCGGTTCACCCCGCCAAGATGCCGACCCTGATCTGCGACTGCAACAAGACGATGCCCCTGGACCCCCAGGCCCTGGGCAAGGCCCTGGGTGAGCCGCTGACGCTGCACAGCACGCTTTGCCGGCGCGAAGTGGGCGCCTTTCTTCAGGCGCGCCAAGGCGGCCAGGAGCTGCTGGTCGCCTGCACGCAGGAGCAGCGCCTGTTCACCGAACTCGCCGCGCAAGCGCAAGCCGAGCAAGGCGGCTGGACCCCGCTGCGCTTCGTCAACATCCGTGAGACCGGTGGCTGGAGCCGCGACGCCGCGCAAGCCATGCCGAAGCTGGCCGCGCTGCTGGCCGCCGCCCGCCTGCCCGAGGCCGAGCCGGTGGCCACCGTGAGCTACCGCAGCGAAGGCCGCCTGCTGGTGATCGGCCCGCTGGAGCCGGCTGAAGCACTGGCCGCCAGCCTTGCCGATGTGATGCAGGTGACGCTGTTCGCCCAGGGTGGCGCGGGCGCCCAGGCGCGGCGCTGGCCAGTGATCGCGGGCCATATCGACGGCATCACCGGCTGGCTGGGCGCCTTCGAGCTCGCCTGG
>JAZKDA010000181.1:0-2785 GCA_040387815.1 Pseudomonadota bacterium | reverse complement strand
CGAGGTAGTTGTTCTTGACGCAGTACTCGAGCACGCCGGCCGCGCTGCCGATGGTGCTGGAGCCGATGGCGGGCATCTTGAAGCCGCCGAGGCTGAGGTTGCTGAGCGCTGAGCCGCCTTCGCTACTGCCGCTGATGCTGCTGCCTTGCGAGTTGACCGCCGCGCCGGCCTGTTCTTTCAGTTGGTCGAGCAGGTTGTTGGCCTGCACCGAGGCGCCTGCGGCGAGCAGGGCGAGGGCGACGAATGTGGAGCGAACGTGCATGGTGGCCTCCTTGGACGGGCATGGGGGGAGAAGCGCCCGCCAGCATACCGGAGAGCCCGGAATGTCTCTATCGCGCGGGGCACAGCGGCACGGGGTGCGCACGGCCCGAAAAAGCATTCAGCCTCTGCGGAACAGCAGCACCGAGTTCGTGCCGCCGAAGGCGAAGGAGTTGCTGATGGCAGCGTCGAGCGCGGGCGCGGCGCTGTCGCCGGGGGCGACGAGGTTCATCCGGCAGTCGGGGTCGACCTCGCGGCAGTTCGCGTTGGGCGGCAGCTCGCGCCGGTGCAGCGCCAGCACGGTGATGAGCGCCTCGATGGCGCCGGCTGCGCCCAGCATGTGGCCGTGCAGCGCCTTGGTCGAGCTGACGCGCAGGGCGTCGAAATCGCTGCCCCAGACCTCGGCCAGCGCGTTGCGCTCGACCACGTCGCCGATGCGCGTGGCCGTGCCGTGCGCGTTGCAGTAGCCCACGTCGCGCGGCTGCAGGCCGGCCTGGCGCAGCGCGGCGCGCAGGGCGCGGGCCTGGCCGGGCGCGTCGGGCTTGGTGAGGTGGGTGGCGTCGCTGCTCAGGCCCCAGCCGGCCAGCGTGGCGTAGCGGCGGGCGCTGCGTGCGCGGGCGCGCTCGGCCGATTCGAGAATCAGGAAGGCCGAGCCTTCACCGAGGGCGAAGCCGCTGCGGTCGGTGGCAAAGGGCCGCACCGCGGCGGCCGCTTCGCCGGGCTGGAAGCCGGCCAGCGTCTGCATGGCCTGCCAGGCCAGCACCACGCCCGGGACGATGAGCGCTTCGCTGCCACCCGCGATGGCGATGTCGACCTCGCCGCGCTGCACCGCCTTGGCGGCCTCGGCGATGGCCACCGACGACGAGGCGCAGGCGACCGAGTAGGTGAGCACCGGGCCCAGCACGCCGTTGCGCATTGCCACGTGGGCGGCGGGCGCGTTGGGCATGAAGGCAGGAATGGTGAGCGGCGAGACGCGCCCGTTGCCGCGGTAGGCGGCTTCGAGCGCGGCGGCGCCGCCCATGCCGCAACCGGCGTAGACGCCCACGCGCTCGGCATCGACGCCGGCATCGCTCATCGCCAGGCCGGCGTCGCGCAAGGCGAGGTCGGCGGCGGCCACGGCGAGCTGGCTCACGCGGTCGACGCCGGCGAGTTGCAGCTTGGTGAACCAGCGCGTCTCGTCGAAGGCGACCGTGGCGGCGGCGGCGGGTTTGGGGAGTTCGGGAAAAACCGGCGCGAGGGCCGAGCGGCCCTGCAGCAGCGCATTGAACAGCGCGTCGGGCGCGTCGCCGTGGGGCGCCATGACGCCCAGTCCGGTGACGGCGACTTCGTGCGTGCTCACGCTGGCTTGGCGGCCCGGACCTTGTCGACCAGCTGCGCGAGCCCGGCCAGGGTGTCGATGCTCGCGTCTTCGTCGGGCATGGTGATGCCGAAATGGTCTTCGATGGCGAACAGGAATTCGGCCAGTGCCAGCGAATCGAGTCCGCCGGTTTCACGCATCGAGGCGTGGGGGTCGAGCTTGGACGGTTCGATGCCGTACTTCTCGTGGATCAGGTCTTGCAATTCCTTCAGCGAACTCATCTGCGATGCCTGTCGTCTTGTGCCGCCGTTGATCGATGGGCTGCCTGGCCCTTGCGGGTGGCGGGCCACGGGTCGATCCCTTCCTCGTTCGGCCTGTGTTGAATGATCAATGGTGATTGATGATATCCGCTTCGATCATAGGGAAATCCTCTGCTCAACCTCGGGTCATCGATTCCCGGGCTGCCAGCGCAGCGAGGGCAGCGCAAAGGCCAGCCCGAGCAGCGCGCCGGCCACCGCGTCGAGCACCACGTGTTGCTTGACCGCCAGCGTCGAGTAGGCGATGGCGGCAAACCAGGCCCAGTTGATCGCCTGCAACAGCCACGGCGTGCGCGCCGCGCGCAGCACGTCGGCCAGGCGCACGGCGGTGAAGATGGCGACCGCCCCGTGCATCGACGGACAGGCGTTGCCCGCTGCGTCCACGCCCTGCAGCTTCGCGAAGCCGGGGTAGCCCGAGACGTCGATGCTCAGTGGCGGGATCTGCGTCGGCCAGAAGTAGAAGAGGCCCAGACCGCTCAGGCACAGCGCGCTGATCCACAGCCCGTAGACCACCAGCTCGCGAAACGTGAGCTGCAGCCCCGGCGCAAGGCCCACGTACACCCACAGCGACAGGTAGGCGCCCAGCGTCCAGGGCTGGAACGGAACCAGGTGGTCCAGCGCCGTCAGCGGCATCACCGTGACCGGAAAGGCCGGGTTGCGCAGCAGGTGGAAGTAACCGATGAAGAACAGCCAGGTGAAGGCCGTGGTGCCGACCGCCTTCAGCAGGAAATGGCGGCGGATGCGCAGCCAGATGTCGGCGGTCCACGTTGCAGGCCTGGCCTCGGCCGCGATGTGCAGGGGGATCGGTGAGTGCATGGTGTCGGTGTCGGTCGCCGATCTTGCCAGAGCACCCTGACGTGCCCCGTCCATGCCCGGTGGCGTCAAAGGGTGGCCGGCCGCTTGCGGTGCTGGA
>JAZKDA010000180.1:0-11653 GCA_040387815.1 Pseudomonadota bacterium | reverse complement strand
CCGCGACTGGGCACTGGAGGCGCGCGAGGAGGCCTTGCACTACCAGCTGTTGGCCACGCATCTGCAAGACCTGGGCTATGCCTATGGCATGTTCCCGGCGCACAACGGCCTGTGGGAGATGGCCGAGAAAACGCAGGACGACCTGCTGGCCCGGTTGGCGCTGGTGCCGCGCACGCTGGAGGCGCGCGGGCTGGATGCGGCCCCTCCCATTCGCGCCAAGCTGGTGGCGGCGGGCGACCGGCGCGCCGGCGAGATCCTGGACATCATCCTGCGCGACGAGATCGGCCATGTGGCGGTGGGCAACCACTGGTATCGCGCGCTGTGCGCCGAGCGCAGCCTGGACCCTGTGCAAACCTACGCCGAACTGGCCAAGCGCCATGGCGCGCCGCGCCTGCGCGGGCCCTTCAACCTGCAAGCGCGGCGCGCCGCCGGCTTCGCCGAGGACGAGCTGGCGGCGCTGACCGGGCCATAGTGCGATTGCGCGGGCTGTGCGGTCTGCTACGCTCGCCCCGTTTTACTGATCCGGCCGCCTGCCGCCCGCCCCATGACCAAGATCGCCTACGTTTTCAATGGCCCCAACCTCAACCTCCTGGGCACCCGCGAGCCCCAGATCTACGGCGCGCAGACCCTGGCCGACGTCGACGCACTGTGCCAGCAGGCCTGCGCCACGCACGGCCTGCGGCTGGACTTTCGCCAGTCCAACAACGAGGGCGAGCTGGTCACCTGGATCCACGAGGCAGGCCGCGCACAGGCCGACGGCAAGGCCGCCGGCGTCATCCTGAACGCTGGCGCCTACACCCACACCAGCATCGCGCTGCACGACGCCATCAAGGGCGCGGGCGCGACGGTGATCGAGCTTCACATCAGCAACGTGCATGCGCGCGAGTCCTTCCGCCACCACAGCTACATCTCGCCGGCGGCCAAGGCGGTGATGGCGGGGTTTGGGGTGAAGGGCTATGCACTGGCGATCGAGGCGTTGGCGCAGTTCTGAGCATCGACCTGCCCGCCGAGATTGCCGCCCGCCACCAGCAGTACCCGCATTACCGCGACCGGCTGCTCACCTTCCGGGAGGCGGCATGAAATCGGCGAAGCTTGGTTTACTCAATGTATTGAGTAAAAATACTCAGCATGGAAAGTAGAGCTGAGAACCCCTACAAACGCGCGCAGGCGGCCACCCTGGCCGCCCGGCTGGGCGAGCCGCGCCGCTTTATCCAGGTGGTGGCCGGACCACGCCAGGTCGGCAAATCGACCTTGGTGCAGCAGGCCACCGAAACGCTGGCGCAACCAGTGCGCTATGCCAGCGCCGATGAGCCCACGCTGCGCGGCACCGACTGGATCGCACAGCAATGGGAAGCGGCACGGCTTGCCATTGCAAGCAGCCAAGGCGCGGTGCTAGTACTCGATGAGATCCAAAAAATCCCGGCCTGGTCGGAAACCGTCAAACGCCTGTGGGACGAGGACACCCGCGCCAAGCGTCCGCTGCGAGTGGTGCTGCTGGGCTCCGCGCCGCTGCTCATCGCCCAGGGGCTGACCGAAAGCCTCGCCGGCCGCTTCGAGACCATCGCCGTATCGCACTGGTCATTGGCTGAAATGCGCGCGGCCTTTGGCTTCACGCTGGACGAGTATGTGTTTTACGGCGGCTATCCAGGGGCGGCACCCTTGATCGGCGAGCCCGAACGCTGGGCGCGCTACGTGGCCGACAGCCTGATCGAAACCTCGATTTCGCGCGATGTGCTGTTGCTGACCCGTGTGGACAAACCCGCGCTGTTGCGTCGGCTGTTCGAGCTGGCTTGCCGCTATTCGGGGCAGGTGCTGTCTTACACCAAGATGCAGGGCCAGTTGCAAGACGCGGGCAATACGACCACGCTGGCGCATTACCTCACCCTGCTGGCTGGGGCGGGCATGGTGTGCGGCCTGCCCAAGTACGCGGGCGATGTGGCGCGCAGTCGCGCCTCCAGCCCCAAGCTGCAAGTGATCAACACCGCGCTGATGGCGGTGATGAGCGGCCGCAGCTTTGACGAGGCCCGCGCCGACCGCGAGTTCTGGGGGCGGCTGGTGGAATCGGCCGTGGGCGCGCACCTGGCCAATGCCGCCCTGCGCGGCGAATGCACGCTGCACTATTGGCGCGACGGCAACCGGGAAGTGGATTTCATCGTGCAGGCTGGGCGGTATCTGACGGCCATCGAAGTCAAGAGCGGACGGGCGCCGCTGGCCCATGCCGGTATCGGCGCGTTTGCCGAGGCATTCCAGCCGCAGCGCAGCCTGCTGGTGGGCGGCGACGGCATCGCGCTGGAGGATTTTTTGATGCAGCCCGTCGCCCACTGGGTGAAGCCATGAGCGGTGGACGGGATGATGCTCTCACATGAGCATGCTGCCGACCTTCACCCGCGCGGGTGATGCTGCGCATGCAAGTGCTTGAGCCGCTCCCGCGCCACATGCGTGTAGATCGTGGTGGTGGAAATATCCGCATGTCCCAACAGCATCTGCACCGCGCGCAAGTCGGCGCCGTGGTTCAACAGGTGGGTGGCGAAGGCATGGCGCAAGGTGTGCGGTGACAGCGGCGCGGTGATGCCGGCGGCCAGGGCGTACTTCTTGACGATCATCCAGAACATCACCCGCGTCATGCCGGCGCCGCGTGCGGTGACAAACAGGTCTTGGGTCTGTTGCCCGGCCAGAATCTCGCCGCGCGCCTGCTCCAGAAAGCGTACCAGCCAGTCGCCGGCCACCTCGCCGAAGGGCACCAGCCGCTCCTTGCTGCCTTTGCCGAACACCCGCAGCACATGCTCGGACAGGCTCACGTTCAGCACCTTGAGCGTGACCAGCTCGGTCACGCGCAGGCCGCTGGCGTACATCAGCTCCAGCATGGTGCGGTCGCGCAGGCCCAGGGGGTTGCCCGGGTCGGGCGCGGTGAGCAGGGCCTCCACCTGCGCCTGCGACAGGGTCTTGGGCACGCGCAGGGGCTGGCGCGCTGCCTGCAGGCGCACGGTGGGGTCGGCGCTGATGCGGCGCTCGCGCAGTGCCCAGTGGAAATAGCGCCGCAGCACCGTGAGGCGCCGGTTGGCCGAGGTCGCGCGGGTCTTTTCATGCCGTGCCACGAAGTAGCCCTGCAGGTGCTGCTCGGCCGTGCCATCCAGGGCCAGTTCGGGATGGTGCTCGGCCAGCCACTGTGCATACAGCGTGAGGTCGCGCCGGTAGGCGGCCAGGGTGTTGCGCGAAAGGCCGTCCTCCAGCCACAGGGCGTCCACAAAGGTATCGATCGCGTTCAGGCTGGCGGTGAGCATGTAAAAACGATAGCACGTAAAAAAGCCACCCGGGGCAACGGGCGGCTTTTTGGCGAGCGCGAAGGGCGCTTATTCGAGCGCCAGCTTCTGCTTGGCCACGACGTCCTTGTAGACACCGAACTCGGCCTTGATCTGCTCGGCGAACTGCTCGGGCGTGTTGCCGATCACGATGGAGCCGGTGTCCTCGATGCGCTTCTTCACGGCCGGGTCTTCCAGGGCCTTGCGCACGGCGGCGTTGACCTTGTCCACCACGTCCTTGGGCAGGCCCTTGGGCCCCAGGATGCCGTAGTAGGCCATGCGGTTCACGGGATCCAGGCCCATCTCCTTGAACGTGGGCACGTTCGGCAGGGCGGCCACACGCTGGGGTGCAGCCACCACGATGGGCACCAGGCGGTTTTCCTTGATGAAGGGCAGTGCCGAGGGCAGGTTGTCGAAGATCATCGGCACCTGGCCAGCCACGGTGTCGTTGAGCGCCGGCCCCGCGCCGCGGTAGGGAATGTGCGTGACGAACACGCCTGCCAGGCCCTTGTACAACTCCATCTGCAGGTGGCCGATGCCGCCGGTGCCCGAGGAGGAATACGAATAGCGGCCGGGGGCGCGCTTGAGTTCGGCGACGAAGGCCTTGTGGTCCTTGGCCGGAAAGCTCGGGTGGACCGCGATCACATTGGGCGTGGCGGCGATGTTGATGATGGGGACAAAGTCCGTCAGCGTGTTGTAGGCGATGCGCGGGTTGATCGCCGGATTGGCTGCGGTGGTGGACACGGTGGCCATGCCCAGGATGTAGCCGTCGGGCGCGGCGCGCGCCAGTTCGGTCGCGCCGACAACACCGCCGCCGCCGGCGCGGTTTTCGACCACCACCGGCTGGCCCAGGGCCTTTGCCAATGGCTCGGCGATCACGCGGGCGATGATGTCGGTGGTGCCACCGGGTGCGAAGGGAACCTGCAACCTCACTGGCTTGTTGGGATAGGCCTGGGCGAAGGCGGCGCCGCTGGCGAGCGCCAGCAAGGCGGTGGTGGACAAGGCAATGCAATGGCGACGGTGCACGGTTTCTCCTCGTTGAAGATGGTCAAGCTCAGGGACCCATCGTAGCTGCATTGACGGCCCATAGCGCAATGCCTTGGTATCCTCACGCCGGTGAATTTCGCCAAGCTGCTGATCCCCGACTTCTCGCTCATTCTGTGCGGCTGGCTGGTGTGCCGCTACACGCTGTTGAACCGCACGGTGTGGCAGCAGGCCGAGGCACTGGTCTACTACTTCCTGTTCCCGGTGCTGCTGTTCCAGTCGATCGTGCGCAGCCCGCTGGACGTGGGCGCCGCCTCGGGCCTGATCGCCGCCGGCGTGCTCATGGGCCTGTGCGCCATCGCGCTGGCCTACGCCCTGCCCCACCTGCCGTGGATCGGCCGCCACATCGACCGGCGCGACCATGCGGCCAGCGCGCAGATCGCGTTTCGCTTCAACTCCTTCATCGCGCTGGCCCTCGTGGAACGCGTCGCGGGCCCGCCGGGGCTGCTGATGGTGGCGGTGCTGATCGGCTTTTGCGTGCCCATCTTCAACGTCGCGGCGGTCTGGCCGATGGCGCGGGAATCAGGCGCACATTTCGGCGCCGCCCTGCTGCGCAACCCGTTGATCCTGGCCACGGCCGCCGGCCTGGCGGCCAACCTGGCCGGCCTGTCGATTCCCGGCTGGCTCGAACCCACGGTCAGCCGCATCAGCGCCGCGGCCATCGCACTGGGCTTGATGGCCGCTGGCGCCGGCATGCAGATCGGATCGCTGGCAAAAGGCAAGTCGCTGTCGGTTTCGGTGCTCGCCATCCGCCATGTCGTCACGCCCTTGATTGCATGGGGGCTGGCGCGGCTTTTCCGGCTGGACGGCGTGCAGACGCTGGTGCTGCTGGTGTTCGCCGCCATGCCCACGGCCTCCAGCTGCTACGTGCTGGCCGCGCGAATGGGCTACAACGGCGCGTACGTGGCAGCCCTGGTCACCCTGTCCACCTTGCTGGCCGGCCTGAGCCTGCCGTTCGCGCTGGGCGTCCTGCCCCGGTAGCGATCAAGCGCTCGCTGGCCTGGGCGCCAGCGCCCAGGCCACGTGCTCTTGCACCAGCGCGCTGAAGTGCTGGGCATGCACGGCCAGCGCCGCGCGCAGCGCCGCGTCTTCGCCCCGGTGCAGCGCATTGCCCGCCGCCACCGCCAGATTGCGCAACCAGCGCTCGTACCCGATGCGGCGGATCGGGCTGCCTTCGGTGCGGCGCAGAAAATCTTGCTCGGTCCACGCCAGCAGCGCCGCCAGGGTCTGCCCGCTCATGCCCTCACGTTCGTCGAAATCCGGCAAGACACTGCGCTGGGCAAACTTGTTCCAGGGGCACGCCAGCTGGCAATCGTCGCAGCCATAGATGCGGTTGCCGATCAGCGGGCGCAATTCGGGGGCGATGGGGCCCGCATGCTCGATGGTCAGATAGGAGATACAGCGCCGCGCATCCAGCAAGCCCGGGCCGACGATGGCCTGGGTGGGGCACACCTGGATGCACGCCTGGCAACTGCCGCAATGGTTGTCCACCGGATCGCTTGCGGGCAGGGCCAGGTCGAGGTAGATCTCGCCCAGGAAGAACATCGAGCCCGCCGCGCGGTCCAGCACCAGCGTGTGCTTGCCGCGCCAGCCCTGACCGCTGCGGGTGGCCAGCTCGGCCTCCAGCACCGGGGCCGAATCGGTGAACACGCGGTGGCCGATGGGGCCGATGTCCTGTGCGATGCGCTCGGCCAAGCTTTGCAGGCGCGAACGCAGCACCTTGTGATAGTCACGGCCCCGCGCATACAGTGACACGATGCCTTCGGCCGGGCGTTGGAGACGCTCGAACTCGATGGCCTGCCAGCCCGGCGGCGTGGCCGCGGGCAGGTAATCCATGCGTGCCGTGAGCACGCTCACCGTGCCGGGTACCAGCTCGGCCGGGCGAGCCCGCTTGAGGCCGTGGGCCGCCATGTAGGCCATTTCGCCGTGGAACCCGCGCGACAACCACTGTAATAGCCCTTCTTCGGCTGTTGAAAGGTCTACGCCCGCCACCCCGATTTGGGAAAATCCCAGCTCACGGCCCCACGCACCGATGCGGGCCACCAGCGAAGGACCATCGAACTGAGCGTCACCAGACATCACCCGCCGATTGTAGGAAGCCCCCTGACCTTGCCTTGGCTCAGCGAGGAGGACACCCTCGCCTTCGCCCGGGCCCTGGCGGCGCGGCCAGCCATCGCCGACGCCTTCATCGCCCTGCGCGGCGACCTGGGCGCTGGCAAGACCACCTTCGTGCGCCACTTGCTGCGCGCGCTCGGCGTGCAGGGGCGCATCAAGAGCCCCACCTACGCCGTGGTCGAGCCGCACGAGGCCACCGCCCCCGGCGGCGCGCCGATGCACGCGTGGCACTTCGATTTCTACCGCTTCAACGACCCGCGCGAGTGGGAAGACGCCGGCTTTCGCGACCTGTTCGCCAGTGAGGGCCTCAAGCTGGCCGAGTGGCCCGACCAGGCCGCCGGCCTGTTGCCCACGCCCGACCTGGCCATCGCCATCGACGTCCTGGACGACGACACGCGCCGCGTCACCGTCACGCCTGGCACCGCAAAGGGACGGGGCCTGTTGCCATGACGCTCTCACGCCGATCCCTGCTGCAAGGCGGCTCGCTGGTACTTCTGCTGGGCACCGCGCACATCGCGTTCGGCGCCACCATCGTCGCGGTGCGGGTGTGGCCCGCCTCCGACTATTCACGCGTCACCATCGAATCCGACGGCCTGCTGGTGTCCAGCCAGTCGGTGGTCGGCAGCCCGCCGCGCCTGGCCGTGGACATTGAGGGGCTGGAGCTCAGCACCGCACTGCGCGAGCTGGTGGCCAAGGTACAGGCCGACGACCCCTTCATCGCCGGCATTCGCGTTGGCCAGTTCGCGCCGCGCGTCGTGCGCCTGGTGATCGACCTCAAGCAGCCGGTGACGCCCCAGGTGTTCAACCTGCCGCCCGTGGCCGCCTACCAGCACCGGCTGGTGCTGGACCTGTTCCCCACCCAGCCGGTCGATCCTCTGGAGGCCTTGATCGCCGAGCGGCTGCGCGATGCGGCCGCCGCAACGGCGGCCCACAGCCCGCTGGCCTCCCCACCCGCAATCGCCCGGCCCGGCCCGCGGCACGACACTAGTGATGCCTTGGGCGAACTGATCGCACGGCAGACGCAGCGCCCTGTGCCTGAGCCGTCGCCACGCTCGGCAACGGCCGCCCCCGCCAAGACCGACCGCCTCATCATTGTCGCGTTGGACCCTGGCCACGGCGGCGAAGACCCAGGCGCCATCGGCCCCAAGGGCACCCGCGAAAAAGATGTGGTGCTGCAGGTCGCGCACCGGCTGCAGGCGCGGCTGAACGCGGCCAGCGTCAACGGCAACCCGATGCGCGCCTTTCTCACCCGCGACGCCGATTTCTTCGTGCCGCTGGGGGTGCGTGTGCAAAAGGCCCGCCGCGTGCAGGCCGACCTGTTCGTGAGCATCCACGCCGATGCCTTCACCAACCCCGAGGCGCGCGGCGCCAGCGTATTCGCGCTGAGCCAGGGCGCGGCGTCCAGCACGGCCGCGCGCTGGCTGGCCAACAAGGAGAACGCGGCCGACCTGATCGGCGGGGTGAACGTGCGCACCCAAGAGGCGAACGTGGCGCGGGTGCTGATGGACATGAGCACCAGCGCCCAGATCAAGGACAGCCTGCGACTGGGCGGCGCGATGCTCGGCGAGATCGGCCAGGTGGGGCGGCTGCATAAGCCGCGCGTCGAGCAGGCGGGCTTCGCGGTGCTCAAGGCACCCGACATCCCCAGTGTGCTGGTGGAGACCGCCTTCATCAGCAACCCCGAGGAAGAAGAGCGCCTGCGCAGTGACGCCTACCAGGAGCAGCTGGCCGATGCACTGATGCGCGGCATCCTGCGTTACTTCGCGGCCAACCCGCCGCTGGCGCGCAGCCGCAGCCTGTAGCGCTGCCTGCGCTTATTCGCCGGCGTCCGCTTTCTCGGCCATGCGCCTCAAGTTGCGGTCCAGGCGCGGCGGATTCAGTTCAAGCCAGCGCGGCAGGGATGGCGTCACCTGGGCCCAGAGCACCTTGTCGGCGTCGCTCGCACCCTGCACCCATGAGGGCAGCAGGATCGCCAGCTTGCCCGCCTCGGCGCTGGCGTGGCCGACATGCGCCTGAAGGTGCGTCTTGTTCACCACGCCGCTGCGCGTGGCGACCAGGATGTCCGCCAGGCGCGCCAACTGGGGATCGGAGGTGCCGATGCGCCCGGCCTGCGCGTCACGCACCAGGCTGGCATGGCGGCTGTGGGTCAGGGCCACCACGAGGTTCCACAGCACCTGCGCGAAGTCGTAGCCGCGCTGCTCGGGCGCGCCGCTGACGCGGATGGCGTCCTCGTCCGTGAAGGCCCACCGCTCGCCCTTCAAACTTACATCGATCGTCACCTCGACAGGCTTGAGGCCGAAGGCCTTCGCATGAAGTCTGGCGAAGTCGCTCAGCACATCTTCCCTGTCGTCCAGATCCATTCCGGCCCACACCGGCGGCACACTCTGGCGCAGGGCCTGCGACGCCGAGATGAAGGCGTCCAGCCGGGCCGCTTCGCTCGCGCATGCCATCTGGCTGGCCGTGAACCCGCACGCCAGTCGCAGGAAAGGCGCCCATCGGTCGCGCCGCCCTTCCTTGGGTTCATCGTCGGTCAGCGCTTTGCCGGCCACGCCCAGGGCGGCGATTCGCTCGGCCACATCGTCATGGCGCTGGCTCGATTTCGACTCGACGGACGAAGACGCCCTGGTGGAACTTGAAGCGGGCAGATCAACGAGCGCGCGGGTCGATTCGTGGGCCTTGTGCTCGGCCACCTTGCGCGCCATGTCCGCCGCCGCACTCTCAGCCATCGGGTCCGCGACTTTTTCGGCGATGTTCTCGCCCGTCTTCTCAGCCTTGCCCGAATGCTTGCCGTCCACTGCGGCCGGCAGCACGGACTTCCAGGCCCGCTCGACATTGGGCTCGGTGCCGCTGACCAGCGCCCGAGCGGCCGACTGCATGCGGTTGCTCGCCTGCGGCCCCGAAAGGCCGGCGCGCCAGGCGCTCAGGGCCAGCTGCACGGCCGCCTTGCCGCCCCCCTTCATGCGTTCCAGCAGAGGCAGCAGTTCCTGCGCGGACGTGACGATTTTCTGCATGTTAATCACGTGTTGCGCGGTGGTTGCGGCGTCGCCGCCGGCAACGGGCTTGGCCAGCGCGCCGCCTTTGCCCTCCCACAGGAGAACGCCCGTCAGGTCGGCCGCACCGATGGCTTCCAGGCTGCGCCGCAGGCCGCGTGTCACCAGCGCGTCCGCCGTGTTCACCAGTGGCCTTCTCGACAAGACCGCATCAGCCTCCGGCACGACGGCCGTCGCGTAGAGGGCGCCACCGGCAGCGAGCAGGATGTGATCGGGCTCGGCGCTCCCGAGCGCTTTCGCGAGTTGGTGGATGTTGAGGCTGGACGCGTGGTTGACCGTGCAATGCATTTTGAAAGGAGACAGGTGATAAGAAGAGGGGCGGGGAAACGCCAACTCATCTGTAACCACCGATCCAGGCCTGTTCCCGCGGCAGGCTGAACCCGTGCGCAGGCGTCAGGCCGCCGCCGTCTCCGCCGTTGGAACCTAGAACCTTCAGTTGTTTGACAGCGTTACCTTGGCGCGCCGCGCCTTCCAGGCGCCGGCCAGCACGATCAGCCCCGGCACCAAAATCATGGCCCAGATGATCTTGTCCAGGTGCTGCTTGACCCAGGGCAGGCCGCCCAGAAAGTAGCCCGCGGTGCAGATGCCCAGCACCCACACAATGGCGCCGGCCACGTTGTACAGCGTGAATTTGGCCCGCGACATCTCGGCGACACCGGCCACAAACGGCGCAAAGGTGCGCACAAACGGCATGAAGCGCGCAATCACGATGGTGATGCCGCCCCAGCGCTCGTAGTAGGCGTGGGCCTGCAGGAAGGCGCGCCGGTTGAAATAGCGCGACTGCTCCCACTGGAACACCTTGGGCCCGAAATAGCGGCCGATCTGGTAGTTGCACTGGTCGCCCAGGATCGCGGCGGCCAGCAGCACCGCCACCGCCAGCGGAAAGCTCATGAAGCCGACACCGCACAAGGCGCCCACCACGAACAGCAGGGAGTCGCCGGGCAGGAAGGGCATCACGACCACTCCGGTCTCGACGAACACGATGACAAACAGCAGGACGTAGATCCAGGCGCCGTACTGGCGCACGAAGACTTCGAGGTGCTGGTCGACGTGGAGGATGAAGTCGATCAGAAAGGCGGCATATTCCATGGCCGGGGCATTATGGCCGCAGCCCTAGAATGAAAAGTGTGAACGCAGTCCTATCCGAGTCCCCGCGCCGCCCGATCCGTGAACTTCCGGACGAGCTCATCAGCCAGATCGCCGCCGGGGAGGTGATCGAGCGGCCCGCGTCGGTGGTGCGCGAGCTGGTCGACAACGCCCTGGACGCCGGGGCCCGCCAGATCACCGTGCGCCTGCTGGCCGGCGGGGTGCGGCTGGTCAGCGTGGAAGACGACGGCGGCGGCATTCCCCGCGCCGAGCTGCCGGTGGCGCTGCGCCGCCATGCCACCAGCAAGATCGCCTCATTGGCCGACCTGGAGTCGGTCGCCAGCATGGGGTTTCGCGGCGAGGCGCTGGCCGCCATCGCTTCAGTGTCCGAGCTGAACCTGCTCTCGCGCATCGAGGGCGAGCCCAGCGCCTTCCTGCTGGACGGTCGCACCGGCGAGCTGCGCCCGGCGGCCCGGTCGGTGGGCACGACGGTCGAAGTCAAGGAGCTGTTCTTCAGCACACCGGCGCGCCGCAAGTTCCTCAAGACCGACGCCACCGAGCTGTCCCACTGCATCGAAGCGGTGCGGCGCCGCGCCCTGGCCCGCGCCGACGTGGGCTTTGCCATCTGGAACGAAGGCCGCCTGGTCGAACAGTGGCGGCCCGCGCCGTCCGAGGAGCAGCGCCTGGGCGACGTGCTGGGGCGCGACTTTTTGGCCGAGAGCGTGGCGGTGGACTGGCGCGCCGGGCCGCTGCGCGTGACGGGCCGCGCCGGCATCCCCGACGCGGCGCGCGCGCGTGCCGACCAGCAGTGGGCCTATGTCAACGGCCGCTTCATCCGCGACCGGGTGCTCAGCCACGCGGTGCGCAGCGCCTATGAGGACGTGCTGCACGGCCAGCGCCAGCCGGTCTACGTGCTGCGGCTGGAGATCGACCCCACGCAGGTGGACGTGAACGTGCACCCCACCAAGATCGAGGTGCGGTTTCGCGACGGCCGCGCGGTGCACAAGGTGGTGCGGCAGGCGGTGGACCAGGCGCTGGCGGCGCCGCGCGCCGCGCTGC
>JAZKDA010000179.1:22880-31770 GCA_040387815.1 Pseudomonadota bacterium | reverse complement strand
CTGCCGCTGCTGGCGCCGCCGCAGCAGGCGGCACCGCGCGAACGGGAGCCCGGCGAGACGCCCGAGGACATGCGGCGCGACATGCCCAAGGGCCGCATCCTGATCTACTGGGGCTGCGGCGAGACCGTGCGCCGGGGGCAGCCGACGGTGATCGACATGGCGCGCGGCAACCCGGCGGACTTCGGCGTCGCCTTGTCCGGGCGCCATGCCGCTGACCGCGGCGCGCGCGTTTCGCCCCGGCACGTGCTCTATCCGAACGAGCGCAGCCGCAGTGCCCTGCCACGCGACAGTTCGCTGGTGGGCGAGCACCTGATCCAGGGCGAGGGCGTCCCGGCGTCCATGCGGTTCACGCTCGGCGAGGCCCAGAACCTGATGCCGGCGATCGACCTTCGCAGCCGCGGCGGCCTGGCTGACAGCATCGCGCTGTCGTGGTCGAGCGTGCCGCAGGCGCGCGCCTATTACCTGCATGCGATGGGCCAGGTGGGCAACGACATGGTGTTGTGGTCCAGCGCCGAAACGGGCGACACTGGCATGGGCCTGTTCGACTTTCTGCCCAATGCGGCGGTCGATCGATGGGTGCGCGAGAGCGTGCTGCTCAGTCCCTCGGCCACCGCTTGCAGCGTGCCCAAGGGCATCTTCGCGGCGCCCGATGGCGCTGGCCGGCGCCGCGACGGCGGCGGCGCGATGCTGCGCATGATCGCGTACGGCGCCGAGAGCAATTTCGTGCATCCGCCGCGGCCGGCCGACCCGCGCGCCCCCTGGGAGCCGGAGTGGGCGGTGCGGGTGCGCGTCAAGTCCAACACCATGGCCCAGCTGGGTGAGGATCTAGGCGGACAGAACGCCGCGGCGGCGGCCCGGCCGGCCGCACCCGAGCCACAGCAGCCGCAGCAGGCGCCGGTGTCCCCGGCGCAGAGCGCGCTCGAGTCCGTGCTGCCCCCGAACGCCGCCGGCGTGCTCAGGGGCCTGTTCGGGCGTTGACGGGGCGCCGAGCGGCGCGGCTCGTATGATCCTTGCGTGGACATTCGCCAACTGAGGTATTTCGTGTCGGTGGTGGACGCGGGCAGCATCACGCGCGCGGCGCACCAGCTGCACGTGGTGCAGTCGGCCATCAGTCACCAGATCGGGAACCTCGAAGAGGAGCTGGGGGCCGTCCTGCTCGCACGCAGCCACGGCGGCGTGGTGCCGACCGAAGCCGGCCGGCTGCTCTACCGCCATGCGCAAGCCGCGCTGAAGAACCTGGAGGCGGCCAAGCAGGCGATCACCTCCATGGGTGTGGACGTGCGCGGCGCGGTCACGCTGGGCATTCCCAACAGCATCGTCCCGCTCCTGGCCTTGCCTTTTCTCACCCGGGCCCGGCACCAGTTCCCGCATGTCGAGATCACGCTGTACGAGGGGCTGAGCGCCATGCACCGCGAGATGCTGGCCAATGGCAAGCTCGATTTCGCCGTGCTGTTCGAGTCGGCCGCACCGGCGGGTATCGAGATCACGCCGCTGCTGTCGGAGCGGCTGCATTTCGTCTGCGCGGACGCACCGGTGCGGGCGGCGTTCGCCGGTCGGCCGGCCGTGAGCCTGAGTGAGGTCGCACAGTGGCCGCTCCTGCTTCCCCCGCGGCCCAACGGCATTCGGGCGCTGCTCGAGCGTGAATGCCAGATGGCGGGGTTGGAGCTCAAGGTCGCCGCCAACCTCAGCGGCGTACAGACGATCTGGAGCGCGGTGCGCGCGGGCCTGGGCAGCTCCGTCATCATGGCGGCCAACGTGGACATGGCGCACCGTGACGAAGTGTTGTTGTTGCCGATCCGTGACCCGGAGATGGAGCGACCGGCCTGCGTCGCCCAACTGGTCGACCTGCCGCTCACCCATGCCGCGTTCGAGATGAAGCAGCTGCTGGTGCGGACGGCTCGCGAACTGATATCGGCGGGCCGGTGGCCTGGCGCGAGCCTGATTGCCGGTGCGGAAGGCTGATGGCGTCACTCCATCTGATCGAGAGATGGGGATGTCGGAATAAATCAGCTTGCACCAGGGGCGCCAGCCGGACAATGACCGGCGATGAACTCACCCCGACCTGTGCATGCGCGATCGATGCTGTGTGTGCCCGCCGACGCGACACGCTTTATTGCGAAGGCGTCCGAGCGTGGCAGCGACCTGATCGTTCTGGATCTGGAAGACGGCGTTGCGCCGTCGGCCAAACTGCAGGCGCGTGCCGCGCTCGGCGAGGCCGTGCGGGCGCTCGCGGTGGCGGGCGTGCCGATCTATGTTCGCGTGAACAACGTCCAAGAGCTGCTCGCGGGCGACCTGCACGCGAGCGTGCACGCGGGTGCGGCGGGCATCGTGATGCCGAAGCTGGAAAGCGCGGCACAAGTGGCCGCGCTCGGCGATGCCCTGGCGCGCGAGGAGGCGGCCGCGTCGCGTCCGCCGGGTGAGGCCGGGATCATCGGACTGATCGAAACCCCGCTGGGCGTGTGCCGCGCATTCGAGATCGCGCAGGCCTCGCCGCGGCTCCTGAGCCTGGGCCTGGGCTCCGAGGATTTCTCCGCGGCGATGGGGATGGAGCCGACCGCGCAGGCGCTGAGCGGGCCGGCGCAGACGGTCGCCATCGCCGCCGTCGCCGCAGGCTTGCATCCGATCGGTCTTCCCGGGCCGGTCGGTGAGTTCAGCGACATCCAGGCGTACGCGCAGGTGGTGCGGCTCGCGCGGGCCTTGGGCATCCGTGGCGCGATCTGCATCCATCCCGCCCAGGTCGCGGTGCTCAACGAGGTCATGGCCGGTTCGGCTGCCGAAATTGCGGCGGCGCGCCGTGTCGTTTCGGCCTTCGATGCGGCCCTTGCCAATGGCCAGGGAGCGATCGCCGTGGACGGCAGGATGGTGGACGCACCCATTGCGAACCGCGCGCGGTTGCTGTTGCAGCGAGCCGAGCTGGCCTCGATGCGGGGGGGCCGGCCATGAGCGCATCGAACGAGCGACTGCCGCTGGCCGGGGTTCGTGTGCTGGATTTGTCGCGGCTCATGGCCGGCAACATGCTCACGCTGCAATTGGCCGACTTCGGCGCCGAAGTGATCAAGGTGGAGAGCCCCAAAGGCGACACCCTGCGTGACTGGAAGAACAGCGGCAAGTCCTTGTGGTGGAAGGTGTATGCACGCAACAAGAAGAGCGTGTGCCTGGATCTCAAGCAAGCGGCGGACCGCGAGAAGCTGCTGGCCCTGGTGCCCACCGCACAGGTGCTGGTCGAGAGCTTCAAGACCGGTGCCCTGGAGGGCTTTGGGCTCGGCGCCGATGTCCTGCATGCCGCCAACCCGGCACTGGTGATCGTGCGCATCTCCGGATGGGGGCAAACCGGCCCATACGCGCAGCGCCCGGGCTTTGGCACGCTGGTCGAGGCATTCTCCGGCTTTGCGGAAAAAAATGGATTCGCGGACAAACCGCCGGCCCTGCCCAACCTCGGGCTGGCCGACATGATCGCCGGCCTGTCAGGCGCGTTCGCCACGCTGGCCGCTTTGCGCGAGGTCGAGGTGCGTGGTGGCAAGGGCCAGGTGGTCGACCTCTCGCTGCTCGAACCCATGATCGGCGTTCTCGGCCCCGATGCGGCCATCTTCCAGCACACCGGGCACCGCCCGCAACGCATGGGCAACCGGGTGGAGTCGGCCGCGCCGCGCAACGCTTACCTGTGCGGTGATGGCAAGTGGCTGGTGCTCTCGGGCTCGACGCAGCGCATGGCGGAAAAAATCCTCGCCGCCGTAGGCGCCCCGGAGCTCGCGCGCGACGCGCGCTTCGCGACCAACGCCGCCCGCCTGGAAAACGTCGACGAGCTCGATCGCGTGATCGGCGACTTTGTGCGGGCCCGCCCGTTGGCCGAGAACCTCGCGCACTTCGCCGCCTGCCAGGTCACCGCCGGCCCGATCCTCACGGTGGACGAGCTGGTGCAAGACCCGCACGTCAAGGCCCGCGAGACCCTGGTTGACGTGTCCGACGCGGAGCTGGGCAGCGTCTTGATGCACAACGTCTTTCCGCGCCTGTCAGCAACGCCAGGCCGCATCCGCACCCCCAGCCCCACCATCGGCGAACACCAGAACTTGCTGCCGAGATCGGTCAAAAAAGGAGACGAACCATGACACCCCCCTTCCACTTATCGCGGCGCCAGGTGGGCGTGCGCGGCATGGAGGCGGACGCGTGGATCGGCATGTGGGTGCCCGCCAAGACGCCCGCGCCGGTGGTCGAGCGTTTGAACCGCACGCTCGCGAGCGTCTTGAGCAATGCGGCGGTGCGCAAGCGCTTCGAGGACATGTTCGCCGAGGCCGTGCATATGGATGGCGCACGCATCAACACACTGCTTGTCGATGAGGAAAAGACACTCAGTGCCCTCATCCGCGAGCGCAACATCCGCGTCGATTGAACCTGCACAAGGAGCCCCATCATGCAAACTGAAACCGCATCGCAGAAAAGTCTTGCAGAAAGACCGATCGCCAACGTGGCCATGACGAGCCGCTCGGTCATGGGCGTGCTGGCGCCCGGCGCAGTGGAATCGCGTCCCATACGCGACCTTGTATCGCCCGCGGAATGGCAGGTGCGCGTCGACCTGGCCGCGGCCTACCGGCTGATGGTCAAGTACGGCATGAGCGACATGATCTACAACCATCTCACCGCACGCTGCCCTGACCGTCCGGACGAGTTCCTGATCAATGCCTATGGCTTGCATTACAGCGAGATCAGTGCCTCCAACCTGCACCGGGTCAACCACGAAGGCGAGATCACCCAGCGTGGCAACTCGCATTACGGCATCAACTATCCCGGCTTCATCATCCATGGCGCGATTCACGAGGCGCGTGCTGACGTCAATTGCATCATTCATGCGCACACACGGGCCGGTATCGCTGTTTCGGCCATGAAGGTGGGGCTGCAGCCGCTGTCGCTGGCGGGCATGCGATTCTGCGAGCGAATCGGCTATCACGACTGCCGGGGGATCGTCACCGACATGGCCGAGCGCGAGTTGCTGGTGGAGGCCATCGGGCCGCACAACGTGTTGATGCTTCGCAATCATGGCACGCTGGCCTGCGGCCCCACCGTTGCGGAAGCCTTCAACACCCAGTACATGCTGGAGCAGGCCTGCAAGATTCAGGTGGACGCGATGGCGGGTGGCGCGGAGCTGGTGATCCCTGCGCCCGAGGTGATCGCACAGACGGTCCACATGTTCCAGCCCGGCGTGCGCCGCGCCTTCGGGGTGATGGAGTGGGAGGCCATGCTGCGCCTGCTTGACAAGGAAGATCCCTCGTTCCGGGACTGACACGGTCATGGCGCTTCGAACAGTTTCCACGCCGCGCTTTCCCGTGCCAGCCGGCGCCTGCGATTCGCACATGCACATCGTGGGCCCCTACGAGAAGTACCCACTGCGCGAGACGCGCTCGCTGAACCCGCCGCCAGCCACGCTTGACGATTACCGGCTTGCGCGTGACAAGCTGGGCCTTTCACGCAACGTCGTCGTGCAGCCGAGCGTGTTCGCGAAGGACAACGAGTGCACGCTTGACGCGGTCGAGGCGCTCACGGGGACCGCGCGTGCCGTGGTCGTGGTGGATCCGACCATCGCCGAGCCCGAGCTTGCCCGCATGCACGCCCGTGGCGCCCGCGGTGTTCGCGTTCAGAATGTGGTCGCCGGCGGCGCGAGCATCGACGACATGGAAGCACTGGCAGCGCGCATCCGCCCCTTTGGCTGGCACATGCAATTTTTCATGGACGCAGCGCAGATCGCGCAGTTGGCGCCGAGGTTTCGCAAACTGCCGGTGCCTGTCGTGTTCGACCACATGGGCCATGTGGATCCGGCTGGCAGCGTCGACGACCCTGGGTTTGGCGCGCTGCTGGACCTGCTGCAGTCCGGCAAGGCCTGGGTCAAGCTTTCAAATTGCTACTGGAAGCCCGATCCGCAGCGCGCCCGCCGCCTGATCGCCGCCAACCCGGATCGTGTCCTGTGGGGGACGGATTGGCCGCACCTGGGGTACCGCGACGGCACGGCGGACGACGCACAGCTGCTCGACGCCGTCTCCGAGTGGACGGCGGACGAGGATCTGCGGCAACGCATCCTTGTGACCAACCCGGACGCGTTGTACTTTCGCTGACGATGATGCTGTAGTGCCCTTGCGCCAGGTCACTCACGCGTCGACGATCACCTCGAACCCGCCGTAGATCATCCGCTGGCCATCGAAGGGCATCGATTCCATCCCGGCCTTGAGCCGCGGGTCTTCCATGGCCTTTTTCATGCCTTCGTCGCGGACCGCCTTGGACGGCCACACGATCCAGGAGAACACCACGGTCTCGTCCTCCTTGCGCTTGACCGCCATGGGAAAAGACGTGACCTTGCCCTCGGGTACGTCGTCGCCCCAGCATTCGACGACAGACAGCGCGCCGTTCTCCTTGAAGACGCTGGCGGCGGTTTGCGCGACGTGGCGGTAGGTGTCGCGGTTGGCCGTGGGGACCGGCACAACGAATCCATCGATGTAGTTCATCCATCGCTCCTTGAAAAGTTCCAGAGGCGCCCATGATGATCCAGTCCGAGCGCTCGCGCTGGCAGGGAATGTTTCCAAGGATCAGTCGTCGCCGATCTGTTGCAGGCACCGGAGCAACTCATCGATGTCCAAGGGCTTGACGAAATGAAAGTCGAAGCCGGCTTCCAGCGCTCGGGCCTTGTCCGCGTATTGGCCCCAGCCGCTCAGCGCGATGAGGGTCGGCGCATCCCGCGGCATGCCGGCGCGAATGGCGCGAGCGGTTTCATAGCCGTTCATGACGGGCATCCCGATGTCCATGATGACGGCGTCGGGGCGTTTGAGCTGGACGGCGTCCAGCGCTTGCGCGCCGTCGTGGGCAAGTTCCACCGACGCACCCTGCAAGCTGAGCAGCGCGCCCAGCGTGCCGGCCGCGTCGACGTTGTCGTCCACGACGAGGATGCTGTGGCTCAGGGCCCCGTTTGGCGGCCGCTCGTCCCCTGTCTGCTCGTCCCCTGTATGGACGACGGCCGGGATGCTGAGCACGAACTCGCTCCCGTGGCCGGGTCCGTCGCTGCGTACGGTGAGGGTGCCGCCGTGCAGCTGCGCGAACGCGCGGGTCAGGTGCAGGCCCAGTCCCAGCCCTGAGGTCGGCTCGCCCAAGGTGCGCGACTGCGCGAACATGTCGAAGATGCGGCTGAGGAACTCCGGCTCCAGCCCCTTGCCGTCGTCTCGAACCACGAAGTGCGCCATGGGCGGCGTGACGCGCACCGACAAGGCGATGTTTCCCGAGGGCGGCGTGAACTTTGCCGCGTTCACCAACAGATTGGCGATGCTCTGCACCACGCGGACGTGGTCGGCGTGCAGGTCGACGCGATCCGGCGGCAGGCGCGCTTCGAAGCGGTGTGCCTTGGCGGCGATGGCCTCCTGCGCAATCTCGATCGCGTGCTGGACCACTTTCTCGACGGTCGTCACCGTGCGCTGAAGTTCCAGCTTGCCGTTCGTCACGCGCGCGACGTCCAGCAGGTCGTCCACGAGGCGCCTCAAGTGATGGACCTGACGCTCCACGATACCGGTGAGCTTCTGGGTCTGCGGCGAAGGGTTGTCGCGCTGCATGATGGCCATGGCGTTGTTGATCGGCGCGAGCGGATTGCGCAACTCGTGCGCCAGCGCAGCGAGGAATTCGTCCTTGCGCTGGTTGAGCGCGCGCATTTCATACTGCCGATCCCGCCCGCGCAAGGCCGACTTTGCCGCGCTGACCAAGGCCATCGTGCGTACCGGACGCTCGAGCAAAATGACTTTGCCCAGCTTTTCAACCGCGCGTTGCGCTGTGAGTGAGTTGGCTCCGTGCTTGGCAAGCAGCAAGATGGGAAGGTCGGACCAGGCAGGCTGCTGCTGGAGGTACTCGGACAGCACGCCCATCGTCTTGGCATCGAGCGCTTCCTCGCCGAGCATCAGCGCGCCCAAGCCGAGCGCAATTTGTTCGGACAGGTTCGCCGGTGTGTCACAGTGGCTCACTTCCAGCGAAGCGGCCCGCAGGACCGTTTGCACCAGGGCCGCATCGCGGCCAGCGGGTCCGTACACCAGAATGCGCCGTTCCATCACATTTTCGCGTCCGGGGCATGGGTCGCATGCGGGGCCCGGGGTGCGCCCATCAAAAGGCCGCGGTGGCCACGCAGGATGTCGCCGACATCGATGCCCTGACTCGACATCGAGAATGCGCGGATGGTGCGCTCATGGGCGCCGCTGCGCTTCTTGAAAACGGAAATGGCCTGGCGGATCGCCCCATCGTCTTCGAAGTAGCGCAGCATCATCACGGCGTCCGCGATATAGCTCACGTCCATCGCCGACGTCATCGGCCCGCCAAGCATGCCCTGCTGAACGCCCACCAGCAGCGTGAGCACGTCGTGCTGGCCCAGGTACGTCAGCAGCTCGTGCAGGTGCGTGGCCAGAAAGCGCTCGTCGGGTACCGCATTGAAGTAGCCATTGAGGCTGTCAATGACGACCACCTTGGCGCCGGCTTCGACGACCGCGGTGACGGCGGCCGAGAACTGCCCCGGGGAGAGCTCGGCCGGGTCCACCTGCTGGAGTGTGAGGGCGCCCGACTCGACGGCTTCGCGAATACGCAGCTTGAGACCGTCGCTGCGGTGGAGCAGATTGCTCGCGGACTCTTCGAACAGGAACATGGCGGCGCGATCACCGCGCTCGATCGCGGCCGCGACGAACTGCGAGGCGAGCGACGACTTGCCCGTGCCCGGCGGACCCACGATCAGCATGCTGGTCCCCTGTTCCACGCCGCCCCCGAGCAGCTGGTCGAGCCTGGGCAGGCCGGAACTCAACTGGACACGGCTTGTGATGCGGCGAGAGTGGGACGCGACCAGGCGCGGATGCACGGACAAGCCACCGCGCACGAGGTTGTAGTCGTG
>JAZKDA010000179.1:12058-22865 GCA_040387815.1 Pseudomonadota bacterium | reverse complement strand
AGAAAACCGCGGCCGCGGTACTTGACAATCCGGATGCGCCTGCGCTCGGCGCCGTAGTCCTTGACCTGGTGATGAAGCTGGATGACGCCATGGGCGATGCTGCGCACCTGCATGTCACCGGAAGCCGACGTGACGCGGTCATCCAGCAGCAGCACGGTGCACTGGCGTCGATTGAAAAACTGCTTCAAGGCCAGCACCTGCCGCCGATAGCGCAGGGGCGAGTCGGCCAGCAGTTGAAGCTCGGAAAGGGAAGCCAGCACCACTCGGCTGGGCGCGATTTCCTCCACCACGCCCAAGATCAACTTGAGCGTGCTGGCCATTTCCACTTCAGACGGATGAAACGTGCTGTAGTGCTCTTCCGGGGCCAGGAGGTCTTCGCTGGGCACCACCTCGTGGATATGAATGCCTTCGAGGTCAATGCCGTGCGACTGCGCCACACCGGTGAGCTCCTCGCGGGTCTCGGCCAGGGTGATGTAGACCACCCGTTCGCCCAAGCGCGCGCCCTCGTACAGGAACTGTAGTCCGGTCGTCGTCTTGCCTGTTCCGGGTTCTCCTTCGACGAGGTAGATCCGATGCGGCGTGAGCCCTCCTCCAAGAATCGTATCCAGTCCCGGAACGCCTGTGGAAAGAAGTTGGGCTTCATTTTCAGAAGTCATCTTGCACCTTTCAGACTGCGCTCCGTGGGCCACTGGGGATCGCGAAGGCGGCGCCACAGCGGCGCAACAGCGCAGTTCAAATTCATCTTAATATTGCTCAGCAGGGTTGCGGTGTACGACCGAACGCCCTTTCTCAGCAAGCCATGACCGACGGACAGCGCTGACAAGCAGACCGAGACACGGTCGGTGATATTCTGGTAACTGATCAGCCGTTGCCTGTCCATGGGGCACACCCAAGGCGGCGCCACGAATTGGCAACGCATTTCACCTGACATCAAGGACTCACCATGGCCAAAGGCGAACAACGCAGCAACAAGATGGCGAAGAAGCCCAAGAAGGACACCTCCGTGCCGCGCGAGGCCACGTCGACGTCCGACCGGCCCCAGCCGCCCATGACGACGGTGCTGCCCAAGGGCAAGTTGAAGAACAAGGCCGCTTGACGGGCCGGCGCCGCCGCGCCGCGCGGCGCGCCTTCATTCGGCCGCTGGGCCGGCATCTGGCGGAGACGCCGCCATGTCCAGGATGGCCTGCGGATCGACCGGTTTGACGAAGTGGTGGTCGAAGCCGGCCGCACGGGCGCGCGCCACGTCATCGGGTTGGCCGTAGCCGGTCAGTGCGATCAGCTTCACCCTGGCCGTGGCCCTGGCGCCGCGCAGGCGCCGGGCGACCTGATAGCCGTCCAGGCCCGGCAGTCCGACATCCAGGATGACGACCTGCGGATGGCAGCGTTCGGCCGCCGTCAAGGCTTCGTTGCCGTCGAAGGCGACGGACACCTCGTGACCCTCCATTCGCAGCAGCATGGCCAGCGATTCGACCGCGTCGCGGTTGTCGTCGACCAGCAGAACGCGGCAGGCGCCGCTCGACGGCGACTGGCCCGCTGCCGTGGCCAGGGGCGGGGCCATGGCCTGCCACTTCAGCAGCGGCAGGCGCACGGTGAACTCGCTGCCCTGGCCCAGCCCGGCGCTGTGCGCCTGGACGCTGCCGCCGTGCAGGCCCACCAGCTGCTTGACCAGCGTGAGGCCCAGGCCGAGCCCGCCGCGGGAGCGGTCGAGGGTCGGGTCGGCTTGCGTGAAGGGCTCGAACACGAGCGGCAGAAGGTCCTGCTGGATGCCCATGCCGGTGTCGCGCACCCGGATCCGCGCCACCTCGCCATCGCGCTCGACTTCCAGCCAGATTCGGCCGCCCTCATCCATGTACCTGGCGGCATTGGTCAGAAGGTTGGCCAGCACCTGCGTCAGACGCATCAGATCGCCCTCGACGACCAGCGGCTCGCTGGGAATCTCGATCGCCAACTCGTGACGGCGTGAGTCGATCAGCGGCTGGCAGATCTCGACCGCACGCTGCACCAGCACCGCCAGTTCGACCGGGGCCTTTTCGAGGTCGACCTTGCCGCGTGAGATGCGGGCGACGTCGAGAAGATCGTCAAGCAGCTTGGCGAGCAGTTCGGTCTGGCGGCCGATCAGGTTGAAGGCCCAGGTGGTCTGCGCGTCGACCGCCGGCGTGCGGCCGATCACGGCGACGGCGTTGCGGATCGGCGCCAGGGGGTTGCGCAACTCGTGCGCCAGCATCGCCAGGAAGTCGTCCTTGCGGCGGTCGGCATCGCGCAACGCCGATTCGGCGAGCTTGTGGTCTTGCACGTCGAGCATGAGCGCGATGTAGCCGCAGAACGCGTCGTGGTCGTCAAAGTGCGGCACCTTGACCGAGCGCATCCAGCGAAACACGCCGTCGGCGCGACGCATCCGGATGTCGGTTTCGAGCCGTGCCTGCCGCGACAGGGCCGTTGCGCATTCGGCCTGGTAGCGCTGGCGATCTTCGGGGTGCACGAACTGCAACCAGCCTTCGCCCAGGAGCGCGTCGCTAGGCCGGCCGGTGAAGACGCAGCAGGGCTGGTTGACGAACTGCGCGAAGCCGTTGATGTCTTCGACCCGCAGCAGCGCCGGGATGCGGTCGGCCAGCCGCCGGAAGTACATCTCGCTTTCGGCGCGCAGTTCCTGGGTGATGTCCCGCTCGGTGGAGATCAGGGCGTAGATCGTGCCCGACGTGTCCCGCAAGGCGGACACGGTGATCGATACGGACAGGGGGTGGCCGTCGCGGTGCAGCCGCTGGGCCACTGCGGTGGCGGCCTTGCCGGTCTTGCGTATGCGCTGGACCCGTTCGGCGGCATCGGCGCGCGCTTCCTGCGGCAGCAGGGCGTAGAGGCTGTTGCCCACCACGGCGTCGCGCGGGTGCCCGTAGATGCGTTCGGCCCCGCCGTTCCAGGCCAGAATCTTGGCGTCCAGGTCGTGGACGATGATCGCGTCGTTCGAATCCTGCAGCACAGCGACCAGTTCGCGTGCCCGCTGCGTGGCGTCGTGCAGCATGGTGACATCGGTGAAGGTGACGACGGCGCCCTCGACCTTTTCCGCCTGGGTGCGGTAGGGCAGGATCCGCCGCAGGTAGGTCCTGCCCGCCGGCGATTCAACCTCGGCGGCGATGCCGTCGGACGCGGCGTGCACCCGCCGCAGGTCGGAGACAAAGGCCGGGTCGTTCACCCGGCTGGAGATGTCGCTGAGCAGGCGTCCCTCGTCGCCAGGTTGCAGGCTGAACACCTCGCTGGCCGCCGGAGTGAAACGCCTGATGCGCAGATCGGCGTCTAGCAGGATGGTGGCCATGCGCGTGCTGGTCAGCAGGTTGGCCATGTCGTCGTTGTTGCGGGCAAGTTCGCGGACCTTTTCCTCCAGCTGGGCGTTGACGGTGGTGAGCTCTTCGTTGAGCGACTCCAATTCTTCCTTGGAGCTTTCCAGCTCCTCGTTGGAGGACTGCAGCTCTTCGTTCAGCGCCAGTGACTCCTCGTTGACCGTTCTCAGCTCTTCGTTGCTGCGTTCGGCGTCGTCCAGGGCGGCGGCGAGTTCGCGCCGGGTTTCCTCGTATTCGCGCAGCAGATCGGCGCTGGCGACGACCGGGGGCGTTGCCGCGGTGGCCGCATCGCCGGCGTTGGCGGGGGCGACGGTGAACATGACGAGCGCCAAACCTTGTGCACCAAAGACGGTGACCGGTTCTGCCTCGAGGTGCACCCGGCGCGCTTGACCGCCGATGCGCAGGGTGATGTCGTCGGTGTTGACGCTGCCTTCGCCCAGGGCGGCCCGCAGCGCCGCTCGGACACGCACGCGCAGTGCGGGTTGCACGACCACCGACAGGTCGAGGCTGGCGTTGCCTTGCAGCTGCAGGAAGGCGCTGGTGTCGCCGTGAAAGTAAAGGGCGCGGCTCTCGCGGTCGACCAGCACGGCAGCGGTCACGGCGCGGCCCTCGAGCTGGGTGCTCACGAACTCGCTGGCCGAACGTTGCGATGGCGCCAGCGGCGCGCCCGGTGTGCGCTGGTCGAGAATGCCGCCCTTGGCGCCGCCGAAGCCGCGCGGCAGATGCGCGCGTGTGCCGATCCGGCGAAACAGCCGGATGCCGCGCGACGCGGGCTCGAACAGGGCGGTCTGCGCGCCGATGGACTCGGCCTTGCCCAGCAGCAGCATGCCGCCAGGCTTGAGCGCAAAGTGAAACAGCTCGAACACGCGCTGCTGAAGCTCAGGCTTGAAGTAGATCAGCAGGTTGCGGCACAAGACCAGGTCGAGCTTGGAAAACGGCGTGTCGCGCACCAGGTTCTGAGGGGCGAACAGGATGGTTTCGCGCAGCGCCTTGCGTGCGATGTAGTGGTCGCCACGGCGGTCGAAGTAGCGGGCCAGCCGCTCGGCCGAGACGGTGGTGACGATGCTGGACGGGTAGGAGCCGGCCCGGGCGATGGCGAGCGCATGCAGGTCGATGTCGGTGCCGAAGATCTGGATGCGCTGCGGATCGATCATGCCCTCCAGGTGCTCGAGCAGCAGCATGGCAATCGAGTAGCTCTCCTCGCCGGTGGCGCACCCGGGCGTCCACACCCGGATCGGCGCATCGTCCTGGAGGCGCTCGCGCACCAGGGCGGGAATCACGATGGCCGCCAGCTCGTCCCAGGCCTGCGGGTCGCGGAAAAAGTCGGTGACGCCGATCAGAAACTCCCTCTTCAAGGTATCCAACTCATCGTTGGAGCTTTCCAGCAGCGCGATGTAGTCACCTACATGGTCCAGCTTGCACAAGCCCATGCGCCGACGCAGACGGCGCAGCAACATGGCTGGCCGGTACCAGCGGAAGTCATGGCCGGTGCGGATCTGGATGAGGCGCAGCACGGTCAGCAGCGGATCGCCGGCGCCTTCGATGCCGCCCATGCCGTCCGCAGCCGGGGTGTCGGACATGGGGCGCTGCAGCACCAGATCCAGCGGGACGTGGCGCAGGTATTCGAGCAGGGCGGACGGCATGTCCTTCGGCGCGAGCACTTGGTCGGCGATGCCTGCGGCGATGGCGCTATTGGGCATGCCTGGGAACTCCGCCGTCTCCGGCGATTGCACCAGCGTCAGCCCGCCGGCCGCCCGTATCGCCTTGAGGCCGGCGGTACCGTCATGGGCGGTGCCACTGAGCACAATGCCGACACTGTTTTCGCCAAGGTCATCGGCCAATGCGGCCATGAAGAAGTCGATCGGCTTGGGTGCCGGGGTGCGGGCGGCCAAGGGCGCCAGGGACAGCTTTCCATCCTCGATGCCCATCAGCATGCCAGGGGGAATGATGTAAACATGACCAGCTTCGACGGTCTGTGCGCTTTGTGCCTGGTTGACCGCAAGCCCCGTCACCTTGCCAAGCAGTTCGGCCAAGTGACTTTCGTGCTTTGCCGGCAGGTGGGTGACGACGACATACGCGAGTGCGGGATGGGGCTTGACGGCAACAAAGAAGGCTTTGAGCGCGTCGAGCCCGCCGGCCGAGGCGCCGAGCGCGGCAATGGTCAGCGCGCCGGCTGAAAGTGTCCTGGGGGCCTCGTGATCAGGCGCGTCCTGCATGGGGGCTTTCAGGGGTTGAAGAGCTATTGTGGTCGGGTTCGCGTTGAAGCGGGGAGGATGGCCTACAGAAATCGCGGTGGATTTGCCTAGAGTGGCGTCTTGGCGGTGCGCTAAGAGCGCCTGCTTTCCTTTTTCCATCCGTCTTGAATTGGAGGCCCACCATGGCCCAGGCCAAACGCGCCGCGCGCACCGCCGCACGCATTCCCGCGCCGGCGCCGGCGCCGCGCGGGCGCGCCACGGGCACCGCGGTGGAGCCCGAAGAAAAAAAGCGCAAACCAGGCAAGGATCCGCTGGCCAAGGCGCCGGAGAAGCCCGACGCCGGCCGCACCACCCGGCTGGGCCGCAAGGTGGAAAGCCCGGCCAGCCTCAGGACGGCGGGGCCGAGCGGCCAGCGCAGCCGCACGGTTGAGCAAAAAAAGCACACGAACAAGTAAGGCGTTCAGGGCTCGGCGCCGCTGTTCGCACCGGCGGCGAACACCGCATGGCCGCGTGAGCGCAGCAGACACGCGGGGCAGTCGCCGCAGCCCCAGCCCCAGTCGTGCCAGTGGGTGCGGTCGCCCAGATAGCAGGTGTGCGTGTCGCGCCGGACCAGGTCGACCAGGGTGTCGCCGCCCAGGGCTTGCGCCAGCTGCCAGGTGCGTGCCTTGTCCAGCCACATCAGCGGCGTCTCGATCACCAGGCGCTGGTCCAGCCCCAGTCCGAGGGTGACCTGCAGTGATTTGAGGGTGTCGTCGCGGCAGTCGGGGTAGCCCGAGTAGTCGGTCTCGCACATGCCGCCCACCAGCACGCTGGCGCCACGCCGATAGGCAATGGCCGCGGCGAAGGTCAAGAAAATCAGGTTGCGTCCGGGCACGAAGGTGTTGGGCAGTCCGCTGGATTCGAAGGCGATGGCGCGGTCGGCGGTCAGGGCGGTGTCGCTGATCTGGCCCAGCAGACCCAAGTCCAGCAGGTGGTCGCCGCCCAGCCGGGCGGACCAGGCGGGAAAGGCCGCGCGCAGTTTGGCGAGGAAGGCGGCGCGGCATTGCAGTTCGACGGCATGACGCTGGCCGTAGTCGAAGCCGATGGTCTCGACGCGCTCATAGCGATCCAGTGCCCAGGCCAGGCAGGTGGCGGAGTCCTGCCCGCCGGAAAAGAGCACGAGGGCGTGTCGGTGCGGTGTGGGGGTCATGGCGGGAAACCGGGCTGGCGGTGTGGTCGGGTGCGTTGCCGCGAACTGTACCTGCGCCCGCCGGGGTGCCGTGTACCATGCGGCGCACTGGAGGGCTGTTCGATGACGATGCTGGTGTTGGGATTGGTGCTGTTCCTGGGCGTGCATTCCACGCGCATCGTGGCCGATGGCTGGCGCACCCGCACGATTGCGCGCATCGGCGAGAAGCCCTGGAAGGGCTTGTATGCCCTGGCCTCGGTCGCCGCGTTCGCGCTGGTGGTATGGGGCTACGGCCAGGCGCGCCAGAACCCGGTGGTGCTGTGGACATCACCGGCGGGCATGAAGCATCTGAGCGCCTTGCTGATGGCCGTGGCGCTGGTGATGCTGGTGGCCACCTACGTGCCGGGCAATGGCATCAAGGCGCGGCTGCGCCACCCGATGCTGCTGTCGGTGAAGGTCTGGGCGGTGGCCCACCTGCTGGCCAACGGGACGCTGGCCGACCTGCTGCTGTTCGGCGGCTTCCTGGCGTGGGCGGTGCTGTGCTTTCGGTCGGCGCGCCAGCGCGACCGGGCCAGTGGCGTGGTCTATGCGCCTGGCAGGACCGGCCCGACGCTGGTAGCCGTCGGGCTGGGCATGGCCTTGTGGGCAGCGCTGGTGATGGGTGGGCACGCCTGGCTGTTCGGCGTGCGTCCGCTGGGCGTGTGAATTCGCGCATCGGAGCAACCTCGCTCCTGGATCCCCGCCTGCGCGGGGATGACGATCTTTACCGGATATCGGGCAACTCGATCTTGACCTCGAGCACTTCGAGGTTGTCATGCCGGTCCAGCTGGACCTTGATGTCGTTCGGGTTGATTTTGATGTACTTGCTGATCACCGCGACCAGGTCGCGTTGCAAGGCCGGCAGGTAGTCGGGCTCGGCGGCATGGCGGCCGCTGCGCTCGTGCGCCAGGATGATCTGCAACCGCTCCTTGGCGACGCTTGCGGTCTTTTTCTTTTCACCGAGCAGGAAGGACAGAAACGAAGCCACAGTGCTCACCTCCCGCCGAACAGTCGCTTGAGGAAGCCCTGCTTTTGCGCGTCGATGAAGCGCAGCGGCTTGTCCTCGCCCAGGAAGCGGGCCACCACGTCCTGGTAGGCCTCGGCCACGTCGCTGCCCTTCATGTGGACCGCGGGCGTGCCCTGGTTGGAAGCCTGCAGCACCGATTCGCTCTCGGGAATGACGCCGATCAGCTTGATGCGCAGGATGTCCTTGATGTCCTCCAGCGAGAGCATCTGGCCCTGGTCGACCCGGTTGGGGTTGTAGCGCGTGATCAGGAGATGCTCCTTGATCGGCTCCTTGCCCTCGATGGCGCGGCGGGTCTTGCTGGCCAGCATGCCCAGGATGCGGTCGGAGTCGCGCACCGACGACACCTCGGGGTTGGTGACGACCAGCGCCTCGTCGGCGAAATGCATGGCCATCAGCGCCCCGGTCTCGATGCCGGCGGGCGAGTCGCAGACGATGTATTCGAAGCCCATGGCCGCGATGTCGGTCAGCACCTTCTCGACGCCGTCCTTGGTCAGGGCCTCCTTGTCGCGGGTCTGCGAGGCGGCCAGCACGTACAGGTTGTCGCAGTTCTTGTCGCGGATCAGGGCCTGGTTGAGCGTGGCCTCGCCCTGGAGCACGTTGATCAGGTCGTACACGACGCGGCGCTCGCAACCCATGATCAGGTCGAGGTTGCGCAGGCCGACGTCGAAGTCGATGACGCAGGTTTTATGACCGCGAAGGGCCAGGCCCGATGCGAAGCTGGCACTGGTGGTGGTCTTGCCCACGCCGCCCTTGCCGGATGTCACGACGATGATTCTTGCCATGTGCGGTGGATTCCTGTGAGGTGGGTTGAAGGTTGCGAAAAGAGGGGGGCCTAGCCGATGCGTTCCATGACCAGCTTGCCCTCGCCGCCGCCGACCAGGCGCACCTGGGTCGGCTTGGACAGCACCTCGGGCGGCAGCGGCACGTCGCTGGTGCGGTAGACCCCGGCGATGGACAGCAGCTCGGGCTCCAGGCACAGCGACACGATGCGTGCGTCGGTGTTGCCACGCGCGCCGGCAATGGCCTTGCCGCGCAGCGGTGCGTAGACGTGGATGTGGCCGTCGGCGATGACCTCGGCGCCCGCATTGACCATGGACATCACGACCAGGTCGCGCCCGCGGGCATAGACCTGCTGCCCAGAACGCAGCGGGCGGTCGACGATCATGGCCGAAGCCGGTGGGGCTGGCATCGGCGCGGGCGGCGCGGCTTGCGCCGGTGCGGCCTCGGCCACCGGCAGCAGGCGGTAGCTGCGAAGCAGTTCGACCAGCAGGGGGAAGTCAGGCGCCGGTGTGTCTGGCGCCGCATGCAGCTGCGACAGGTCGATGACCAAGGGTTCGTTGTCGAAGAAATCGGGCGTGTCACCGAACCGCACTTGCATTTCCTGGGCCAGCAACGGCAGGTCGGCGGACTTCAGCAGGAGGGACAGCAGGGGCAGGGTGGCGCTCTTGATCTCAAAGGAGGCAGGGGCGCGTCCTGCGAGGGCGACGGTCATCGGTTGGAGCGGGATGGGCCCCGGGCAGGGCATCAATGCGCCCTCGGATGCGAGGCTTCGCAGGGTGAGGGCGCGGCGATCTTACCAGCCGTTGCCGATGGATTCCCGCACGCTTTTGTGACGCCTGGTTGCAGCGCGCGCCATCAGCGGGCGGGCCGCGCCTGCGCCTCGACGAACAGGTACAGGCCCAGGGCGAGCAGCATCGGAAAAATGTAATAAAGCGCACGGTAGGAAAGCAGCACGGCCAGCAGTTGCGGCTCGGGCACGCGGTGCGAAAGCAGGGCCAGGAACACCGCCTCGAGCACGCCCAGGCCGGCGGGCAGATGGGTGATGACGCCGGCCACCGCGGCGATCAGCAGCACGTTCAGCACGGTGGGATAGGGCAGCGCGCCGCGCAGCAGCGTCCAGACGATGGCGGCCATGGCCAGCCAGTGTGCGCAGCCGATCGCCAGCTGGGCCGCGACCAGGCGTGCTGGCGGCAGCACCAGCTCGTGGCCGCGCACCGTGTAGCTGCGTTGGCGGGCGCCCACACACAGACCGACGTAGGCCGCCGCCGCCAGCAAAAGAAAGCCGCCTAGCCAGCGCAGGCCCTCGCTGCCCAGCTTCCAGGTGGGTGGCAGCTCCAACGGCGCGAGGCTGAAGGACAGCCCGGCGAGCACCAGGTAGCCGACCCAGTTGCTCACGATGCTCAGTGAGATGACGCGGGCGATGGTGCCGCTGTCCAGCCCCAGGCGCGAATACATCCGGATGCGAAACGCGATGGCGCCCACGGCGGCGCCCAGGTTGAGGTTGAACGCATAGCTGATGAAGGTGACCTGCATCACCTTGCGCCTGGGCAGGCGATGGCCGGTGTAGTGGCGCCCCAGGAGATCCAGGCAACTGTAGATGGTGTGCGTGGCGGCCGACAGCAGCACCGCGAGCACCAGCACGCGAGGCGGCGTGTCGGTGATCGCGTCCCAGACCGCGTGCCAGTCGACACGGCGCGCATAGCGAAAGACGAAGAACGCCACCAGCAGGAAGAACGCGGCGGTGAGCAGCCGCTTGACCCAGGGCCACCACGGTCCCCAGGGACGGCGCGGGCGCGCCGGTGAGGCGCCCGCGCTCAGGCCCATGGCGGGTCCTTGCTTGACGCCTCGGAAGGAAACGTGCCGTGGACTGCGGTTTTCAGGCGCGGCTGGTGCAGCGGCAGCCAGCCGGCCCATTGGGGGAACTTGCGCATGACGTGAAAGGCGATGTAGCTGCGCACCAGGTCGAGCAAGCGCACGGGTGGCAGCTTGGCGGCATCGACTTCCTCGCACTGTTGGGCCATCAGATCGTCCAGCTGGCCCGACAGCGTGCCGTTGAAGTCACGATCGCGGATGATCAGGTTGGCTTCGAGGTTGAGCGCCAGGCTCAGCGGGTCGAGGTTGCTCGAGCCGACGGTGCTCCAGTCCTCGTCGACCACCGCCACCTTGCCATGCAGCGGACGCTCGACGTATTCGAAGATGCGTACGCCGGCGCGCAGCAGATGGCGATACAGCGTGCTGGCAGCGGTCTTGACGATGGCCATGTCCG
>JAZKDA010000179.1:10599-12048 GCA_040387815.1 Pseudomonadota bacterium | reverse complement strand
CGCAACTCGCGCACCAGCCGATAGCCGGGAAAGAAGTAGGCATTGGCGATGACCACCCGCCGGCGCGCCGCGTGGATGGCCTGGCGATAGTGCCGTTCGATGTCGTTGTGGTGGCCCACGTTGTCGCGCACCACCAGTTGGGCAAGCGCGGTGCCCGCGCGCGGGAGCTCCTGAGGGCGTGCGCGCACCAGATGCCGCCAGCGCCACCAGCGGCGCCGGCGTTCATGGCGCATGCCTTCGGCCAGCGTGCCATGGGTGAAGCGATGAATGACGGAAACGATGGGGCCTTGAACCTCCACCGCATAGTCGAGCTTGGCCTTGGGGCCGAAGTCCATCAGGTGGTCGGCTGAATAGTTGATGCCGCCCACGAACGCCGTCGTGCCGTCGATGACCACGATCTTGCGATGCATGCGGCGCAGCAGCTTGGGGCGCCAGCCGAAGGGTCGGGGACCGGGGTCGAACACATGCAGGCGCACGCCGGCGGCTGTCAGTGCGCCGACGAAGGGCTCGGACAGGTCGGGCGAACCCCAGCCGTCCACCGTCAGGTCCACCTGGACGCCGCGGCGTGCAGCGGCGCACAAGGCGGCATGCAGCGCCATGCCGACCTTGTCCTCGAACAGGATGAAGGTTTCAATGATCACCTCGCGCTCGGCGCTGGCGATGGCCTCGAAGACGCGGGGAAAGAACTGCTCGCCGTTGCGCAGCAGGCGAACGCTGTTGCCGGCGAGCCAGTTGTTCACAGGTGAATCTCCGCCGCCAGCGGCGCGTGGTCCGACAGGTGCGACCAGGGCTTGCGCGGCAGCACCACGGGCAGGTGCGCCGACGCGTTGCGCACGTAGATGCGGTCCAGGGACAGCACGGGAAAGCGCGCGGGAAAGGTGCGCGCCGGACTGCCGTAGGCCTGCACGAACACCTCCTTGAGGCCAGCCCCGGCCGCCAGGATGGCGTCCGCCTTGCAGCGCCAGTCGTTGAAGTCGCCCGCCACGATCAGCGGCGCCCCCTCGGGCACTTCGCCGCGCACCATGACGCACAGCCGTTCCAGCTGGTCGCGGCGATGCCGCTCGTTCAGCCCGAGGTGGACGCAGATCGCATGCACCCGGTGGGCCTGGCCTGGCACGTGCAGCACGCAGTGCAACAGCCCGCGCCGCTCCGGGCCAGCCACCGAGACGTCGTGGTTGCGCTCGTGGACGATCGGGTACTTGGACATCACCGCGTTGCCGTGGTGTCCCTCGGGATAGACGACGTTGCGGCCGTAGGCGTACTGCGGCCAGATCTCGTCGGCCATGAACTCGTAATGCGGCGCCTCGGGCCAGCCGGCGATGTTGCGGCCGTGCTCGTCGTGCGTGCCCATCACCTCCTGGAGGAACACCAGGTCGGCGCCGACCTGGCGTACGGCACTGCGCAGCTCCGGCAGCATGAACCGGCGGTTGAAGGTGGTAAAGCCCTTGT
>JAZKDA010000179.1:4735-10589 GCA_040387815.1 Pseudomonadota bacterium | reverse complement strand
TGATTTTTAACACTATTACACACTGGTTGACCGTCATCACAGTCAGGACATGGGCGGTGGCCGGGGTGTCGCTCATGTGCCCTGCGCGCGGATGCTTGTTGATCCGGTTACTGTGCCGCCGGGCGGCTGGACAGGGCTGTAGGACGCCGAGCCATGTCGCTGTCGCGGTACGCGCCGGGCCCCGCAGGCAGCGGGGCCCGGGCTTGCGAAGCTCAGCCGCGGTGCATGCCGCCGTGGTGGCCGCCATGCCGGCCGCCGCGCTGGGCGAACCTCCCGGTCTGCTCATCGAACAGCTTGCGCTGATCGGGTGTGAGCGCGGCGTAGAAGGACTTGGTGGCGTCCAGGCGGCGGTCCATCTCGGCGTTGCGCTGGGTGCGCATGGCGCGCATCTGGTCGATGCGCTCGGGCGTGGTCATGCGGGACATGGCCTCGCGGTCGGGCCGCGCCATCGGGGTGGCCGGCGGCTGGTGGGCGGCTGCGAAGGCGGTCCAGGCGCCTTCCTGGGCGGGGGTGATGGCCAGCTTCTGCTTGAGCTCGCCGAGGCGCTTGGTCACGTAGGCCTGGCGCTTGGCCGGGTCCATGCGGCCGTGGCCTTGTTTGCCGCCGTGGCCATGCATGTGCGTATGCGTTGCGGCGGCGGGGCCGCCGGACGTGGCGACCGGCGGGGTCTGGGCGATGACGCCACCGGCCAGGGCGGCGAGCAGGGCGGCGGTGACGAATTGGGTGCGGGCGAAAGCCATGTGTGACTCCTTGCGGTATGCACTGCGGCATTGCAGCGTGCAGGCAGTGTCCAAGCCGCCTGTGAACCCGGGATGCTGCCCGCGTTGCGAGCTTGTAAAGCTGGCGGCCTTCGCTGGCTCAGGCGGCGGCTGCGATCGACCGCAAGGCTTGGCGGCGCAGGCCGGGAACGCTCTTCACGAACCGTGGCCCAGCCGACCCGCCAGGTCGTCGAGGATGGGGCAGTCGGGCCGCTCGTCGCCCTGGCAGCAGTGGATCAAGCCCTCCAGTGTGCGCTGCATGGCCTGCATGGCGGCGATGCGCCCGGCCAGGTCGTCGACATGGCGCTGCGCGATCTTGCGCACGTTGGCGCTGGCGCGGCGGCGGTTGTGCCACAGGCTCACCAGCTCGGTGATCTCGGCCATGGAAAAGCCCAGGTCGCGGCTGCGCTTGATGAAGCGCAGGGTGTGCACCTCGGCATCGCCATACAGGCGGTAGCCGCTGTCGCTGCGCGAGACGCGCGGCAGCAGGCCCAGCGATTCGTAATGCCGCACCATCTTGGCCGACACGCCCGACAACCGGGCCGCTTCGCCGATGTTCATTGGACGGCGTAGCCTTCGTCGGCGATGGCCTTGGCGACCTGCTCGCGCGGCTGGGTGGTTTGCACCTCGACCTTGCCGGCCGGGCGGTCGATCTTGACCTGCGCGGCGGGGTCGAGGCTCTTGACGGCCTGCGTGACGGCCCGCTCGCAATGGCCGCAGGTCATGCCTTGCACGTCGAAGATCTGGTTCATGATGGTGACTCCGTTGGATGAGGGTGAAAGCAGGCAAGGATGAACCCTCCCACCGTGGCAAGGTCAAGGCGATGTTCGTTGACCCTTCGGCACGGCGGGTTGATCTGCGTCAAGGCTTGCGCTTCCCATCATGGCAAGGTTGATCATCGCTTCATGAACACCATTACCGCACCCTCTCCGGCCGACACGCTGACGCTCGATCTCGGCGTCGGCGGCATGACCTGCGCATCGTGTGTCAGCCGCGTCGAACGCGCGCTCAAGAAGGTGCCGGGCGTGCAGGAAGCCACCGTGAACCTGGCCACCGAGTCGGCGCGGGTGCTGTTTGCGCCCGGTCAGGCCCAGGAGGCGCAGCTGCGCCGTGCGGTGCGCGACGCCGGCTACGAGCCGCGCGCGCCCGAGGCGGCGATCGACCAGCAGGTGTCCACCTGGTCGGGTTTCCTGCCGGTGGCGGTGGGCCTGCTGCTGTCGGCGCCCTTGATTCTTCCGATGTTGGGCGACCTGGCGGGCCGCCACTGGATGCTGCCGGCGTGGGTGCAGTTCGTGCTGGCCACGCCGGTGCAGTTCATCCTGGGCGCGCGCTTTTACAAGGCCGGCTGGCATGCGCTGCGCGCCGGTACGGGCAACATGGACCTGCTGGTGGCGATCGGCACCACGGCGGGTTGGGGCCTGTCGGTGTGGTTGTGGCTCACACAGGACGCGATGCATCTGTACTTCGAGGCCTCGGCGGTGGTGATCACGCTGGTGCTGCTGGGCAAGTGGCTGGAGGTGCGCGCCAAGCGCCAGACCACCGCCGCGATCCGGGCACTGCATGCGCTGCGGCCCGAGACTGCCCACGTGCTGGAGCGCGGTGGCGGTGAGATCGACCTGCCCCTGGCCGAGGTGCTGGCCGGCGACCGGCTGGTGGTGCGGCCCGGTGAGCGCGTTCCGGCCGACGGCCTGGTCGAAGAGGGCGACACCCAGGTCGACGAATCGATGCTGACCGGCGAGCCGCTGCCGGTGGCCAAGGGCGCGGGCGCGCATGTGACCGGCGGCAGCATCAATGGCGAGGGCCGCATCGTGATGCGGGCCACGGCGGTTGGGCATGAGAGCGTGCTGGCCCGCATCATCCGGCTGGTGGAAGACGCGCAGGCGGCCAAGGCGCCGATCCAGCGGCTGGTCGACAAGGTCTCGTCTGTGTTCGTGCCGGTGGTGCTGGTGCTGGCGGTGCTCACCTTCGGCGGCTGGATGCTGGCCGGTGCGGGCGTCGAAGCCGCGCTGATCCACGCGGTGGCGGTGCTGGTGATCGCCTGTCCTTGCGCCCTGGGGCTGGCCACGCCGGCCGCCATCATGGCGGGCACGGGGGTGGCGGCGCGTCACGGCATCCTGATCAAGGACGCGCAGGCGCTGGAGCTGGCGCACCGGGTCGGCACCATCGCCTTCGACAAGACCGGCACGCTGACGGTGGGCCAGCCCCGGCTGGTGGCCTTTGTCGCCGCGCCCGGCAGCGATGCCGACGAGCAGCTGATCGCGGCAGCCAGCCTGCAGGGCGGCAGCGAACACCCGCTGGCGCGGGCGGTGGTGGCGGCCGCGCGCGACAAGGGCCTGGCCGTGCCCCAGCCGGCCGGTGTGCGCGCCGTCCCCGGCCGCGGCACCGACGGCGAGGTGGGCGTGCGCAGCTATCTGATCGGCAGCCTGCGCTGGATGGCCGAGCTGGGCGTGGACACGACCGCGCTGGCCGAGCCGATGGTCCATTGGCAGCGTGAGGGTGCCTCGGTGTCGCTGCTGGTGGAGCGCGGCACGCAGGGTCTGGTGGCGCGGGCGCTGATGGCGTTCGCCGACACGCCCAAGCCCGAGGCCGCGGCTGCCCTGGCGGCCCTGCGCGGGCAGGGCCTGCGGCTGGTGATGATCTCCGGCGACAACCGCCCGGCGGCGCTGGCGATGGCGCAGCGTTTCGGCTTGACGGCCGACGAGGTGCGCGCCGAGGTGCTGCCCGGCGACAAGGCGGCCCAGGTGAGCGCGCTGCGCCAGGGCGGCCAGGTGGTCGCCATGGTGGGCGACGGCGTCAACGATGCGCCGGCCCTGGCCGCGGCCGATGTGGGCCTGGCCATGGCCACCGGCACCGACGTGGCCATGCATGCGGCCGGCATCACCCTGATGCGTGGCGATCTGCGGCTGGTAGGCGCCGCGCTGGACATCTCGCGCCGCACGGTCAGCAAGATCCGGCAGAACCTGTTCTGGGCCTTTTTCTACAACGTGGCGGGCATTCCGCTGGCGGCGTTGGGTTACCTGAGCCCGGTGGTGGCCGGTGCGGCGATGGCGCTGTCCAGCGTGAGCGTGATGACCAACGCGCTGCTGCTGCGTCGTTGGCATCCGCCGCAGGATTGATTGACGTGCATCAAAGACGTGGGGGCGGCTGCTGTGCGAACCTGAAAGTCAGGAGATCGCCACCATGTCACAACACGAACCTTCCGCCTTCCAGATCATTCGCGATGAGCATTCCGCCGTGTCGGCCGTGCTTCGTTCTTTGCTGCGCATGCTCGAGCGCGGACCGGCGGACGAGCCGATGCGCTACTTCGACGTCATGCGCGCGATGCTGTTCTACATCGACGAATTTCCCGAGCAGCGCCACCACCCCAACGAGTCGAACCTGCTGTTCCCGAAGATCGCCCGGGCCGCGCCCGAGCTGATGCCGGTGATCCGTCGCCTGGAGAGCGACCACCTGGAGGGCGAGCAAAGGGTGCGCGGGCTGCAGCACCTGCTGCTGGCGTGGGAACTGCTGGGCGAGACCCGGCGTGAGGCCTTCGTGTCGGCGGCGCAGGAGTATGTGCGCTTCTACCTCGACCATATGCGCACCGAGGAAGTGCAGCTGCTGCCGGCCGCCGAGCGCCACCTGAGCGACAGCGACAAGGCTGAGTTGGATGCCATGTTCCGCAAGCAGCGCGACCCCCTGGCCGGCGGCGAGCGCGAGCCCGGTTTCGAGCGTTTGTTCACCCGTATCGTGATGAAGACACCCGCCCCGCTAGGCCTGGGCGAGGAGTAATCGCTCACAGCGCTTAGCCTCGCCCCAATCGGCGGGCCGCCCTCACAGGCGCGGATAGTCGGTGTAGCCCTTGGCGCCGCCACCGTAGAACGTGCTGCGGTCAGGCGGGTTCAGGGGCGCGCCCGTGCGCAGGCGCTCCACCAGATCGGGGTTGGCGATGTAGGCGCGGCCGAAGGCGACAAGGTCGGCGCCGTGCTCCAGGGCTTGCTCGGCCATGGCCGCGTCGTAGCCGTTGTTGACCATCCAGGCGCCGGTTCCGCCGGCGCGGTGGTAGGCCCGGCGCAGCTGGGCATAGTCGAATGGCCGCCCGGGCACCTCGCGCGCGCCGGCGGTGGCGCCTTCGATGATGTGCACATAGGCCAGGCCCAGCGGGGCCAGTTGCGCCATCAGGTAATCGAACAGCGGCTGGGGATGTTCCTCGTCGACGCCGTTGGAGGGCGTGACCGGCGACAGGCGGATGCCAGTGCGGCCTCCGCCGATTTCCTCGGCGATGGCGCGCATCACCTCCAGCAGCAGGCGGGCGCGGCGATGCACCGGACCGCCGTAGTCGTCGGTGCGATGGTTGCTGCCGGTCTTGAGGAACTGGTCGAGCAGGTAGCCGTTGGCGGCATGCACCTCGATCCCGTCGAAGCCGGCGCTGGTGACGGCATGGCGCGCCGCGTGCCGGTAATCGCGCACGATGCCCGGCAGCTCGCCCGCATCGAGGGCGCGCGGCGTGGAGGTGGGGACGAAGGCGCCGATCCCGTCCCTGATCAGGTAGGTCTTGGCATGGGCCGCGATGGCCGAGGGCGCCACCGGCAGCTGGTGATCGGGCTGCAGCTCCACATGCGAGACGCGGCCCACATGCCCCAGCTGCGCCACGATCAAGCCACCTTCGGCATGCACCGCGTCGGTCACCCGCTTCCAACCATCGAGCTGCTCGGTGCCGTACAGGCCGGGCACATCGGAGTGGCCCTGGCCCTGCGGGCTGATGGCGGTGGCTTCGGACACGATCAACCCGGCGCTGGCGCGCTGGGCATAGTACTCGGCCATCAGCGGCGTGGGGATGGCGTCGGGCGCGCGGTTGCGCATGAGCGGCGCCATGACGACGCGATTGGGCAGGCGCAGATCGCCCGCGGTGGCGGCCTCGAACAGGGTGGGCATCGGGTGGTTTCGTCGCTTCTACTTCAGCAGGCCTTGGGCGCGCAGCGCTGCGAGCACGCCGGGGCGCTCCATCATGCGGCTCTGGAACGCTTGCACATGGGCCAGGCCGCTGATGTCGAGCTTGACTGCGGCGGCCCAGCGGGTGGCGTGGATCACGCCGAGCGCGCCGTTGGAATAATCCA